>DASSON010000112.1:0-28445 GCA_035700525.1 Burkholderiales bacterium
GCCTGCAGATCGCCGCCGAAATCGGGCGTCAGCGCTTCCACCGCGGTCTGCGGGCAGCGCCGATGAATCGCCGTTATACAAGCCGCATAGTGGGCGGCGCCGCCGTCCGGCAGATCGTCGCGATCCACCGATGTGAGCACCACGTATTTGAGATTCATCAGCGCCACGGCTTCGGCGACGTGCGCCGGCTCTTCCGGATCCAGCCGGCCATGCGGATTGCCGGTGTCCACCGCGCAGAACTTGCATGCCCGTGTGCACACCGACCCCATCAGCATAAGCGTTGCCGTACCGCGACCCCAGCACTCGGCGATGTTGGGACACAACGATTCCTCACACACGGTGTGCAGACCGTGATCGCGCACGATATCGCGCACTGCCTGGTAGCGTTCGCCTCCGGGCGCGCGAATTCGCAACCAGGAAGGCTTGGCGCCGGCATTCGGCGCTTGCGTATTCCGGTTGGGCCGCAGGCCGTGTTTTACCGCCGGGATGCCTTCCGCCGTCCGGAATCTTTCGCCGGCGTGCGGGATAGGCCGGTCATCGAATGTCATCAACAGGATCCGGGTTATTGACGTGTGAATCCGTATTCCAGATTAGGAACATCGCATGCGGTCCGCCTTGATATTGATCAAGGCTGGCGGCATGAGTGCCACGTAAAATCCTGTGCGGATGGTCGTTGTCTCACTTGATAAATCGCCTGCCGGCCCGCATATCATTTGGTGCACTTGTCCGGCGTTCACGAGTGTATTGAGAGCGGGGCCGGATCTGTTTCGAATTCTGAATATCGAAATTCATCAAAGCTGAATCTGTATGGTTGCCCACAATACCGAACAGGTTATCGCGGTCCATCACTGGAACGACAGGCTGTTCAGTTTTCGCACGACGCGATCGACCACGCTGCGTTTCCAGAATGGACATTTCCTGATGTTGGGGCTGGAAGTCGACGGCCGGCCACTGGTCCGCGCCTACAGTATTGCCAGCGCCAATTATGAGGAATACCTGGAATTTCTCAGCATCAAGGTGCAGGACGGTGAACTGACTTCCAGACTGCAGCATCTGGAAGCCGGCGACACCGTGCTGGTAAGCCGCAAATCGGTGGGCACGCTGGTGGTCGACGACCTGCTGCCGGGCCGAAATCTGTATCTGTTCGCAACCGGCACGGGGCTGGCGCCCTTTCTCAGCATCATCAAGGATCCGCTCGTCTACGAGCGGTTCGAGCACGTGGTGCTGGTTCATGGCGTGCGCCGCGTGCGCGACCTGGCGTACTCCGATTTCATCGAGAATGAACTGCCGCAGAACGAATTCTTCGGCGAGGACGTCCGTGCCCGCCTGATTTACGTGCCGACCGTCACGCGCGAGCCGTTCCGCACGCGCGGACGCATTACGCAGCTGATCGACAACGGTGCGCTGGCGCAAATAACCGGTCTGCCGCAACTGAATCCCGAAACCGACCGCGTGATGCTGTGCGGCAGCCCGGCGATGCTGGCCGATCTGCGCGCGATGCTGGATGCCCGCGGTTTCATCGGCTCGCCGCAGAAAGGTCATGCCGGCCATTATGTGATCGAACGGGCCTTTGCGGAGCGCTGACGGCGGCTTTGTCACGAAACTGCCATTCCCGGCGCGAAACGTGATTGCCGGATGCCTGCAGTATGTTGTCAGGCGGGTTCGATCCTGAACACTTCCGGATCGTCCTTGTGATCCAGCAGCAGGCTGCGTACCCTGCCCTGCCACAGGCGATGGAATTCCGCGGCCTCGTCTGCGCCGGCGTCCGCCGCCAGGCAGCGCGGCAGCAATTTGCTCACGCGCGGATCCATCGGCACCTTGTCCAGTTGCGCCGATACGCCGACCCGGACGCCGCTGTCAGTGCGCGTGAAGCGCATCTGTGAGCGCATCTCCACGCCGAATGCCAGCAGGTGGCGGCGATCGAAACGCCCGCCAATGCCCTTGAAGCCGTCCTCCTGCGTGGCGCCGGTGATCAGGCGCACCACATTGGCGATCACCCCGGTAACGCCTGCGGTGTGATCGTCCCGGAACTCGACACGAACCGCGCCGCGCACCGGCACCTCTTCCGGATAAAGTGCGTTCAATGCCGTGCGCGTCATCAGAAACGCGCTCGCCACGGTGGGACAGGAGTGTCCGGCAAGCGCCACCGCGTCCGCGTAGCGGTACACCATCAACCCGGCCCGCACGGCACCCAGGAATTCAGCCAGCGCATCATGCATCATGATCACCGGCGCGGCGTCGAAGAAGTCTGGATAAGTCGCCGCTGCCGGCTCGCCATCCTGCCCCGCCACTTCAGCTCGCAGTACACTGTTCATGTAATGAGTCTTTCCGTAAAAAGGGGTACACAACGCATCGCTGGTACACAGCCAGCCGGTCAGTCACGATGCGCGTTCCGTGATGCCGCAGCCGGCGCCGGCTGCGCAGGATTCTTCTGCGATGGCCGGCGTTGCTCCCGCACCAGTTTGATGTCCACACCGCCGACGCCCGGGATCATCATCAGCCGCTCACGCACGCCGCTCAGGATATGGCCTTGTGCCGGGCAGTCGGGTGCCGTCATCGTCATTGTGATCGTGACGATCCGATCGGCGATTTCGATCCGATGGACGAGCCCCAGATCGATGATGTTGGCGCCGCGGTAGGCGTCGATCACGTCGCGCAGCGCGTCGCGGATTCGCTCCACCGTCGGTTCTGAAGCAGCGCTGGTCAGGTGTTGCCGCTGAGCCGCGGACGATCCGGCCATCGATCCGATGTTGTTCATGTTCGTACCTAAACCAATACCGCGTTAAATTATCATGTCGAATTCGCGCCGGCATTGACAGATGTCAAAAGAATCATTTTGCAATGCGCCGCCGGCGCGATACTCTGGGACGCATATTCGCCGGCCGCCGGCGAATCCACGATTTTGTTTTTGACATGGCGCAATGCATCAGACAGGAGCCGCGCGCCCCGCATCTTTCAAACCGCCCCGAACCGTGCTGTCCACCGCTTCGAATCTGAGCGCGCGCATCGCCCGTACGCAACTTTTTTCCGCGCTCGATGACAACGCGCTGTCGCGCATCGCCGCGGGTGCGCACCTCCGCCGCCTCGTCGCCGGCGAGTATCTATGGCACGCCGGCGACGCGGCCGGCGAATTCTGCATCATCCAGTGCGGATTGGCGGAAGTGCAGCGTATCACCGTCGGCGGCGAGGCGGTGACGCTGGGATTGTTCGGCCCCGGCGACGCGATTGGCACCACTGCCGTGCTCGAACGCGGCCGCTATCCTGCCGATGCGCTGGCGCTCACCGCGGCGACCGAAGTGCTGTGCGTCGCGGCGGGTCCGGTGCTGGCACTGCTGGAGCACCGTCCTGCGCTGGCGCTGGCGATGAATCGCGCGCTGCTCGCACATACCGAAATCCTGCGCGCGAAAATCAATATCGTCAGCGCCGGCTCGGTGCCGCGCCGCATCGCCGCGCTGGTGCTTTACCTGGTGGACCGCTTCGGTGCGCCGCACGACGAAATTCACGCGCACATCGGCATCGAACTGACACGCGAGAAGATCGGCCATCTCGTGGGCGCGCGTCCCGAGACCGTGATCCGCATCATGAGCCGCTGGCACAAGGCGGGATGGATCGGCTCCGGTCACAATGGTCTGGAAGTGCACCGTCTGGACATGATCCGGAGAATGGGAAATCGCTAGATGCGGCATCGCGGTTTCACGATCATGATAAATGTCATATCGTTTCGCGGGCTTCGGCGTTAGGGTGCCGATGCAGCCCCAACGCAAGGAGACGGCCCTCATGAAAGAACTGATCGATACCCTGACCCGGCATCACCGGAATTTCGAGCATTTACTGGACATCGTGGAAACCGAGGTCAAGGTTCTTGAAAACGGCGGCCAGCCGGACTATGCGCTGTTGCGCAACATCATGCTCTACCTCACCCGCTATGCGGTGCCATTCCACGATCCCGCGGAAGCGGCGATCGGCGAGCGTCTGCTGGGCAAGGAACCGGCACGGCAAGGTTTGATCCGGCGTCTTCAGGAACAGCAGGAAACCGTCCGCCGCAGCGGTCCGGCGCTGCTTGCGGAGCTCGATGCGGTGGAAGCCGGCGCATTCATTCTGCGTGCGCAGATCGGCGCGCCCGGCCGCGTCTATGCCGGCGCGCTGCGCCGTCACATGATGATGGAAGAGGAAGAGCTTTTCCCGACGGCGCTACGGCTTTTCGGCGCCGAAGACTGGAACGTGGTGACGCGTACATCGAGCCGGCGTTCGAACCGGGTCGACGATCGTTACCGTCAGCTGCAGGAATCGATCGCACGCGAGGTCGGCTGCGACTGTGAGCCGCTGGCGGCATAGCGAAATCACGTCGATCAGCGGCGGCACGCCTCTGAACTAAGGGCATGGCCGGCACCGGCCATGCCGGCCGGCGCGCCGGTCGTGGTGTAAATCAGACCGGTTGCGCCGGGCGCCTTCAAAGGTGCCGGTCGAACCGGAAACCGCTCAGACCGCTTCCACCTCACGCACCAGCAACGACAGTTTCTCCTTCACCTTCGCCCAGGTGTCGGCGTCCGCCGGTGCATCCTTTTTTTCGATGATGGCGGGCCACACTTTCGCCAGCTCGGCGTTGAGCGCGGTGAACTGTTGCTGGTCGTCGGGCACGTCGTCGTCGGCATAGATCGCTTCGACCGGACACTCTGCCACGCACAGCGTGCAGTCGATGCACTCGTCAGGGTCGATCACCAGCATGTTCGGGCCTTCGCGAAAAGCGTCGACCGGGCACACATCGACACAGTCGGTGTATTTGCACTTGATGCAGCTCTCGGTTACGACATAGGCCATTGCGGCTTACCTCATTGCGTTGATTGGCATACGCAAAGGATAGAGCGGTCGCCGCGACGGCGATATGATCAATATCATGTCGTACGCGTGTAAATCGGGTGCTTTGATCGTCGCCCGCCGGCGCGGCTGGCCACCCGGCGTCAGGGATTGCCGACTTCCTCGAAATCGCTCTTCGGCGCGCCGCACTCCGGACACAGCCAGCCATCCGGCAAATTTTCCCAGCGCGTGCCGGGTGCGACATTGGCGGTCGGATCGCCGTTTTCCTCGTCATAGACGTAACCGCATATCAGGCACATGAACCTGCGGTATCCGGCAGCGGTGGCCGGATTGGTGGTGGAGACTTGCATGGTGCGGAACTCTGTGTGAACGGACTCTGTGTTCGCCTTTGCATCAGCGCCCGCGGACGGGTGCCGCGCGCTTCTCTTCGAGGATGCCGATCCCGATACGCTGCTTACCGCGCCGACTGGTGTGGCGAATGTGATCGCTGCGGCGCCGTCGCGCGTCTCGGCTGCCGCCCGGTCTGCACGCCGTAAACGCGCAGGTGCGAGATTTCGGCAAAATAAAGAATGACGCCGATTGCGACCATGGTCGGGCCCAGCTTCAACAATGTCGTCAGCGCTGCCGCAGGCAAATAAGGATTTACGGCCGCTGCGATCAGCGTCAACGCCGTTCCCGCGACGCACAAGCAAAGCACCGTCTTGCTGACGGCACTGCGTCCGTCGGGCGCGGGCGTCCATGCCGGCAGCAGCCTGTAGCCGGCACCGACCAGCGTCAGCACGAACCAGCCGCCAAGTCCGGCAAACGCAAGTAATGCCATGCCGCTTGCAGTCAACGGCGCGATCACCGCTGGCAGCGTCGAAACCAGTCCCGGTATCAATGTCAGGGACAGGGATATGAAACCGGCCAGCAGCAAGCCACCGGGCAACGGCGATGGCCGCAGCCGCAGCAGCGCCGGGGTGACGCCGGCGATCGCCAACAGTGTGCCGATTGCGACCAGTGTGCCGCCGGTCAGCAGCAGATACGGCGATGCGGGAATTCCCGCGATGATCGCAATGACGCCTGTCTGCAGCAGTGCCAGGGTGGCGAGCGCAAGTCTTCTGTCAGGCAACGGCGCTCCCGATGCCGGAGCCCATTGCAACAGCGCGCCGAACGTGAGCAGGACCAGGCCGCAGGCGATCACGAGATAAAGTGCAGCAAACGGTCCGGCGAACAGCTGCGGCCGCACCGTGCCGGCAAGCCGGCCGATCAACAGTGCCTGCGCGGCAACAAAATCGGCCACGGCGCAGCACGCCGCTGCCACAGCCCAGCGTGACAGGCGGTTACTGCGGAACGCGATGACGTTTGATGGTCGTTGCGCGTCATTCCGGACGAGCATCAGCATGAACTTATACTATTCCGTTGTGACGTCCCCGGCCTTGACCGATGTCAAGGAATTTCCCGGCGGCGCAGACCGGCTCCCGGCGTGGTGTCGACGCCAAAGAAGTTTCCGCCCGAGCACTAAAACCGGTCCGTATTTGCTAATATCGACAGATACTTGTCAGGAACAGCTGTCGTCATGCGTCAAACTCGTGGTGCCGCGCCTGTAAACGATCCGAGTGCGCCCGCATCGTCCGATGGGCGCGGACAAACCCGCGCCGAACAGGCCTATCAACATATCGTCAACGCGATAAGGGTCGGATCGCTGACGCCCGGCACGCGCATACGCGAGGCCGAACTGTCGGAACGTATCGGCCTCAGCCGCACGCCGGTTCGCGAAGCGCTGAGCCGGCTGCTGGCCGAGGGGCTGGTCGCGAATGACCCGGCGCGTGGCATGGTGATTACCGAACTCGATCACGGCATGATGAGCGAGCTCTACGAAATGCGCTCCGTGCTCGAGGGTGCCGCGGCGCGCATGGCGGCACGGCATGCGTCCGAAACCGAGATCGCGTTCCTGCGCACGATCAACGAGCGCGATGCGCAACTCACCGAACCCTCCGCACTGGCGCGCAACAACCGCCTGTTCCATGCGACGCTATACCGTTGCGCGCACAATCGCTACCTCGTCAACACGCTCAATATGCTGCAGGCATCGATGATGCTGCTGGGCCGCACGACGCGCGTGATACCGGGACGCCCCGAAGCGGCGCGCCGCGAGCACGGGCTGATCGTCGAGGCGCTGGAATGCCGCGACGGCGACGCCGCCGAGGCCCATGCGCAGGCGCACATCCGCCAGGCCTACGCCGCCAGGCTGGAAGCCATGCTGACGCAGGAGTCGCGCTGAAGGTTCGCTGCCGGCGTTACCGTGCCGGGAAGCCAAACGCGATGGGGGACACTGCTGCGTTCAGGCCACGCACAGCAGCGGCCGCAGTGTCTGAACGTCCTGAATCGTTTCCAGCTTCCACACCGCCGCGCACAGCGCTTCAGCCTGCTCCGTACCCGTGACGGGTGAAATCAGGTCGAGACATTTCTGCTGCAGCTCACTTCTGTCCATCGGGTTTCGCGGCGTGCCGCGTACTGCGCGCGTGTGATGCGACAGCACGCGGCCATCGTCCAGCGTGATTTCGACAATCCCCTGCCGCTCCGGCATGGCACGCGACAGCTCGTCGTCGCCGCGCAGCCGTACGCGCTCACGCACCGTCCGTACCGCCGGGTCCTGCATGCGCGCACGGTCATGGGCGGACGTGAACGTCAATGTCCGGTCCAGCAGCATCACGGCAATCAGATGCTGCAGGCATATCTCGGGCATCTCGCGATTATCAACGATCGTCAGCGACTGCTGCGGAATGCGCACCGCGATGTCCGTCACGCGATCCGGTGCAATGGCTGATTGCTGCAGCAGCGCGTGCATGGAGTCAAGCGGCGCCTGGATCGGAGAGCCGACGGACCAGCGCTTGATGCTGGTTTCGAGAATCTCGAAACGCGTTCCGAGTTGATCGGCCAGAAGCTGCCGCTCGGGTTCGTCGCCATAGGCATCGAAAAAGCCGCGTTCGCCGGAAAATACGTCGTCCACGCCGGTGAATCCCTGCGCCACCATCAATGCCGCCGTCACGCCGTTGCGTGCCGGCATCCCGCCGAAGTCGAACGCCTTCTCCACGTGATCGCGGTCGCGCATCCAGCTGGCAATGCCGGAAGCTTGCTGCGCGGCATACGACAGCAGATGGCGGGCCTGCGCGGCATTGATACCGCACAGCGCGCCGGCCGCGGCGGCGGCGCCGAAGTTGGGCCCGAAGCTGTGGGTCGAGTGGCCGGCGGCGCGGAAGTCGTACGCATGCAGCGACAGCGTGAGACGGCAGCACACGTCGTATCCGAGCGCGATCGCACGCGCCAGGTCGCGGCCGCTGCGCCGGTGCAGTTCGGCGACCGCGAGCGCCGCCGGAATCACGCCGCAGCCGGGATGCGTCAGCGATGCCGCGTGCGAGTCGTCGGTTTCGTCGGCGTGCGCCGACATGCCGTTCGCCAGCGCGGCGTTGATCGCGGTGGTGACGAGCGGCGTGCCGGCGACGCACGCCTGCGCATTGCCGCCCTGCCCCTGAATATGAGCGAGCGCCATTTTGCCGGCGGCCATCCGCGAGCCGGACAGCATCGCAGCCAGCGTATCGAGCAGCTGGAATTTGGTTTTTTCCAGCACTTCGTCGGGCAGTGGCTGCCGCAGCGCGCGCTCGATATAGCCCGACAGCGCCGGCATCGGTGACGGTTGCGTCACGGCGCAACACATCCAAATTCACATTCGCTGCGCCGCCCGACCTGCTCTGCACAGCGGCAGGTCATGCACAGAGAGACAGCAGCTCTTTTACCCCTGGTTGTTTTTCCAGCGACCATACCAGTTCGCATATCCGCTGCGCGCGCGCCGCGCCGATGACGGGCTCCGCATTCGCGATGAATTTTGTCTGAATCGCATTATCCGTCATCGGATTGGCCGTGGTGCCGCTGGCATGCTCGACATGCCGTTCGTACGTTTTTCCTGCCACCACCACGCGGGCGTGCGCCTCATCATTATGCAACGTTTCATCGGCGCTGACAGTAATCCTGCCGCGCAGCGCGATGACATCCGGATTTCGCGCGCGCTCATCAGTGTACTGCTGTGTACCGGCAGCGCCGTCGTGCAAAGCCACCGCGGCGCTGTGGTAGATGCTGAATTTCGACTGCAGCCCGGTCTGCGGATCGGTGACGCCGGTGATCGACAGCACCAGCGGATGCACGCGCAACGCGACTGCGTCGATCGCTGCGGGATCGATGTCAGCCGCCGCGCGGATCCCGATCAGCGCGTCGATCGCCGGATGCAGCACCACCCCACAGGCATACGGCTTGTGGCCGTTGCGCGTGATCTCCCAGCGCCGGCCCAATTCATCCACCACCGCTTCCGGCACCGCAACGTCGCTGTAGATGCGGCAGAAGCCCTGCCGTCCTTCGACGATTTCGGAAGTGCTGTCGAATCCGCGCTGCGCCAGTCTGGCGGCCAGGATGCCGTTGGCTGCGGCCTTGCCGGCATGAAACGACTTGCACATCGTTCCGCGATTCTGCTGCATGCCCGCGGCCTGGGTGCCGCCGATGCCGAATGCATGTGTCGTCTGCGCCGCATCCAGCCGCAGCAGTTTTGCAGCCGCGGCGCTGGCAGCGAACGTGCCCAGCGTGCCGGTCAGGTGCCAGCCCTGGCGATGATGTCCGGGAGCAGCCTGACCAATGCGCACGCCGGCTTCGAAGCCAGCCGCGTAGGCGAGCAGGAATTCCGCTCCGTCGGGATTCACCGCTTCCGATAGTGCCAGCAGCGCCGCCAGTGTCGGCGAGCTGGTGTGCAGCACGACGCCTCCCATATGGGTATCGTCGTAGTCCAGCACGTGGCCCATCTGGCCGTTGATCAATGCGGCATCGAGCACTGCGGCCCGGCACTTCCGGCCCAGCACCGTCGCTTCGTGTGCCGCCGGATTCAGATCCTTGAGCACGGACAGCACGATGTCCAGCGTCGGATGCGTGCTGCCGGCCAGCGCACATCCCAGCCAGTCCAATACGCCGCGACGTGCCGCATCGACGGCGGCATCCGGCAGGTCGTCAAAGTGCAGTGCCGCGATATGTCCGGCCAGCACGCGGGTCACTTCGGATTTTTCTGCAAATTCCTTTTTCATTCGCGTTGATTCCGGGAATCGGCGCGGCAATAGGCTAATTGGCGCTGATGTGCGCGCTGCGGATCACCTCGGCCCACTTCGCCGTTTCGTCCTGCAGCAGCTTGTCGGCATCCGCCGGCGTACCGCCGACCGCTTCGAGCTTGTAATGCTGCAGCTTGGTCTTCATCTGCGGCGACTGCAGCACCTGGTCGGCGGCGCTGTTGAGCCTTGCAACGATAGCGGCCGGCGTGCCCTTCGGCAGGAAGATTCCGTACCAGCCCATGACTTCGTACCCCGCCACACCGGCTTCCTGCAGCGTCGGCACGTCCGGCAGGAACGAGCTGCGCTGTGCCGACGTAATCGCCAGTGCACGCACCTTGCCGGCCTTGATCAATGGCGTCATCTGCAGCAGCGAGCCGAACATCATCGGCACCCGCCCGCCGAGCAATGCGGTGGCCGCCGGCCCGGCACCCTTGTACGGGATATGAACGATGTCGATTTTCGCGTCATGCTTGAACAGCTCTCCGGCCAGATGGATCGACGAGCCAACGCCGGCCGACGCAAAGTTGTAGCGGCCCGGATGGGCGTTGGCCAGCGCGATCAACTCCTTGACCGAGTGCGCCGGGAATTGCGGCGTGACGACCAGCACGTACGGTGCCCGCGCCAGGATGACGGCACCGACGAAATCCTTCAGCGGATCGAACGACAAGTGTTTGTGCAGCGCCGGTGCGGAAGCCAGTGCGATATTGCCCAGCAGCATCGTGTAGCCATCCGGCGCGGCCTTTGCCGCGGCGCTGATGCCGACCACCGCCCCCGCACCGGGCTTGTTTTCGACGACAACCTGCTGGCCCAGGTTCTTGGCGATGCCGTCCGCGACGAGGCGCGCCACTCCGTCGGTCGCGCCGCCCGGTGAAAACGGAACGATGAAATGCACCGGACGATCCGGATAAGCGGCAGCAGCCGGCGCAACGCCCGGGCCGGCGCAGCATAACGCGGCGACGACGACAATCACCGCCATTCCGCTGTGTCGAACAAGCCTTTCAGGCATGAAACGAATCTTCATGAGTTTCCTCCATTGAGATGCGCAAGTAACGCGCCCATTCAACTTTTTGATGGTTCCGTGCGCGCCGATTTTGACACCACTCGCGTCGGCAAGCTGTGGCACACGATCAATTTCGCATATAGAATACGTTCGTATACGAAAGAATACAATATGCCTTGTGGCGAACTTTCGAAGCGGCGCCCGCTCATAATTGAAGCGCGGCTGTTTCTGAACAAAGCGGAAGATTCGGCGGCCGGCGCAACAACAACGTTCAACTCCGGATGGAAATCGCCACCGGCGGTGTTCCCGATAAACACAAGGTCATATTTCCGGATCCGCGCAACATTCACCACGCTGCCAAAATGATGAGACAATATCGCGATGAACGATGAACGACAATCGACTGCGCCCCATCTTCGTCTGCGGGAACTTCTCGAAATTCCGGACCGGCAGCGCTCGGACGCGGAATGGGACGAACTCAATGAACTCGAAATTACGCTGGCATCCGGCAACCGGGCCGGCGCACCGCAGCAGCCGGCCCGCCGCAACACGCCAGCGCCGGCCAATCATTTCCGGCCTGCCGGCACGTCATACGGCAAGCGGCCGAAGAAGAAACTGCGCAAGTGGCCGGGCCGCAGTAATGGATGGGACGTGAAACGCTAACCGGCGGCCCTTCGTTCAGCGCGCGTCGCGCGCCGCATCATCCCCGGTCGCGTATTCCTGCAGCCGGGTGTAGAGCGTCTTCAGGCTGATTCCGAGCATGTGTGCCGCGGCGAGCTTGGTGCCGCCGCATTGCTCCAGTGTCGCCAGGATCAGCTGGCGTTTGACTTCGGCCAGACTGCTGCCGATGCGGACCCGGAACACCGGCCCGCTCGCACCGTGCGACTGGCCCCATTCCGCCGGCAGGCACTCCGGGCTGATCACGCTGTTGCCGATGATGAACGCACGCTGGATGACATTCTTCAGTTCGCGTACGCTGCCCGGCCAGTGATACGCCTTGAGCTGCTCCAGTGTTTCCGGCGCGAAGCGCTTCGAGCAGCGCTCGGCGCGGTTAAGCTGATCCAGAAAATGCTCGGCCAGCAGTTCCACGTCCCCGCTGCGCTCGCGCAGCGGCGGCAGGTGCAGCGGAAAGACATGCAGGCGGTAGAACAGGTCGGCACGCAATTTTCCGTCCGCAACCGCACGCCGCGGATCGCAATTGGTTGCCGCGATGACCCGTACATCGGACTTGATTTCACGGTTTGAGCCGATGCGCAGCAACGCGCTGGTTTCCAGCACCCGCAGCAGCTTCATCTGCAGCTCCAGCGGCATTTCGGTGACTTCGTCCAGAAACAGTGTGCCGCCATCAGCGCGTTCGAAATAGCCCTTGTGCTGGCGCGCGGCGCCGGTGAAGCTGCCCTTCTCGTGCCCGAACAGCTCGCTTTCGATCAATTGCGGCGAGATGGCGCCGCAGTTCACCGGCAGAAACACCCGTGCGCGCCGCGCGCTCAATTCGTGCACGGTGCGCGCGACCACTTCCTTTCCGGTACCACTCTCGCCGGTGATGAACACCGTGGCCGACGTCTCGGCTACGCGCTCGATCAGCTGATAGACTCGCTGCATGGCCGCGGACGATCCGAGCAACAATCCGCAGCGCTGGCGCGGCCGTGTTGCATCCGGCGGGATTTCGTTTACTTTGGCTTGTAGCGTGTCGCGTTCTTCGAATGCGTCGTCATCATATGGAACGGATGGTAAATGCTCATTGTATGAAATAGTGTCCGACATGGTGACGTTTACGTTCCATTGATATGTTATGCCCGCAAAAGGATATCGGTAAAAGCGCGACAAGCTCCGTGCGATACCGCACAAACCGCGAAATGCGCCGCTGGCGCCATCGTATCAACCGGATCGATTTGCCGCGCTGGTGCGCCGGCTTACGAATGCAGCCGTGATGCCGACGAGAATGAATAGCCAAAAGTAGTGCGATGCCGGCGTTATACAGTCTATGCGCAAAATTACAAAAGTAATGCAAAACGCACTGTTGTGATGATCAAGCACGGAAGCGTTATATCAGTATGTGTCGCTGGTTCGAGAAATGCTTCTGGTACATAATCTGCATACTTTCCGTCATTCGTCATCACGGCGAGAACCGCGGCGATCATCGGTGATCATGCGCTACCGCCCTGTCCGTAGCCGGGGACGCGCCATGGCGCCTCGCGTGGTCGCAAGGGAAACGAATCGATGACATGGCAACCGATACGGAAGCAGGCGTTGCTCTTTCGCGGCGTCGCGGCTGTATGTGCCGCCGTACCGACTCGCCACAACCGCCTCCCTATCCTGTTCCCGGGCCTGTCGCTGATCGCGCGCGCCGGATACGCGGGCCGCTCTTCAGCACAGCGCGATTTCCGTGAAGCAAGGCGCCGCCGCGGTGCCACCGCTCCATCCACAGCACCACGACTGCCTGCCAGACGGCGTTCACTATTCGCCATCCATCTGGAGAATTTCATGAACCAGCCAAAGCCGAAATCAACGGACGCCGTCGATCTGCTTACTGCGGATCACGATAAGGTCAAGAAACTGTTCAAGAGCTTCAACAAGCTGAAAGAAACGGGTTCGCCCAACGAAAAATCCGCGCTCGTTTCGCAGATCTGCAACGAATTGACGGTTCACACCAAGATCGAAGAAGAGATTTTTTACCCGGCTGCACGCGAGGCGATCAAGAAGAAGGAGTTGATCGACGAGGCGAACGTCGAGCATACGAGCGCCAAGACGATGATCGAGGAGCTGCAGGAAATGGAGGCCGAAGAAGAATTGTACGACGCGAAGGTGATGGTGCTCGGAGAGTACGTCAACCATCACATCAAGGAAGAAGAGGAACAGATTTTCCCGGAAGTGAAAAAAGTAAAGATGGACACCGTAACGCTGGGCGAACGACTGTCCGAAATGAAAACCGAACTGATGGCAGACGTCGGCGAGATGAGCCGCTAGCACGTGGCGGCGGCCCGTTTCCAACGGGGCCGTACTGTGCGGGCTGTGCATCGTTTATCTGATATTTCGTCCGGCTGCCGAGGGTGGCTGAAACCGGTAGCGATAGAATCGTTGAAGGCCTGGATCGCCCGGCGCACCGCCAGTGAAGGTGCGGCAGTCGCGTTTTATGGCGTTTTACGCGCCGTTTCCGCTGACGCCGATCCTGCTGCTGGCGATCGGCGTCGCGAGTTATTTCTTCGGCATGAAAGCGGTGCACGGGCAATTCATCGTGCAGATCGAGAGCTTCATCGGTCCGCAGGGCTGGCAGGCGCCCAGTCGCTGCTCGCGCACGGCCACGATTCCCGGTCGGCGCTGATGGAATTGCACGTGATCTATGTCTTCGTCCACGACATCATTGCGCCGGGCCAGGACGGTCCAACGCACCAGCCGGTGGAACCGTTGGCCGGCTTGCGCGTGGTTCCCGACCCGATCGTGGCCCGTCCTGCCGATGCACAGCCCGGCCGCTCGTTCATTCATTCGCCTTCTTCAGCGCCGACGCCCGATGTATCGCGATGTGATCGCTTTTGTCGCTCTTGATCTCATACTGCGGCGCATCGCGGCTGGCGTGATGAATATAGCCCTGGTAATCGACGTCCCGCGTATGGACACGGATGATGCGGCCGCTGACGCGCCCGGCCTCCGAATTCCAGGTCACATGGTCGCCGATCTTGAACGTCTGTCCCAGCACGGTGCGTCTTCTGCGAAGGAATTTCATGAGATGCCGCCTTTCTAGGCGTCGGTGAACTGTGCCCCGCCCGGCTGCGCCTTCGCCGCCGCGGGAGCGCTGACGGGATCGCTGAAATCATCGGTCCAGTGCCAGTCGGCGATCTCCGGCAGGTCGGTGAAATGCTGCAGAATGTATTCCTGATGCTCGCGCAGCTTGCGGTTGAAATGATCGATCACGTCCGATGTTTCGGAGCGCAGCCGCGGCACGTATTTCAGCGCCTCGATCGCCAGATGGAAACGGCTGATGCCGTTGAGCACGACCATGTCGAACGGCGTGGTGGTGGTGCCCTCGTCAATGAAGCCGCGCACATGAAAACGAGCTTCGTTGGCGCGTCCGTGCACCATGCTGTGAATCGCCCAGGTGTAGCCGTGATGCGCGAACACGACGTCGACCGAATCGGTGAACAGCGCATTGAACGCGTCGTTGTCCATGCCGTGCGGATGCAGCTTGGGGCTCATCATCACGCCGAGGTCGACGACGTTCACGACCCGCACGCGGATGTCCGGTACGTACTTGTGCAGCAACCACGCCGCGGCGCAGGTCTCCATCGTCGGCACGTCGCCGACGCAGGCCAGCACCACATCGGGCGGCGCACCGTCGTCGTTGCTGGCGAAGCGCCACACCGACGCGCCGCGCGCGCAATGCTCGCGCGCCCGTTCCATGTCCAGCCACTGCAGCGCCAGCTGCTTGCCGCAGGTCACGACGTTGACGTAATTACGGCTGCGCAGGCAGTGATCGAACACGCTCAGCAGGCAGTTGGCGTCCGGCGGGTAATAGATGCGGATCACCTCGCTTCTGCCGGCCAGCGCGTTGTCAACGAAGCCCGGCGCCTGGTGGCTGAAGCCGTTGTGATCGCTGCGCCATACGTGGCTGCTGAGAAAGATGTTCAGCGACGCGATTGGCTGCCGCCACGGTTGCTGCATACTGTGCGAGATCCACTTCGCGTGTTGCGTGACCATCGAATCGACCACCTGCGCAAACGCTTCGTACGACACAAACACGCCGTGGCGCCCGGTCAGTACGTAGCCTTCGAGCCAGCCTTCGCAGCAATGCTCGCTCAGCACTTCCATCACGCGGCCGTCGGGACCGACGTGGTCGTCAATCGCGATGGTCTCGCCGACGTTGCAGCGATCAGTCGCGTCGAACACCGCATTCAGGCGGTTGGAATTGGTTTCGTCGGGGCAGAACAACCGGAAGTTGGCCGGATTGCGGCGGATGATGTCGCGGAAGTATTCGCCGAGCTTGCGCGGCGCCTCGGCGACCACCTGTCCCGGACCCGGGATTTCGAGTGCGTAATCGGTGAACGCCGGCAGCTCCAGATCGGCCAGCAGCGTGCCGCCGTTGACGTGCGGATTGGCACCGCTGCGCCGCACACCGGCCGGCAGCAGTTCCGCCAGTTCCCCGATCAGCCGCCCGTCGTGGTCGAACAGTGCCTCCGGGTGATAGCTTCGCATCCACGCTTCCAGCAGTTGCAGGTGGCGCGGATTTTCACGCACGTTCGCGAGCGGTACCTGGTGCGCGCGGAACGTGCCTTCGATCGGCAGCCCGTCGACCTCTTTCGGCCCGCTCCAGCCCTTCGGCGTACGCAGCACGATCATCGGCCACGTCGGAAGTCCGTTGAACCCGTTGTTGCGCGCATCGTGCTGGATCGCGCGAATTTCGGCGTAGCATTCGTCGAGCGCCGCGGCGAACGCCTGGTGCACCTGCTGTGGATCATCGCCGGCGACGAAGAACGGATGATAGCCGCGGCCGCGGTAGAGCAGCGCCAGCGCGTCGTCGCCGGTGCGGCCCTCGACCGTCGGGCCGCTGATCTTGTAGCCGTTCAGATGCAGGATCGGCAGCACCGCGCCGTCGCGCACCGGATTGATGAAGCGGTTGCCTTTCCAGCTGCCGGCGAGCGGCCCGGTTTCCGCTTCGCCGTCGCCGATCACGCAGGCAACGATCAGGTCCGGATTGTCGAACGCCGCGCCCTGCGCATGCAGCAGCGCGTAGCCGAGCTCGCCGCCTTCATGAATCGAATTCGGGACGTGCGGACCGCAGTGGCTGGAGACGCCGCCCGGCGTCGAAAACTGGCGGAACAGCAGCCGCATGCCGCTCGCGTCACGCGTGACGTCCGGATGCACTTCCGTGTAGCTGCCTTCGAGCCAGGCATGGCCGTTGAGCGCCGGGCCGCCGTGCCCCGGCCCCGAAATGTAGATCAGATCGACATCATGCTCGCGGATCAGGCGGTCGAGATGCACCAGGATGAAGCTCTGCCCGGCCGACGTTCCCCAGTGCCCGAGCAGGCGCGGCTTGATATGCTCGACGATCAGCGACTCGCGCAGCAATGGGTTATCGCACAGATAGATCTGGCCGACGGTCAGGTAGTTGGCAGCCTGCCACAACCGGTTCATGCGATCGAGCTGTTGCGGTGACAACGGTCCCTGCGCCTGCGGCAACGGTTTCTCGCTTCCCGGTGATGTCGGCAGCGTATAGCCTTTCACCGCAGTCGAAAGCTCTGCGTCGAAACCGAATGTCACCACGGAATCGCCGCTCTTGCCGGTGCCGCCGCGGGCGTGGATCTTCATCGACGTCCCCCCGCCGCCCGGTTGCCGGCTTTGTCGAGCGTCGCGCTTTTTGCCGCGATGCGCTGCAGCAGATCGTTCCACGATTTCGTGAACGCCTGCGCGCCCTCGCGTTGCAGGCGTGCGACGAGCGCCGTATCGTCGATGCCGGCGCGTGCGAATTCGGCCAGCACTCCCTCGGCGTCGCCGCCGTCGGACGGCAGCGTGCCCCGCACCTTGCCGTGATCGGCAAATGCCTTCAGTGTCTTTTCCGGCATCGTAATGATGGTGTCCGGCGCGGCCAGCGCTTCGACGTAGAGCGTGTCCGATGCTTGCGGATCCTTGGTGCCGGTGCTTGCCCACAGCAGCCGCTGCGGCCGTGCGCCGGCATCGGCCAGCGCCTGCCAGCGCGCGGACGACATCAGTTCACGCCACGCTTGCCAGGTACGCGTCGCGACTGCGATGCCGAGGCGGTTGCGCAGTCCGGCCGGCACGCCGTCCTTCACCGCCACGTCCCAGCGGCTCACGAACAGCGATGCGACGCTGCCGATGCACGGGTCGAGCCCGGCATCGATGCGGCGCTCGATACCGCGCAGGTAGGCATTGGCCGCGGCCAGGCACTGCTCACGCGAAAACAGCAACGTGACGTTGACCGGCACGCCGCTGAAAATGCTCTCCTCGATCGCCGGAATGCCTTCCAGCGTACCCGGGATCTTGATGAACACATTCGGACGGCCGATGCGGGCATGCATCCGCGTCGCGGCGCACACGCTGCCCGCGGTGTCGTTCGCCAGCAGCGGCGACAGCTCCAGCGACACCCAGCCGTCGCGGCCGCCGCTGGCGTCATATGCCGGCCGGAACAGGTCCGCGGCGCGTGTCAGGTCTTCGAGCTCCAGCTCCACGAACAGCTCTTCGCCTTCCTTGCCCTCGGCACTCCAGCGGCGTATCGCCTCGTCGTAAGAATTCGAATTGCCGATCGCATGATCGAAGATCGTCGGGTTCGACGTCAGCCCGGTCAATGCATAGTCGCTGATGTAGCGGCTCAGTGTGCCGTCGTCCAGCAGCCCGCGCGTGATGTTGTCGAGCCACAGGCTCTGTCCGAGATCGTGCAGTTTCTGCGTTGCGTTCATGCGTTTCCCTTTTCCATGTGAGGCGCCGGCGCGCCGCTGCCATACCAGGTCTCCGTATCGCAAGCGATCACGTCGGCGATGCGGACAAACGTCAGATCGGCGGCCGGATAGGCGGCGAGATTCTTCGCATCCAGCGCGTAATGCCCCTGCCGCACGAAGGCGGTGGTCAGGCGCGCGCGCATTGCGTCTTTCATTGCAGCCAGTATTCGCAGCTTGTCGTCGATCATCACGTAGTGCCGCGCCGGATAATGCCGCTCGACCGCGTCGAGCATTTCTTCCTTGTGGATATAGATCAGCACGCGGCCGTCCACCGCATTCCACAGGCCCGAGCGCTGCACCTTGCGCGGCTGGAACACCACGTCGCCGTCCGACAGGATCACCGTCTGTCCCAGCGTGCGCAGATGCGCGACGGCGTCCAACGCGCCCGGATAGAGCCGCTCCGCGAACGGGTAATCGATCAGGAACGCCGACATTCGCAGCAGCCGCGGATCGTCGAGATTCGCGGCGCGGTAGCGCTGCAGCGCGCCGAGGTAGTCGGCATAGCCCAGCTCGTCACGCAGCGCTTCCAGGATCTCCCAGTAACGATCGCGGCTTGCGGTGCCGAATTCCTGCTCCAGGTGGCCACGCAGATCCGCTTCGACCTGGTCGTTATCGAGCAGTGTGTCGTCGACGTCGAGCAGAAACACGATGTCCTCTTTACGGGCCATATCAAAACGTCTTCAGCATTTTCGCGGTGACGTTCTGCCGCGTGCCGAAGTAATCGGCCCACGGATCACGGCGCAGTTTCTCCAGCCGCTGCGGCAGGTTCGAAACCGTGTACGAATCGGATCGCAGTTCGGGCGTCAGCTCATCCCAGTCGATCGGTGTCGCGACCGGCGCGTTCGGCTTGGCACGGGTCGAATATTCGGCCACCGCGGTCGCGCCCTCGGCGTTGCGCAGATAGTCGACGAATATCTTTCCGCCGCGCGCCGCCTTCGTCATGCGCGAAATGAAATGGCCAGGCAGCGCCTGTTCGAGGTGCTCGGCGATCGCACGCGTGAACGCCTTGATCGTTGCCCATTCATGCCGCGGTTGCATCGGGGCGACGACGTGCAGTCCCTTGCCGCCGGTCGTCTTGACAAACGATGTCAGTCCGATTTCCTGCAGCAGTCCGCGCACCAGCCGGGCGGCGGTGACGAGACGCTCCCATGCGACGTCGGGCGCCGGATCGAGATCGAAGATGATGCGATCCGGCTGCGCGAGATGACCCTTGCGCGAACCCCAGGTATGCAGCTCCAGCACGCCCATCTGCACCATGCCGACCAGCGCCGACACGTTGTCCACCGTCATGTAGGTCGCCTTGCCGTGACTTTCGGTAACCTCGACGTGACCGATGTCGCCCGCCATCCCCTGGCCGACGTGCTTCTGGAAAAAGCATTTTTCTCCGCCGCCCTGTGGACAGCGCACGATTGCCAGCGGACGGTCCCGCAGATACGGCAGCATCCGTTCCGCGACGGTTTCGTAGTAATGGGCAAGATCGATTTTCGTGATCGCGGTGCGCGGAAACAGCACGCGCGACGCATGGCTCAGCGTAACGCCCGCCACCTCGGCACGACTGGCTGCGCCGCGGCTTCGATTGGCGGCAGCTCCGGCGCCGTCCGGGTCGGAATCCCTGGCCGCGGCGGCAGCCGGCGCCGATCCCTTTGCCGGTGCCGGCTGGGCCTGCTCGCGCACGACCTTGCGTGGATCCTTGTCCTCGCGTAGCGCGATGAACGACGCCTGCCGCAGCAGGCCTGACTTCGTCCATTGCGCGAACCGTACTTCGGCGACCAGCTTCGGCTCGAGCCAGTGAACGCCGCGCGCGTCGCGGCCGGACGGCGGATCGGTCACCGGCGCAATGCGCCGTCTGAGTTTGCTGAAACGCTGCGTCAGCGCTTCCAGTTTCTGCTCGTCGAACCCGGTGCCGACGCGGCCGGCGTAGCGCAGCTTCTGGCGCGAATCGTAGACTGCCAGCAGCAATGCACCAAAGCCGTTGCGATGGCCCGCCGGATCGGTGTGGCCGACGATCACGAATTCCTGGCGATGCTCGCATTTCACCTTCAGCCAGTCGCGGTTCCTGGCGTGCGCATAGCGCGCATCCGCCCGTTTGGCGACGATGCCTTCCATGCCATGCATGCACGCATGCTCGAAAACCGATCGCGTATCGCCGTCGATGTGATCGCTGAAAAACAGGTAGCCGGAACCATGAGTGTCCGGTACCCGTTGCCGCAGCACTGCCTTGCGCCGGATCAGCGGTACTGCGGCCAGATCGTAACCATCGACGTACGGCAGATCGAACACGAAATACGCGAGCCGGCCGTTGGGGCTTTCATCGTGCGCCTGCAGCGCTTCGAAGCTGATGTTGCCTTCATCGTCATACGCCACCACTTCGCCGTCCAGCCACGCATTTTTCACCGCAACGCGTGACAATGCGTCGACCAGTGCCGGCCAGCGCCCGCTCCAGTCGTGGCCTTCACGGGTATGGATCTGTGCGTGGCCGTTGTCTATCCGGGCCAGTGCACGATAGCCGTCGAACTTGGCTTCCGAAATCCAGCCGTCGCCGTCCGGCGCGCGTGCGCTCAGCGTCGCCAGTTGCGGTTTCATCTGCCGCGGCATGCTGCGCCGCACGGCACCGGCAAGTTCGGAAAGATCGAGCCGCGGCGGGGGCCTCGCGACAGCGACGTCGCCGTCCGGTTTTTGCGTTTGCGCTTTTTTCCTGCCCGAACTGCGGCGCCGTGGTGCGGCAACGCTGTCCGGCTCCAGCTCGGTGATGCGTGCCGCCTTTCCTTCACGCGCCTGATCATCGTGCTCCTTGATCAGCAACCAGTTTTCCTCTTTTGAAGCCGGCTTGCCCATCCGCACCAGCGCCCAGCGGCCGTTCAGTTTCCCGCCCTTGAGCACGAATTTGATGTGCCCCTTGCGCAATCCCTCGTCGGCGTCGCCATCCGGCGTCCAGGTGCCGTGATCCCACAGCACCACTTCACCGGCGCCATACTGGCCCGGCGGAATCGTGCCCTCGAAGCTGCCGTAGTCGAGCGGATGATCCTCGACGCGGATCGCCAGGCGCTTGTCGGCCGGATCCAGGCTGGGGCCTTTCGGCACCGCCCAGCTTTTCAGCACGCCGTCGAGCTCGAGCCGAAAATCGTAGTGCAGCGCGCGTGCATGATGGCGCTGGATGAAAAAGCCGAGGCTGCGCCCTGCTTTCGACCTGGGCACCCTGCCGCGCGGCTCCGGCGTCCGCGCAAAGTCGCGCTTGTGGTGGTAGCGCTCGAGCGCCGGGCGGGCACGGGTCGGGGCGTTGGCGGCGGTTCGCGTCATGATGCCGCCCGCTTCTTCTTCGGCTGCTGGTCGTCGATGCTCTTTTTCAGCAATGCCATCAGATCGATCACATCGGCCGACTTGCGGCCGGTCTTTTCAGATTCGCGCGGCGGCTCGGTAACGGCGCGGGTCTTGCCGGATTTGATCTTGCGGTTGATCATCGCCAGCACGTCATCGCGATAGCTGTCGTGATAACTGGCCGGATCCCAATCCTGCGACATGCTTTTCACCAGCGCCAGCGCCATCCTGACTTCGCTGTCGCTGACGCCAGCCCGCTTCGGACTATCGCCGGGCAGATCGAGGCCGAGGTCTTGCGGCGTCCTCAGCTCGGTCGGGTAGCGCAGCGTGATCAGCGTGATCACGCTGTCGAACGGCAGCAGCGCGGCGAGATGCTGGCGCACGCGGATCACGACCTGCGCCAGCGCCACCTTGCCGGTCTTGCGCAGCGTTTCGCGCAACAGCACGTAGGCCTTCTCGCCGCCGCGCTCGGGCGCGAGATAGTACGGCTTCTCATAGCAGGTCACCGGGATCTGTGCGCCGTCGACGAAGCCGTGGATGTCGATGGTGCGGGTGGCGTCGACATTCGCCTGGCGCAGGTCCTCGTCGCTCAGCACGACGAACCGTCCTTTTTCATATTCGTAGCCCTTGACGATGTTGTCCCACTTCACCTCCTTGCCGCTTTCCTTGCTCACCCGCTTGTAACCGACCGGCGAGAAATCACGCTTGTCGAGCATCGTGAAATCGAGTTCGTCGCGTGTCTCTGCGGCAAACAGCTCGACCGGGATGTTGACCAGCCCGAAGCTGATCGCACCGTTCCACAGCGCCCGCTGCGTGCGGGATTTAGATTTCGCCGTTGATCGTTTCCTGGCCAATGGATCACCCGGCGCCGGCGCGTGATTCGATTTCGGCCATTCGTGGAATCCGCATCAGCGCTTCGTGGTCGATGACTTCCTTTTCCAGCAGCAGCGCCGACAGCGTATCGAGCGTCGCACGCTGCGCGGCCAGTGTGCGCGAGACACGGGCGTGCGCCTCGTCGAGCAGCTTGTGCACCTCGGCGTCCATCGTGCGCGCAGTGCGTTCCGAATATTCGTGCTGCCCCTGCTGCATCGGCGCTTTCGCGTTCAGGAACATCGATGGCGACTGCTGCTCGAACGTCGCCAGCCCCAGCCGCTCGCTCATCCCGTACTGGGTCACCATCAGACGCGCCATGTCGGTCGCGCGCTGCTGCGCCTGCGCGAACAGGTCGCGCACCCGCGCCGCACCGACGCCGACGAAGATCTCGACGAAATCGGAGCCGCTCAGATTGAAGAACGGCACGCCGGCCTCGCCTGCGACCGCCTTCGCCAGCAGCGTCTTCCCGGTTCCCGGCGCGCCGACGACCAGTACGCCCTTCGGGATCTTGCCACCGAGCTGGCGGTAGCGGCCGGGACCAGCAAGGAACTGCACGACTTCCATCAGCTCCGCCTTCGCCTCATCGATGCCGGCCACGTCGGCGAAGGTGACGCCGGTCTTTTTCTGCATATAAACCTTGCCCTTGCTCTTGCCGATGCTCATCAGGCCGCCGTCGCTTCCCATGCGCCGCATCAGCAACGCCCACAGCACCACCAGGATCACTGCCGGCATCACCCAGCCGAGGACTATTGACAGCCACCGGTACCGGTGCCGCACGCGCCCGGTGAACTGCACGTGCCGCGCTTCCAGTTCCGGCACCAACGGATCGTTCACCCGCGCCGTGACGAACCGGTGCTGCGCGTCGACGCCATGCGGCTGGCGCGCCGCGACCGTGTTTGGCCCCGGCGCCGCATTCTGCAGCTGTTGCGGTCCTTTCAGCTTGCGGCTGATCGAATCGCTGCCGATAACGACGCCGCGCACCTCGCCCTCTTTCAGCAGCGACTTGAAATCGCTGTACGGCAACGTGTTGGCCCCGGGCGGCGAGCACAAAGTCTGCACCGCCAGCATCACCAGCAGCCCGACGACGAAATACCACGGAGAGATGTGCGGCTTCTTTTCCACTTACGCCAACATGTCGTGAAAATGAGACACACGCTGTCGCGTGGGGTTCCGGCGCACGGCGCCGATCACAAGATGCGGCACACGCGCAGCAGCACCAGCAATGAAAGCGGAATGCCGACAGACCACAACAGGATTTTCTTCATCGGATCGAGTAGCTCCATCGTGAATTCAAGAGTGACTGGCAGAACCGTTTTTCAAGCCAAACCCGTCTTATCAGAGAAGCCTGGAACGGAGCGCAGTACGGCCGCATTCATCAAAGCCGGAAAGACGGGTTCGTCATGGCGACGCATCTTCCATGCCAGTGCGGCCGCCGGAATCGCATGCACGTCCCGTCGTATACCGGAAGCGAGACGCCGGCGTCGGGCGAGACGCCGGCGTCGGCCGTGTTTGCGGTGTAAATTTTACAAAGCGGACGGTAAGCTTTTCAGATGCCGGCCCACGGATGCAGATGCGGCGGCTCGCGCTGTTACACAGGCGAAACGCAACGTCAGCGCGGCGATCGAAACGGTTGCCGCCCGCCTCGACAATACGAAAACGATTTGCCGCAAGTGCTACGTACATCCCGACGTGATCGACGCCTATCTCGCCGGGACGCTCGCGGCGGCGGCCGGGCAACCGCCCCGTTCTTCGCGGACAGTGTTTTCTCCGGCAGAGGCGGCAACGCTGACATTTTTGAAGCAGCGCCAAATCAAGCGCCGCAGCCGATGATGTCGCGGGACGCCGGAACCGGCTCAGCTTTTGCCGCGCACGCGGACAACGGCGCCGGACGTCAGCAACAGACGATCCGGCAGCACCGCCGCGCCCGCGCGAGTTTCCTTTACCAGCGCGGGGTGCGGCATTCCGGGGCGCGGACGTGTCGACGGAGAATCATGCTGCGGCTGCGGCCGCGTCGGATCGTACGGCTGCAACGCCGGGGCCGGCACATGATGATCACTTGCCGCCGGCGCGGTTGCGTGCTCCGCATCTCCCGGAGCCATCGTCACCAGGCCGGGTGCCTTCTGGCACGCCGACAGCAGTAATATCGCGGCAAAAAGAACGGCGCTCCCCATCAATCGTGCATCCTGTTCTTTCATTTTCTTTTGTCCAGGTTGGTTGCGGAATGGTCCTGCGATTGCCCCGGCAGCGGCATTTCGCGGGACTTCTGTTGTTTCGTCATCGGCGGCTGGACTACCGGAGCCGACTGGTGCGACGAATCGTTCTCATGCGAATGCGCGGACGGTGCGTTGGCACGCGGCGTGGTACGACTGTCCGGCTGCGCGGAACCGGCGGACGGTTGCGCGGCAAGGGCGGCGTCGGGGGGCGCCGCCAGGCAGAAGCCCGACAGCAGCATTGCAATCGAGGTCATCGGCAATGCATTTCGGCGGACGTTCATGATGCCTCCGGATTGAATGATTGACGGGGCGATGCACGCTTATCGGCAAGGTGCATGCCAGCGCATCAGTGCAGCGGCCGCGATTTTTTTCGAGGATAGTCAATCACCACGCTGGCAGCGGCGATTGCCGATACCGGCGGCTGCCGGTAAGATTTACCAGGCACTGGTAAATCTTATAAGCCGCGCTCATCGCGCGCCGGCGGTGCCGCTGCGCAAACCGTGCAGTTTCCTGTTTCCCCGGCGCGCATCGTGACTCGCAGGTATGGCACGACATTTGCGCACAGCCGATCGAAAAGTTCACATTCACGCGAAGGAGACCATCATGGAAACACCCGAACGGACACCATCTGCAGCGGCGGCATCGCATGCGGTCGACGAGACCACGTCGACCGCGCACAGCACGATCGACAAGGTATCGAACGCGGCGCATCCGGCGGTCGACCGCATCACCGCCAGCGCGCACCAGGCGGTGGACAAGATGGCGCATGCCGCGAATACGGCCGCCGAGACACTCGGCGAAAAAGGTGAAAAAATGAAGGAAGCGAAGTCGCGGATGATGGCGGATGCCTGCAGCTACGTGCAGTCGCATCCGTTCGCATCAGTCGGCATGGCGCTGGCCGCAGGTTTCCTGCTGAGCCACCTGCTCGGCTCGTCGCGGCGTTCGGACCGATGACAGCGCCGTCTACCGGCGCCGCCGTCCACGACACGGTGGCGGATTGCGCGCCGCCCGCCGGCGGGCTGCTGGATGACGCGCAATCGCTGCTGAACGAATTGCGCGGACTCGCGCACGACCATCTGCACCTGGCTGCGCTCGAGATCAAGCGCGCCGGCGACAGTCTGGTGACGATGATCGCCGCCGGCATCATCGTCGCGGTGTTGCTGGTGAGCGCGTGGATCGGCCTGCTGGGAGCGGCAATACTGTGGCTGATCGGGTTGGGGTTGAAGCCGATCTTCGCGATGCTGATAGCGGTCGG
Source organism: Burkholderiales bacterium (assembly GCA_035700525.1). Taxonomy (GTDB): domain Bacteria; phylum Pseudomonadota; class Gammaproteobacteria; order Burkholderiales; family JBDZVW01; genus JBDZVW01. The sequence goes on from DASSON010000112.1 coordinate 26,040, forward strand.
CGTCAATCTCGTGCTGGCGTTCATCCTCTACGTCGTCATCCGTCATCACAGCGACTATCTGCGCTTTCCGGAAACGATTCGCAGCCTGCGGCCGCAAGCCTCTGCGGCAAACGCGAATGAATGAGCACGATGATGCGGCACCGGTGCGCGGCCATGGGCTTCGTATGTTTCCCCTATCGTTGAACGCGCAGATTCAGCACGCGCAACAGCGCGTGGCCGAACGTCACCGTGCGGTGAGCATGTGTGCGGTATCACTCGGACACCACATGCGTTCGCGTGCGGCGTCGGTACCGGGGCTGATGCTGGCCGCCAGCATCGGCTTCATCGCGGCGGAGGTGTCACGGCTGCTCGATGCCGGTGCACGCGCACGCAGCACGCCGGGTACACGCGGCGCGCTGCTGAGGGGTGCGACACGGGCGATGAACTGGGGACGGATCTTGTTCACCCTCATCCCCTGACGCCGCCGCCGGAGCGGCACCGGACGATCGTCTGATTCATGCGTGATCAAACGCACGACGTCCGGCGCCCCCCTACGGCCACAAACCGCTTCGTCGTCTATGTCGCGACGGCGGCCAATCTGGCGATCGCGATCGCCAAGTTCGTCGCGGCCGCCGTATCCGGCAGCTCGGCAATCACGGTCAGCCGATATATGTTGCGGATGAAAGCCGTTCCGACGAAGTTCATCATTGCGGCGCTGGTCATTGCGGCAATCGTTCTGACGATCGTTTTTTTCAACTGGAACTGGGTACGCGGGCCGGTTTCGTCGTATATGAGCGCGCAGCTGCATCGCCCTTTCGCAATCAATGGCGACCTGCGCGTCAGTTTTGGACGGACGACGCTGATCCAGGCTGACGATGTCGTAATCGCGAACGCGTCGTGGGCGCACGACAACATGCCGCTGGCGCAAGTGGGACAGGTCGCGTTCCACGTCGATACTTGGAAGCTGCTGCGCGGGCAGATTGTTCTGCCCGATATCCGGCTGGTAAAACCACAACTGATGCTGGAGCGCGACACCGAGGGCAAGGGCAACTGGCAGTTTCCGATCGGCGCCGGCTCCAGCACCAAAATCGGTGCACTGCGTATCGATGATGGCGTGGTGCAGTACCGCGATCCCGCACTCAACAGCGACGTGACGCTGTATTTCGCGTCGGCCGCACCGCAATCTGGTAATTCGCAGCCGACGATTCATTTCAACGGTCGCGGCACGCTGCAGAAACGTCCGTTCACGATCGAAGGCCGCGGTGCGGCGCTGCTTTCTTTGCGCGAGACTTCGAAGCCTTACCAGGTTCAGATGCAGGCACATGCGGGCGCGACGCATGTCGCCTTCGACGGTACTTTCGTCCCACTGCAGCCACAGGACGTGAACGGCAATTTCGAGCTCGACGGGCCTGACATGTCGGAGCTGTACCCGATCATCCCCATTCCGCTGCCGTGGACACCGGCCTATCGTTTGTCCGGTCACCTGACGCACCAGAACGATACCTGGTCCTTCCATCAGTTCAACGGCAAAATGGGCCACAGCGACCTGGCCGGCACGGTGACGCTCACGCTTGGCGGCAAGCGGCCGTTCATCACCGGCGACGTGACGTCGGACAAGCTTGACTACGAGGATCTCGGCGGATTCGTCGGCATTCCGCCAGCCAATCAGTCTCCCAAAGAAAAAAAAGCGGCTGCGCAGCGCCAGCGCGTTGCCGCGAAGCGCATGGCGGCGAAGCACCCCAAGTCGAGCCGTGTGCTGCCGACGACGTCCTACAATGTCGAGCGCCTGCGCTCGGTCGACGCCGACGTGAAGTTTCGCGGCAAGCACGTGATCGCGTTCAATCTTCCGTTCGACAGCCTCAGCACGCATCTCGAACTGCGCAACGGCGTGCTCAAAATGCGTCCGCTCGATTTCGGCGTCGCCAGCGGCCACGTGGTGTCGAACGTGACGCTCGATGCGCATCAGCCGACGATCCATACCGAAGCGCAAATCGGCGTCCGCAACGTGGAGCTGAAACGCCTGTTTCCGAAACTCGAGTCATCGAAAGGCAGCGCCGGTAAATTCGGCGGTCAGGGGCATGTGACCGCGGTCGGCAACTCGCCGGCGCAGATGCTGGGGTCGATGGACGGCGAACTGGCACTGATCATGTCTGGCGGCTACGCCAGCACACTGGCCCTGGTGCTTACCAATCTTGATCTAGCGCGCGCGGCGCAGCTGCTGATCGGTGGCGACACGACCTCCAGAATACGCTGCGTCGTTGCCGATTTTCACATCCGGCACGGCAAGGCGATCGTGCGTACGCTGGTGGCCGACACGTCGGCGGTCAACATTCAGGGGCGCGGCAACGTCAATTTTCATGACGAGCAATACGATCTGCACATCAAGGCCGATTCGAAGAAACCCAGCCCGCTTGCGCTGAAAGGGCC
>DASSON010000113.1:0-10780 GCA_035700525.1 Burkholderiales bacterium
CCGCGCGAAATGCGCAAGGCGCTGCACGGCGACCGCGTGATGGCGCGCGAGTCGGGAACCGATTATCGCGGACGTGCGGAGGGCAAGATCGTCGAAGTGCTGGAACATGCGAATGTGCGCCTGGTGGGGCGGCTGCACTACCATCACGGGATACTGGTGGCGGCTGCCGAGGACAAGCGCATCAGCCAGGATTTTCTGATTCCGCCGCAGTACAGTCTCGATGCCAGTCCCGGTCAGGTGGTGATGATCGAGGTGGTGCAGCAGCCGTCGCGCGACGCGCAGCCGGTGGCGCGCGTGGTCGAGGTGCTGGGCGAATTCGCAGCACCCGGAATGGAAATCGAGATCGCGCTGAGAAAGCACGATCTGCCTTATGTTTTTCCGCGTGACGCGGAACGCCGCGCCGGCGGCTTCGCGGCCGAGCCGACCGCGACCGACCGCCGCGGGCGCACCGACGTCACGGCGCTGCCGCTGGTGACGATCGACGGCGAGGACGCGCGCGATTTCGATGATGCGGTGTATTGCGAGCCGCTGGACGCGGCCGATGCCGCGTTCCGGCTGGTGGTCGCAATCGCCGACGTCAGCCATTACGTGAAACCGGATGACGCGCTCGATCGCGAAGCGCTGCGGCGCGGCAACTCGGTGTATTTTCCGCGCCGTGTGATCCCGATGCTGCCGGAAGCGCTGTCGAACGGCCTGTGCTCGCTCAACCCTGACGTGCCGCGGCTGGCAATGGCATGCGACATGCGCATCGACCGCGACGGCGAGGTGGTCGACTATCGCTTTTATCCGGCACTGATGCGCTCGCGTGCGCGGCTCACCTACACGCAGGTGGCGGCATGGCTCGAGCATCCGGCGACCGCGTCCGGGCGGCGCGACCTGCTGCCGCACCTGCAGCATCTTTACAAGCTGTTCAAGGCGCTGCAGCGCGCGCGTACGCGCCGCGGCGCGATCGACTTCGAAACCGTCGAGACCCGCATGCTGTTCAACGACGCCGGCAAGATCGAACGTATCGTGCCGGCCGTACGCAACGATGCACACCGGCTGATCGAGGAGTGCATGCTGGCGGCGAACGTCTGCGCGTCCGACTTTCTGCAGCGCCGCGGCCATCCCGCGCTGTATCGCATCCACGAGGGGCCGACCGCGGAAAAGCTCGCGAACCTGCGCGATTTTCTGAAGGGCTTCGGCCTGCAGCTGGGTGGAGGCGAGCAACCGAAGGCCGGCGATTACGCGAATCTGCTCCAGCGCGTCAAGGACCGGCCGGATGCGCAATTGCTGCAGACCGCGATGCTGCGTTCGCTGTCGCAGGCGATCTACAGTCCGGACAACGTCGGGCATTTCGGCCTGGCGTACGAGTCCTACACGCATTTCACGTCGCCGATCCGTCGCTATCCGGACCTGCTGATTCATCGCGCGATCAAGGCGGCGTTGCGCGGCCGGCGCTACCAGGCCGGCGACTGGGCCGAGCTGGGACTGCACTGTTCGCAGACCGAGCGCCGTGCCGACGAGGCGACACGCGATGTCGAAAGCTGGCTGAAATGCTTTTACATGCAGGACAAGATCGGCGACGTGTTTACCGGCAGTGTCGCCGCCGTAGTGCCGTTCGGCCTGTTCGTCGCGCTCGACGACATTTACGTCGAGGGACTGGTGCATGTTTCGGATCTCGGCAACGATTATTTCCACTATGACAAAGGCAGGCAACTGCTGCTGGGCGAGCGCACCGCAACGCGCTTCCGGCTGGGCGATCGCGTGACGGTGCGCGTGGTGCGTGCCGATCTGGAAAGCTCGAAGATCGACTTCACGCTGTCCGACGAAGCAACCGGCGGCCGCCGCAAAAAGGCGAAAGCGTGAGGCGCGGACGGCACTATTTCACCGACTCGGACGGCAAACGTGAGTGACACCCGGCTGGTTTACGGCTTTCACGCGGTGGTGAGCCGGCTGCGCCAGCGCCCGGACGCGGTTCACGCGATTTATGTCGATGCCGTGCGCAGCGACCGCCGCATGCAGGAACTGATTGCGCTGGCGGCGGAGCGTCAGGTGCGGCTGGCGCTGGTCGATGCGCGCCGGCTCGACGGCATGGCGGGCGGCGCGCGCCATCAGGGCGTGGTGGCCGAGGTGGCGCTGGCGCCGCAGCGTGACCTCGACGAGATGCTCGATGGACTGACCGAACCGGCGCTGCTGCTGGTGCTCGACGGCGTGCAGGATCCGCACAATCTCGGCGCCTGCCTGCGGGTGGCCGATGCGTTCGGCGTGCACGCGGTGGTGGCACCGAAGGATCGTGCGGCGGGCCTCAACGCGACGGTGATGAAGGTGGCGAGTGGCGCCGCAGAGACGGTGCCGTTCATCGCGGTGACCAATCTGGCGCGGGCGTTGCGGGAGATCAGGGAGCGTGGCATCTGGGTGGTCGGCACCGACGCCGATGCACCGGCCGCACTGTACGATGCGACGTTTGCCAGCGCGCTGGCATGGGTGCTGGGCGCCGAAGGCGAGGGCATGCGGCGCCTGACGCGGGAAGCGTGCGACGAATTGGTGAGCATCCCGATGCTGGGCACGGTGCAAAGCCTCAACGTGTCGGTGGCTGCCGGCGTGTGTCTCGGTGAAACGCTGCGCCAGCGTCGCGCGAGCGCCGCCAAGGCGGTCCCGAAACTGGAAAAGCCTTTTGAAAATAAATAGAAGTTCTGTATAATCTTGGCCTCTCCGGCGCAGCGCAAGGTGCTCTGATGCCGGCAAACGTTTTTGTCCTTGCCTCACCGTCCGCGCATTGGCGGGAGGCTCAACCCACAAGGAGACTGAATGCGACACTACGAGATTGTCTTCATCGTTCATCCCGACCAGAGCGAACAGGTGCCGGGGATGATCGAGCGCTACCGCGGCATGGTCGAAGCGAAGGACGGGCGCGTGCATCGGCTTGAGGACTGGGGCCGGCGCCAGCTGGCCTACCCGATCCAGAAGATGCACAAGGCCCACTATGTGCTGATGAACATCGAGTGCGGTCAGGAAACGCTCGATGAGCTCGAGCACGCGTTCAAGTTCAACGATGCGGTGCTGCGCCATCTGACCGTCAACATGCGGGAAGCCGCGACCGGGCCGTCGCCGATGATGAAGGAAGAAAAGGCACGATCGCTGACGCCGGCACCCGCGTCCGCACCTGCCGCTGCAGCTTCCGAAAACGCACCGGCGCCGGCGGCGGGCGGCGCCGGTGCGGAGCCGGGCGCCGGGCCGGAAACGACGGCCGAAACGGCAAGCTGAGCATTTCGCACGCAACGCGCGGGGCTGTTCCGGATGAGCCGCAACGTGGTGTCGCTGTCCGGCGAGTTCACCGCCATCGACGCACTGCGTTTCACGCCGGCCGGTATTGCGGCGGTCGATTTCCGCATCGTGCACCGCTCATCGCAGACCGAAGCGAATTTCCGGCGCGACATCACCTGCGAAGTGCAGGGTGTGGCGATGGCCGGGACGGCGCAGCGGATTGCGCGCCTGCAGGTCGGACGACACGCGGAGTTCACCGGGTTTCTGGCGCAGCGCAGCCGCCGCAGCACGCAGCTCATGCTGCATGTCAATGAATTTCAGTTAATCGAGGATACAGATCATGCCCAGACCAATAGGCAGGGGTAAGGGAAAAGGTAAAAAATTCGGCAAGGACGGCCGCCGCGGTTCGCGTCCGCTGTTCCGGCGCCGCAAGTTCTGCCGTTTCACGGCGGAAGGCATCAAGGAAGTCGACTACAAGGACATCGCGCTGCTGAAGGACTTCATCAACGAGAACGGCAAGATCATTCCGGCACGTATCACCGGTACCAAGGCGCGCTATCAGCGCCAGCTTTCGGTGGCGGTGAAGCGGGCGCGCTTCCTGGCGCTGTTGCCGTACACCGATCTGCATTGAGGGACGGCCATGCAAATCATTCTGATGGAAAAAATCGGCAACCTCGGCCAGCTCGGCGACATCGTCAAGGTGAAGGACGGCTACGCGCGCAATTATCTGATCCCGCACGGCAAGGCGAAGCGTGCGACAGAGGCGAACATCGCCGATTTCGAACAGCGCCGTGCCGAGCTGGAAAAAAACCAGAGCGACGTGCTGGCGCGGGCGCAGGCTGCTGCGGCCGGCCTCGAAGGGCTGATGCTGCAGATCACGCAGAAGGCCGGCGTCGACGGCAAGCTGTTCGGGTCGGTCACCAACGTGGACGTTGCCGAAATGCTGGGCAAGCAGGGCTTCGACGTGCCGCGCGCGGCGATCCGCATGCCGGACGGACCGCTGAAGCAGGTCGGCGATCATGCGCTGAAGGTGACGCTGCACGCCGACGTCACGGCGACGATCACGGTTTCGGTGCTGGGCGAAAGCTAAGCCGAATCAGCCGGTTAAAAAAGGGCTGGCGACAGCCCTTTTTTTTCGCTACATTGAATCGGTCAGGAGCCTCCGGAAGTGCCGGCCAGGATACGAACTAACTATTTATAAACAGATAGAAACATAACGAACTTAATATCGTTTCATGGCTCAGGCAGTTACCTCCATCAATCGTGATCCGCAACTCGACGCAATGCGTCTGCCGCCGCATTCGGTGGAGGCGGAGCAGGCGGTGCTGGGCGGGCTGCTGCTCGACAACACGGCGTGGGACAAGATCGCCGATCTGGTTTACGAGGCGAATTTTTACCGTGCCGATCACCAGCTGATCTATCAGCACATCGCGCGCCTGGTCGAGAACAGCAAGCCGGCCGACGTGCTGACCGTCGCCGAAAGCCTGGAGCGCCACGGCAAGCTCGACGAAGCCGGCGGCCAGGCCTACATCGGCTCGCTGGCGCTGAACACGCCGAGTGCCGCCAATATCAAACGCTACGCCGAGATCGTGCGCGAACGCTCGATCATGCGCCGGCTGGCCGAGGTCGGGACCGAAATCGCCGATTCCGCCTACAGCCCGAGCGGGCAGTCGGCGGACCAGCTGCTCGACCACGCCGAAAGCAAGGTGTTCGAGATCGCGGAAGCCGGCGCGCGCGGGCGCCAGGGTTTTCTGCAGATGCAGCCGCTGCTGACGCAGGTGGTGGAGCGCATCGACACGCTCTACAACCGCGACAATCCGACCGACATCACCGGCGTCGCGACCGGCTTTTCCGATCTCGACCGCATGACTTCAGGGTTGCAGCCGGGTGAGCTGATCATCGTCGCCGGCCGGCCAAGCATGGGCAAGACCGCGTTTGCGCTCAATGTCGCCGAGCACGTCGGGCTCGACGTGAAGCTGCCGGTGGCGGTATTCAGCATGGAAATGGGCGGCACGCAGCTGGTGATGCGCATGCTGGGTTCGACCGGCCGGCTCGACCAGCACAAGCTGCGCACCGGCCAGCTGCACGACGACGACTGGCAGCGGCTGACCGGCGCTGTCGGCAAGCTCAACGAGGCGCCGGTGCATATCGACGAAAGCGGCGCGTTGAATGCGCTGGAGCTGCGCGCTCGCGCGCGCCGCCTGCACCGCCAGTGCGGCGGACCGGGACTGGGGCTGATCGTCGTCGATTACCTGCAATTGATGTCGGCGTCGTCACAGGGCGAGAACCGCGCCACCGAGATTTCCGAAATTTCGCGCTCACTGAAAGGACTGGCGAAGGAACTCAACGTTCCGGTGATGGCGCTGTCACAGCTCAATCGCGGCCTGGAGCAGCGCCCGAACAAGCGCCCGGTGATGTCCGACCTGCGTGAGTCCGGCGCCATCGAGCAGGATGCCGACGTCATCCTCTTCATCTATCGTGACGAAGTCTACAATCCCGACACCCAGGACAAAGGCATTGCCGAAATCATCATCGGCAAGCAGCGCAACGGCCCGATCGGAACCATCAAGCTGACCTTCCTCGGCCAGTACACGCGCTTCGAGAATCACACGCAGCTCGACCCGTATTGATCGCCGGTGCGCGTCGTGCGACCGCCGCGCACATCAATGCGGCTGACCGGACACGACGCCGCGCGGCCGGCGCCGCCAGCGTGCCGCAGCAGCGTGGCCGACCGGCTGTCGGCGTCCGGCGTAGATCAGCAGCAGCGCCAGCAGCGCCGGCAGCGCCAGCAGCCAGCGCAAATCGGTTTGCACCGGCTGCGCGATCGCGATGCCGGCGTCGGCCAGCGCGCGCGTGGTCGAATCCGCGCCGTCGAGCCGGCTATAGGCGAGGCCGGTAGTGGCCGCGAGCTGCTTCAGGTAATCCTGTTTCAGCGACGACAGTTGTTCGGTGCCGCTCGGCCGGCGGATCGCAATCGGCTTGCCGCCTGGCGTGACGAGCGGCTCGCCGGCTTCACGCGACAGGCTGTAGGAATCGGTCTGCTGCACGTCCTGCGGCTGCCAGTAGCCGAGCGGACGGCCCTGCGGATCGAACTTCGGAATCGGCGACAGCGTAAAGCCGCCGGCACCAATGATCATGCCCTTGATCTTGCCCGGCGTGCCGTCGAACTGCGGCGCGAACGCGGGATTGACCGGCGGCGATTCCTGGCCGTCGGTGATGAACACCAGCGCCGGCGGCGGCGTCAGCGTCTGCATCACGCTGATCCCGGAATACAGGCCTCTCGCCACCGCGCTGTAATCCTCCCACGCCATGCGGTTGTTGATGCGGCCGAGTGTGTCGAGCAGTTCGTCGTAGTCGGCGCACACGTCGACCGGTGTCAGCAGCGGCAATGAGCGGTTGGCGGTGAAGATCGCCAGACCGGCTTGTGATCCGCACGGCATGTCGTCGAGTGCGCGGCGCAATGCGCGCTTCGCGAACGCGATGCGGCTCGCCGGCCGGCCATCGATACGGTAGTCGCGCGTGCCCATGCTTTGCGTGATGTCGAGCACGAACATCACGCGGTAGACGTTGCGCGTAACCGGTGCCGCCGGATGCAGGAACGTCAGTGCCAGCATCACGCTCGCAAACGCCGCCAGCGCCAGGCCGCGGTTGGCGGCGAGCACGCCACGCGCACGGTGAACGAGGTTCATGGCAGAAAGCCGATACCGCGCATCGTTGCTTGCGCGCGCCGGCTGTTCAGCGGCGGCGGCTTGGCTTCGGCGTCGCTATTTTCGGGATCGGGAAACAGCCGCAGCGCGCGTTCGAGGTTGTAGCGTGCATCCCAGTCGGCGCTGTCGGCGCGCAGCAGATCGCGATAGTTCTGCTTTGCCAGCTCGACCAGCGGCAATGCCTGATCCGGCTGTCCGGCACGCTTCAGCGCGTAGCCGCGGCGCAGGTAGAGATTCGCGGTGTTGTAGCGCGCGTCCGCGCGCAGCGCGGCGTCGCCGCTGTCGGCGGCCTGCTGGTAGAGTGCGAGTGCCTGCTGCGTATGGCCCGCCGCGGCCAGCGCGTACGCGTTCGCAAAGGCGATCTGCGGCGCGCTGCCGCGAGTCCTGTCGGCGTGCCCGGCGGCGATCTGCGTATTCACGCGTTGCGCGTGCCGCAGTTGCAGGCCGTCGTGCCCGGCGAGCGCGGCGAGTGCCGCCAGCACCAGTGCCGGAATCCAGCGCCGTGGGCTCATCGTGTACTCCGCTGCATCAGCGCGTATGCGGCGGCGAGCAGCAGCGTGCCCGCCAGCGCGAGTCCGTAGCACAGGTCCGACAGGCTGCGCCGCGGCACCCGTTCGCGGTAGCGCAGCGGCAGGTTCTGCAGCCGGCCGACGTCGGCGATCGCGCGTTTCAGCGCCTGCGGGTTTTCCGCCTGATAGGCGCGATACGGTGTGCCGGTGTGCGCGAAAAACTGGTTCAGAAAATGTTCCGGCACGGTATCCGCGTCTCCGGAGCCGATCTGCCGGTCGGGTATCAGGCCGGGGCTGCCGTACGACCGCAGATAGATCCAGTAAAGCGTGACACGGTAGCGCCGCAGCAGGTAGCTGATGCGTTTCTGCGTATCGGGATCGAGATGGGCGCCGCCGTCCGACACCAGCAGCAGCACGCGTGAGCCGGTATACGCACGGTGCGCGAACAGTTGCAGCGCCGTGATCAGTCCCTGTCCCAGATCGGTTTCGGACAGGCCGCGGCCGTTGCCGCTGGCAGCGATCGCGGCCTGAACGACGTCGGGTTTGTGCGTGAAACCGAGCACCGGAATCGGATAGGTGCTGAACAGCACCATGGCGAATGAATCATGGGTGCGTTTTGCCGCAAGCTCTGCCAGCAACTGGCGGGCGAGATGTCCCTTGCTGTCGCGTGCGCGCGTCGGCCGCAGCGCCAGCCAGTCACCGCGCGGGCGCACGGTGGTGAACGGCTGGTCCATGCTGCTCGAGCGGTCGAGCAGCAGCACGATCTCGGCACCGCGCCCGATGCGCTCCACGCTGCCCTGCGGCAGATAGAGGCCGGCCAGACCGAGAACGATCAGCGCGATCGCGAGCGAGCCCAGTGCGCGCAGTGCCAGATCGACAGCGGTCGATAGTCGGTCGCGCGGCACCAGCGCCAGCCAGGAATAGGAGCGGGCCGGCGCCGCACGCCGCCACCACGGCACGGCTGCCAGCGGCAGCAGTAGCAGTAGCCACGGATGCAGTGCGCCCGGCATCATGCGGCGATCCGCTCGCGATCGCGGCAGCGCCGCGCCAGGTCGAGCACGATGCGGGGGTCGCGCACATCGATGCTGCCGCCATCGAAGAATTCCCGCTGTGACAGCGCGAAGAAGTGCTCCACGTCGGCGCGCAGCGGCGCGAAGCGCGGCCGCGCGACGAAGAATCCGTCGAGTTCGCCGGCGAACACGCTGTGACCGGCGGCTTCGTTGAAGGCGCGGTGCAGCACCGCCAGCGCGCTACGGAATGCATGCACATCATCCGTGTTGCGCGTAATGCGTGCGAGGTCGCGGCAGGCGCGCGCGAACGGACCGTGCCGCCGCCGGCTGAACGGTACGCCGAAACGCATGATCAGCAGATAGAGAATGATCGCGGCAGCCGCCACACCGTACGCGGCAAGCCGTATCGTGAGCGCGGCAGTGGGCAGTAGCGGCGGCTTCACGTCGGGACGCAGTTCGTCGAGATCGCCGCGCACCAGTATCGTCGGTGGCGTCAGCGGCGCGGCGGTGAAGAACCATTGCGCGACCGGCAACTCACGCGGCGTGGCGCCGGCAGTTTTCAACGTCAGCGCCGGCAGCGACAGCGTGCGCACGTCGCGCGGTGCATTGATCAGTTGATAGGTGAGCCGGATTTCGTAATGCGTGGTGTTCCATCCCGGACGCCGGCTGACGGTGACGTCGTTGAGCGCGATCCATGCGTCCTTGCGCCCGCTCTCCGGCAGGCTGTCGCGGTTGAGCGCGGCCGGCCGCTGCAGGTCGAAATCGATGCGCCGCGTCAGCGTATCGCCGATGGTGTGGCCGAACGCGCGCGGATCGGTGACCTGCGGCGTGATGACGACAGCCTGCGCCACCGTGCAAAAGGTGCCGCCGGCGGCCGCAAACATCGCACACGCGGTGGCGGCGAGCGACAGGTGGCTAATCCTGGCCATTGCTGCTGGCGTCCGAAACCGCGGCGCCGGATAGAAAGTGCCGCGTCAGCGCGTCGGCCGAAAAATCGCCGGTGATGAACAGCGGCCGCAGCCCGCGTTTCAGAAACAGCGCTTCAAGTGCGGCGCGCCGCGCAACGAACATCCGCGTCAGGCGCGCCCGCAGTGCGGGCCGCACCAGCAGCATGCGGCGTTTTCCGGTTTCGCTGTCCTGCCACGAATCGAGTCCCGGTCCCGGCGGCGGCTCGAATTCGCGCGCATCCCACAGTGTTACCGGCACCACCTCGTGCAATGCGAGGCTGTCGAGTACTGCTTCCAGCGACGGTAACGGAAAATGAAAATCGGAAACCAGGAACACCAGCGTCCGCCGCCGGCCCAGATACTGATGCGCGATCGCCAGGCCGTCCGCATTGCGGCCATTCGGCACGAGCTGCCGCAACCGTTCACCCAGAGTGAAAGCAGCGCTCCTGGTGTGCAGCGGCGCGAACATGAAGTCGGCGCGTACCGTTTCGTCGCAGCCGATGAAGCCAAATGCATCACCGGTGCGCCATGCGGAATAGCCGGTGGCAGCGGTCAAGTCGGCGAGCACGTCCAGTTTGCGCGTGCGGCCGGCGAAGCCCATCGATGCCGACAGATCGGCGACCAGCGCGACCGGGATGCTGGCGCGCTGACTGTAGACCCGTACCCGCCATTGCCGGAACGGATCGCGCAGGCTGGCGCGTACGTCAAGCCGGCGCGCGTCCGGCACCTGCACCAGCGGTGCGTGACCGCGGAATTCGAGTCCGCTGACACCGTGCACGCCGCGATGGTGGCCGGGCCGATGGCCGCGGGCAAGTGACGACACCGTGTAATGAAATTCCCGGATGGCAGTCATGCCGTTGTGCGAAAGCCGATAGGCCGATGCGCGGTACGGTGTGTCAGGGCGCAGCGACTTTCTGCAGAATGCGATCGATCAGGCCGCGCGCCAGTTCCGTGCGCCGCAGCTCGTACACCGGATTGAAGAATATGCGGTGCGCGAGCGTTTCGAAGAACACCGACTGGATGTCTTCCGGCGTGACGAACGAACGGCCCGCAAGCCACGCCGCCACGCGCGCCGCCCGCAGCAGCATGCTCATGCCGCGCGGACTGGCGCCGGCCAGGATCAGCTGCTCCATCGGCACACCGTCGAGTGCGATGCCGAATGATTGCGGATCGCGTGTGGCGTGCCACAGTTCGAGCGCGTAACGTTCAAGCGCTTCACTGGCGCGGATTTTGTGCTGGATCAGCGCACCCACGGCGTTGAGTTCCGCATACGGCACCAGCGCCGGCGCGACTCGGTCAATCAGCGTATCGGTGTCGTGAAACATCGGATCGAACACCAGTTGACGTCGTACGTCAGTGTC
>DASSON010000114.1:0-10115 GCA_035700525.1 Burkholderiales bacterium
AACAATTGCCAGTTGGGTCGCTTATGGCGAGGCACGCAGATGGTTTAAACCGAAGGTTCCGTTCGGCGAAGGAGCAATTGAAGGCATCGTAGCGGCTGAAACTGCAAACCATAGCGCGGTCGGCGGAGCACTGATCCCGACAATCGCTCTGGGCGTGCCCGGTAGCACCGCTACCGCCATCATCATGGCTGCATTGCTGCTGCAGGGGGTGACACCAGGTCCGGCCTTTTTGGCGGCCAATGCACAAATAGTTTCCGAGCTTGCCGTGTCGATCATGATCGGTTCGGTCGTCATGTGGATTCTCGGCCTGCTTTTGAGCCGGTACTTTGCGCGCCTTGCACTTCTGAAAACCCGAACCCTTATCCCGATCATAGCGATAGCCAGTCTCATCGGTGGATATGCGGGAGCTGACAGCCTGTTCGATATGGGAATCGTCGTCCTGTTCGGCTGGTTCGGCCTGCTCTTTGAAAGAACCGGGGTTTCCCGACCCGTTTTTATTATTGCGTTCATACTCGGACCGCTCATCGAGAAGTACTTCGGGCAGTCGATCCGAATTGCCGACGGCGATTTATCCGCGGTTGTGTTCGCGACCCCGCTGGTCACGTCAATCTACGGCATAACCATTCTGTTTCTGTTGCTTCCATTCGCGCGATCACTGTCGAAACGGCACCGTGGCGCCGCATCCGTCCGCGGGTAATGACCTCATCATGAAGCGCTCCGGAGCGTGAGCTGCAAGGCAACACGCATCGGAGTCAACGTGCGGCAAGTATCAAATTTGAATCCCGATTGCCGGGAGTGTGTGTACAAAGGGGTAACACCATCATGCAGCAACCCAATCAGTCCTGCATTGCCTATGTCGGATCTCGTACAACGGAGAGGCGACATGGCCATGGCAAGGGGATCTCTGTTTACCGAGTATCACGACGACCTTTGCGATGGGATCTCGTACAAACCTTCGCGGGACCACCGAATCCTTCCTACCTGGCAGTGGACGATGCCGCGACATGTCTGTATGCCGTGGAAGGTGATGGCACTTGCGTGAGATCGTTTTCACTTGCTACAGACGGCTCTGTCCGTGCGGAGACCGGCTGCGTGCCGTCCGGCGGTGTGAATCCCGTGCACCTGACCCTCATCGGCTCGACAGGCCGGCTTGTTATCGCAAACCACAACAGCGGCACGCTCGGAATCGTGCGCTTGGCGGAAGACGGAGCTGTCGAGTCGCTGGAAAGCACCAGAACCCTGCGCCGGCCCACTCCGCAGTACGCAAGCGCTCAATCTCATCCTCACCAGGTGGTGCTCGATGATGTGCAACGCGTACTCTTTGTTCCGGACAAAGGCTTGGATTGTGTCTTCAAATATCGTGTTGACCTTGCCTCCAGCGTAATCGATCAACATCCGGTGTCAATCGCGGAGTCGAGGCCAGGCTCGGGTCCCAGGCATGTGGTCAGCAGGCCCGAGACGTCCCGAATGTACGTAATAAATGAACTCGATGCCACCATCTCGACCTACAAGACAGGCGCCAACGGTGCTTGTGACGAGCAGCTCGCATCCTTTCCGGCGACGCCGCAGAGGCATTCGGCAGAACGCATAACCGGTGCAGAGATCGTGTTCGTGCGATCGCCGGACAGGTTATACGTGTCGACCCGAGGCAGTAACGCCATTGCCACCTGCGTAATTAATCCCGATAGCGGAATCGCGGAGCCCCGGGCGTGGCAACCCTCTGGTGGCGACTGTCCGCGACACATGGCGATTGACCCCTGGGGCGACCAGCTCTACGTGGCGAATGAGCGCAGTGATTGCATCGTAAACATTCCTCTTGATATGAGCAGCCTTCACTCGACAGTCGCTGAGGTCATCAGGGTGCCGACGGGGAGTCCGGTGTGCGTTGTGTTTTCAACCCTTGACAGATGAATAGAAAAATCCCATGCATGACAATACGCTTTCAGCCATCGTCGACTTTGTAGAACGATCAGAGGCGGACTCATTACCCGCTGACCTGTACGATATCGCCCGAGACATTTTCGTTGACACGATTTCATGTGCGGTGGCGGCGGTTGACTGTCCCGGTGCACAGGCGGCACGGATGTACCCGACGGCGCCCGCATCGGGCCACGCAGGCGTCGTCATCGGTGACAAACGGGCGTTCACAACCGATGTTGCAGCATTTTGCAACACCTCAATGATTCGCTACTTCGACTACAATGATACTTTCGCGCGTGGACATCCCAGTGACATTATCGGTGCGCTGGTTGCGGTGTCGGAGGAGGCCGGCACGTCCGGGCGAGACTTGCTACTGGCGATAGTGATTGCGTACGAAATCTACGAACGCATTTCGCGTCACATGCAAGGTTCTGCAGTCAAACGCCTGTCGCTGGATCAGGGGTTCGCCGTCCGCATTGCCGCTGCTGCGGCAATTGCGAGGATGCTGAGGCTGCCGCCCGAAAAGGTCCGTCACGCCGTCTCGGGTGCCGCTACCATGGGCACCCCGCTTCGAGCAAGTCGTGCGGGCAATCTGTCCCATTACAAGGGGATGGCTACCGCCATCAGCAGCAGGGAGGCGATCTTTGCGGTACGGTTGGCCGATGCCGGAATTACCGCTCCGGAGGCGCCTTTCGAAGGCCGTCACGGCGCCGTCGAACTGGTCGATGGCAGCTCTGGCGCTATGGCGATCGAGAGTTTCGATGATTGGGCAATCCGGAAATTCGGACTCAAGTACTTCCCGGCGACTGCGAACTGCCAGGTCGGTGTCTGGGCTGCCCTGGAACTGCGTAATGTGGTGGCGCCCGAAAATATCGAATCCATCGAGTTGCGAACTTCAGAGTTTCTGCGACACGAGTCTGGCAGCGAGCCGGCAAAGTGGAAACCGACGACGCGCGAGACGGCGGACCATAGTCTTCCATACATATTCGCACGCGCGTTGCTCGACGGTCGAATCGACATCCATTCGTACGACACCAATCGGATTTCCGATCCTAAGGCGGCGTCCATAATGGAACGAACCCGTGTCGTCGTGGACTCGGCTATCGAGAGCCGTTGGCCAGCCACGTTGGAGATCGGTGTCATCGCAACCGATCATCAAGGGATCGTGCACAAGGTACAGGCGTCTGATCCCAAAGGTTTGTACAACAATCGGATGGACCGGGACGACCTTTACGAGAAGTTCGCAACGTTGGCCGCAGAAAACCGTTCAATTCATGACGCCGGATCAGTATTCGATACGCTGTGGACGATTTCGGACGCAAAGCGTGCAGCTGAAGCAGTACGAGCGATTGCAGGAAACTGACGCACTACTTCCAACGCGTACTGGGGCGGCGCCACGGCTTGCGCTTGCGTCGCACTTTATTCAACGCTTCATTAATCCTTTGTTCCGCCGCGGCGGACAATCATCCGGCGGTTGTGCCGCGGTGCTGCGGCGCCAGTTGCTGCGGCAGCCCGTCGGCACCATACAGCGCGGCGGTGCCTGCGGCGCCGGCGAGCGCGTGCAGCGCCTGTTCGAAGTGCCGGCGCTGCTGCGTAATCAGCCGGCCGTTCAGGTGGTTTATCTGCCGCGCGTGACCAGCCAGCTGTCGCAACTCGTCCCACGATTGCCGTTGCGCGGCCGATGATTCGTGCGCAGCCAGCCAGCTGTTCATTGCGGCCGGACCGGCGCCATAGCCGGCGGCCTGCAAGCCGGCTTCGCGCTGCTGTTCAAATTGCTGCAGCAATGCGATGCGCTGCTGCTTGGCCGCCGCCAGCGGCGGCAGTTTCATCGCATCGGCTGCTCGCAGCGCCGCCTGTTCCTGCTGCAGCAGCGAGATCAGATCACGCCAGACGGCTGCTTCATCATCGAATGCGTTGGCCGGTGGCGTGGTCGTCCATGTGGACGGCGTCACTGCGCTTTCGACAGCCATTCCTGTACGCTCTCGATCAGACGGTCGGCGACGGCGCCGGTATTGACCTGGAACTTGCCTTCCCGGATCGCGTTGGTAATGGCGTCGACGCGTGCCTGATCGAACTCGGCCGGCGATGTGCTGCTGCTGCCTGCGCCGGTGCGCAGGTCGTTCGCCAACGAGCTCAGGTGAACCCCGTCGCCGGCGTTAGGCGTACGCGTCGCGGTGCCGCCGGAGCCGGCCTGGCCGGCGGCATGCGATGTGCCCGAGGTTGCGGGCCGGACCGCGTCGATTGGCGGGTTGATCTTCAAAATGGCCTCCTGTACAAGGCGTTACACTGAAACGCCGCGACTCAACATGAACCGCAGGCGGGCACGTGGAAAGTCCGTGTCGTTTCTATATCGGCCGCTGCCGCGAAATCCTGAGGGCGATGTCATCATTTCACCTCGACGATGCCGCCGCTGTGCGCGATGCCGGAAACGACGTGCCGCGAGTCGGTCATGACTTTCACCGCCTGACCGGCACCGGCGCGGTTCAGCGCCTTGCCCCCGGTGCTGACAGTGAATCCTGATCCGGCATAAACCACCTTGACCGGGTCGCCGGCGCGCACCACCGGCAGTGTGCGCAGCAGCCGCCGGCGCAGCGGCTCTCCGGCGGCGATGTTGCGCACCGGAACGCTGTTCGTCAACTGGTCCGGATCGGTCAGTATTGCGCCGTGCCATTGCGTGATCTCGACGCGTTCGGTGCGCACGTCGTCGGGCGAGATCGGCTGGTTGCGTATCAGCGGCCGCACCGCGACCAGCGCCGGTGCGAAGACCTTGACGTAAACCGGCACGTAAATGCGCCAGTGCTTCGGACCTTCGACGCATTCCACGCCCAGTACTGTCTTGCCCCACATCTTGACGCCATTAGGCACGAACGGCTGCAGTTTCGAGCATGGCGCGAGGCGCAGCCGCGGATCGGGTTTGCCGACGGTGATCTCGACGTCGCCCGCCAGCGGCAAGTCCGCATGTTTCAGGAACAGGCGGATGGTGTGTGTGATGTCAGGCGTCGCCAGCGCCAGTGACGGAATGCAGCACAGCACGATGGCGGCCATGCGACCTGCCGCGCACAGCCGCGCGCGCGCGTGGCGGGAAAAAAAGGATCGTCGCGGAAAGCCGGTCAGAGTCGTGAGTCGAATGCGCATGCCAGGCATCATACGTGGCCGATGTCGCGCGCCGGCGGCGGAAATGAACCCGAAACACTGCCGTTATCGGCCGATTGCACGAAAGACACGGCGGCATAATCGACAGCGGTGAATGACGGAGATGGCCATGACGAACCCGTTGGACAACCTGCTGCACTTCCAGGGCGAAGCGCTGAAGCTGCGCGGCTACCGGCAGGAGCTGCTGGCGGCAAACATCGCGAATGCCGACACGCCGAATTACAAGGCGGTCGATTTCGACTTTGCGAAGGCGCTGCGCGCGGAGGCGCAAGGCACCGGACAGTCGGGTGCCGCGGCGCCGGGCGGCGCAGCAACCGGCGGCAAGCCGCAGGTGCAGTACCGCATTCCGGCGCAGGCCAGTCTCGACGGCAACAGCGTTGAAATCGACGCCGCGCGTGCGCAGTTCGCCGGCAACACAGTGCGCTACGAGGCGGCGATGAACACGCTCAGTATGCAGATCAAGATGATGTTGTCCGCGATCAAGGGGTGACACAGATGTCATTGTTGAACGTATTCGGAATTTCGGAATCGGCGGTCGCGGCGCAGTCGCAGCGGCTGAACGTGGTCGCCAGCAACATCGCCAACGCCAACAGCGTCAGCGGTCCCGACGGCCAGCCTTACCGTGCGCGCGAGGTGGTGTTCCGCGCAGTGCCGACGAAAGCGGCGCAGTCGCCGGGCAGCGCGCAGTCACCGGCGAAAGTCGAAGTCGCCGGCGTCGTCGAAAGCGCGGCCCCGCCGCGCACGGTTTACGACCCGCAGAATCCGATGGCCGACGCGCACGGCTACGTCGAGCTGCCGAACGTCAACGTGGTCGACGAAATGGTGAACATGCTGTCGGCGTCCCGCTCCTACCAGGACAACGTCGAGGTCATGAACACGACGAAGAACCTGCTGCTGAAAACCTTGACGCTGGGCGAATAGGAGAACGCGATGACGACAACGCAAACGATACCCGGCACCGCCGGCGCCACGGCGGCCGCGACCGGCGCCGGAACCACGGACGCCACAAACAAACTGACGCTCGATAGCGCGGACCGCTTTCTGACGCTGCTGATTTCGCAGATCCAGAACCAGGATCCGTTGAATCCGATGGACAACGCGCAGATGACGTCGCAACTGGCGCAGATCAGCACGGTCAACGGCATCTCGAAGCTGAATGACACGCTGTCCACGCTCGCGTCGTCGCTGAGCTCGAGCCAGTATCTGCGTGCTGCCGGGCTGGTCGGGCACGAGGTCGCGGTGAAAGATGACAAGCTGCAGCTCGCGGCGGACGGCGCGCATGGCGGTTTCGAGCTGCCGCAGGCGGCCGACAAGGTGACGGTCACCATCACCAGCCCGTCGGGGCAGGTGGTGCGCAAGCTGGAGCTGGGCCCGACAAACGCCGGCATCAACACCTTCGACTGGGACGGCAGGACCGACAGCGGCGCGGCGGCGAAAGAGGGCATGTATGTATTCAGCATCGATGCCAAGGCGGACGGTGATGCGGTCAGCGCTGATACGCTGACCTACGGCCAAGTCGACGGTGTAGTGTCCGGCGACGGTGGCGCACAGCTTCAGCTCGGTGCGCTGGGTGCGGTGGATTTGAATCAGGTGCGGCAGATCAACTAGCGGGAGGGACAGCAAATGAGTTTCGAACAGGGATTGAGCGGATTGAACGCGGCATCGCGCAATCTGGACGTGATCGGCAACAACGTCGCCAACGCCAACACTGTCGGCTTCAAGGGCTCGCAGGCCGATTTCGCCGACGTCTACGCGAATTCGCTGGCGGCGTCCGGTGGTGCCGCGATCGGCATCGGCACCAGCGTCGCAGCGGTGCAGCAGGCATTTACGCAGGGCAATATCTCGGTGTCGAGCAATCCGCTCGACGTCGCAATCAACGGCCAGGGATTCTTCCGTCTGAGTGACGACGGCGTGATCAGCTATTCGCGCAACGGCCAGTTTCACCTGGACAAGAGCGGCTACATTATCAACGCGAACGGCGCCCATCTGACCGGCTACGGTGTCAATGCGAACGGTGTGCTGGCGACCGCGAACCCGGGCGACCTGCAGGTGTCGACGGCCGAGCTCGCGCCGAAGATGACGACCAAAGGCAGTATCGTCGCCAATCTCGATTCCCGTGATCAGCCGCTGCCGGCCGCCGGCTTCGATATCAACGATCCGTCGAGCTACGACAACGCAACGTCAATGACGGTTTACGACAGCCTCGGCAATGCGCATACGCTGTCGTCGTATTTCGTCAAGACCGCCGACGATACCTGGTCGGTGTTCGGTGCCAGCGACGGTACCCAGCTCGGCACCGGTCCGATCGGCACATTGACATTCACGTCGAGCGGCGCGATCGACACTGCAGCGACGACGCTGCCGCTGTCAGTGTCGATGTCGCTGGCGAACGGCGCCACGACGCCGCTTGCTGTGTCGCTCGACTTTACCGGTTCGACGCAGTTCGGCAGCGCATTCGGCGTCAGCACGCTCGATCAGGACGGCTATGCCTCGGGCCAGCTGGCGGGATTCGCAATCGCGGATGACGGCACCGTGCAGGGCCGCTATTCGAACGGGCAGTCGCGCACGCTGGGGCAGATGGTGCTGGCGAACTTCGCCGATCCGCAGGGACTGCAGCCGCTCGGCAACAACGCGTGGGGCGAGACCAGCGCGTCGGGACAGCCGCTGATCGGCAGCCCCGGCTCCGGCAACCTGGGGCAGGTTCAGTCCGGCGCGACCGAGGATTCAAACGTCGATCTCACCGCCCAACTGGTGGACATGATCACCGCGCAGCGCAGCTACCAGGCGAATGCGCAGACCATCAAGACGCAGGACGCGGTGATGCAGACGCTGGTCAATCTGCGCTGATGGCGGCCGTCAGTAATTCTGCGACCGCGACACGGAGGCCGACATGGACCGATTGATCTACGTGGCAATGGCCGGCGCCGAGCAGGCGTTCAACCAGCAGGCCGTCACCGCGCACAATCTGGCGAACGCGACGACCACCGGCTATCGTGCCGAGACGACGGCGTTCCGCACCGCACCGGTGATCGGTCCCGGGTTGCCGACGCGCGCCTACGCGGTCGATTCGACGCCGGGGGCCGACTTCACGCCCGGCGTCATTCAGACCACGGGCCGCAATCTCGACATCGCGGTGCAGGGCGCCGGCTTCATTGCGGTGCAGGGCGCCGACGGCACCGAAGCGTACACCCGCAACGGCAATCTGCAGCTCGGCCAGGACGGGCAGCTGCAAACGCGGGACGGCGCGCCGGTGTTGTCCGACGGCGGGCCGCTGACGCTGCCGAGCAACGCGCGGGTTACCATCGCGCGCGACGGTACGGTGTCGATCATTCCGGAGGGTGCGCCGCTCAACAGCGTCACCGTGGTCGGCCGCATCAAGCTCGTGAACCCGCCGACCGACACGCTGGTGAAGGGCGACGACGGCCTGTTTCGGGTGCGCGGCGGTGCGCCGGCGGAAGCCGACCCGAACGTGGCTATCGTCAGCGGCGCACTCGAGGGCAGCAACGTCAACCCGGTCAGCGCGATGGTCGACATGATTGCCTCGGCGCGCGAGTACGAGCTGCACATGAAGATGCTGCAGAACGCCGAAAGCAATGCGCAGCAGGGCACGCAACTGCTCGCCATCAACTCGTGACCCGTTCCAGGATGACATCATGATACGTTCGCTGTGGATCGCCAAGACCGGACTGGACGCGCAACAGACCCAGCTCGATGTGATTTCGAACAATCTCGCCAACGTCAATACGTCGGGATTCAAGCGTTCGCGCGCGGTGTTCGAGGATCTGCTCTATCAGACATTGCGTCAGCCGGGCGCGCAGTCATCGGAGCAGACGCAGCTGCCGACCGGGCTACAGGTCGGCACCGGCACACGCGCGGTTGCGACTGAGCGCATTTTCACGCAGGGCAACCTGCAGCAGACCGGCAATTCGCTGGACGTCGCAATCGACGGCGCCGGCTTTCTGCAAGTGCAACTGCCGGACGGCACCACCGCCTATACCCGTGACGGTTCGTTGCATCTTGACAGCCAGGGACAGGTCGTCACGTCGAGCGGCTACCCGCTGCAGCCGCCGGTCACGATTCCGCCCAATGCGGTGACGACGACGATCGGCCGCGACGGCACCGTCAGCATTGTCGCGCCGGGTTCGGCGACGCCGGTGCAGGTGGGCACGATTCAGCTGGCGCAGTTCGTCAACCCGGCCGGCCTGCAGAGCCGCGGCGAGAATCTTTATCTGGAAACTGCGGCATCGGGTTTTCCGAATCCCAACACGCCGGGCGTGAACGGCCTCGGCGTACTGAACCAGGGCTACATCGAGACTTCCAATGTCAACGTCGTCGAGGAACTGGTAAACATGATCCAGACGCAGCGCGCGTACGAGATCAATTCGAAGGCGGTGCAGACGTCCGACCAGATGCTGCAACGGCTCAGCCAGCTTTGACCGGCGGCGCCTGACGGTATGCAAATCATGTCCCTGCGTCCACTGCTGCCGGCCGCTGCGCTGCTGGCGCTCGGCGGCTGCGCCGCGATCACGCCACAGGTCGACGTGCGGCAGCCGACCACCGCACTGCCGCCAACGCCGGCGTACGCGCCGGTTGACAACGGCTCGATTTTTCAGGCCGACGGACGCTTTCAGCCATTGTTCGAAGACCGCCGCGCGCGGCGCGTCGGCGACACGCTGGTGATCGACATCAACGAAAAGCTCAATGCCAGCAAAAAAGTCAGCACCAGTGCCAGCCGCACCGGCAAGGTCGGTTTCGGCGTGCCGACGGTGTTCGGGCTGCCGGGCAAGAGCTTCCAGGGCGCGAATCTCGACGCCAGCTCGTCGAACACGTTCGAGGGCAAGGGCGATTCGGGCGCGAACAACGTGTTCACCGGCACCATTGCCGTTACCGTTGTCCAGGTGCTGTCCAACGGCAACCTGGTGGTCAGCGGCGAAAAGCAGATCGGCATCAACCAGGGCACGGAATACGTGCGCTTCTCCGGCGTCGTCAATCCGGCGACGATCATGGCCGGCAACGTCGTGTCGTCGACGCAGGTGGCGGAT
>DASSON010000115.1:0-4294 GCA_035700525.1 Burkholderiales bacterium
ATCCGCCACATCGAAGAAATGGCTGCGGCGCGGCCCGATCCGCCGGCGCTGATGGAAATCGCCGGGCTCGCCGCTGCCGAAATCGCACGCGATCTGCTGGCAGCGCGCTCGGGCCCGGTGCTGGTGTTCGCCGGCCCCGGCAACAACGGCGGCGATGCGCTGGTCGCCGCACGCCATCTGAAACACTGGTGGTTCGACGTCAGCGTGGTGTTCACCGGCAACGCGGACCGGCTTTCCGGCGATGCGCGTCATGCCCTGGATGAATGGCGCAGCAGCGGCGGTACGCTACTCGACGCGCCACCGCCATCGCGCCACTGGGCGCTGGTGATCGACGGCCTGTTCGGCATCGGGCTGACGCGCGATTTGTCCGAGCGCTACGCCACGCTGGTGGAAACGATCAACACGATCGACGCACCGGTGCTGGCGATCGACGTACCAAGCGGACTCGATGCCGACACCGGCCGCGTGATGGGCCGCGCGGTACGCGCCGATCATACGGCGACGTTCATCGCGCTCAAGCCCGGCCTGCTGACGCTGGACGGCTGCGACCACTGCGGTCGTGTTCATCTATGCGATCTCGGGCTCGATGCCGCGGCGCTGCTGGCACCGTCCGGTTCGCGCATCGGTTCCGGCATCGTATCGATGGCACTTGCGCCGCGCGCGGCGAATACCCACAAGGGTGATTACGGCAGTCTCGGCATCATCGGTGGCGCCGCCGGCATGGCCGGTGCGGCGCTGCTCGCCGGGCGCGCCGCGCTGAAACTCGGCGCCGGACGCGTCTACGTCGGGTTTCTCGCCGATGCGCCGGCGTACGATCCGCTGCAACCGGAGCTGATGCTGCGCGGGGCGGACAAAGTCGGCACACTCGACAATCTCACGGCGCTCGCCGTCGGTCCCGGCCTGGGCCAGTCACCACAGGCACGACAAGCGCTGGCGCACGCGTTGCAAACACCGGTGCCGCTGGTGCTCGATGCCGATGCCCTCAATCTGATTGCCGCACATGACGCGCTGGCGCAAGCGGTTCATGCACGCAGCGGACCCACGCTGATGACGCCGCACCCCGCGGAGGCGGCACGCCTGTCGCACACCGATATCGCGGCGGTTCAGAATGATCGTGTCGCCGCCGCGCTGCGGCTCGTCGATCGCTATCGTACCGCGGTGGTGCTGAAAGGCGCCGGCAGCATCTGCGCATTGCCGGACGGCCGCTGGTTCATCAATACCACCGGCAATCCCGGAATGGCGAGCGCCGGCATGGGTGACGTGCTGACCGGTATCGCAGGCGCGCTGCTGGCGCAACGCGTCGACGCCGGCACGGCGCTGCTCGCCGCCGTGCATCTGCACGGCGCCGCCGCGGATGATCAGATGAAAAACGGAATCGGGCCGGCCGGGCTGACCGCCAGCGAGGTCACCGACGCTGCGCGCACGCTGCTGAACCGGCTGGTCGAGGGATCACGCCTCACCGACGATTGAAAATTCGGCCGGCAGCTTGACATAGAACAGACGCAGACCCTCATCGGCCAGCAGCCGCAGCAGGCGCTCCGCCTGGATCGCGCTGACGAGGAATTCGACTTCGACCGGAACGTGTCCCGCAAGCTCGAAGAATCCCTCCTCATGCAGCTTGCCATGACGCCCGTAGCCCGCGATCGCGCGAAAGACGGACGCGCCCGGAACGCCCAGCCCGCGCGCACGCTCGATCAGCCACTCATAGAGCAGTTCGCCATCGTGCTGCTGCGCTTCGCTCACGTAAATCTTCAGGCAGACACCGCGCACCACGCCCATCGCGTCACCCTTGCAGCCAGCGCATCGCGGCAATGCCGATTACCGTCATCACCAGTGAGCCCGCCAGGTGCAGCACGATCAGCGCCGCGCCCCACGCGAGCTGCCCGCGCAGCAACAGTGTCACCGCTTCTATCGAAAATGTCGAGAAGGTCGTCAGGGCACCGAGAAAACCGGTGATCACGAGCAGCCGGGCTTCCGGCGGCACGCTCGCATGATGCAGGAAATATTGGGTTGCGGCTCCGATCAGGAATCCGCCAATCAGATTCGCGGCAAGCGTACCCAGCGGCACCGTCGGAAAAATCGGATTCAGCGCCAGTCCAAGCCCCCAGCGCAACCACGCGCCGACCACGGCGCCTGCGCCGATCGCCAGAAAGCTGTAGCCGATCACTTGCGAATCAAGTTTTTGTTGTTAAGCCAAGCAAGTCTATCATAAGCCCAGTCCGGTCCCGCTGCACACACTCAAGTGGCGTGCAGTCCGCCGCATCGCACGCCAAACGCGCGACCCGACGCAGCGGCGGGCGGACTGCCGCGGCCTAACCCTTTAGCCGCCAGCGCGCAGCCGCGACGTCGTCCGTAACGCGCGCGTCGACCCAGCGCTCCCCGTGCGTGGTCGTTTCCTTTTTCCAGAACGGCGCACGCGTCTTCAAATAATCCATGATGAACTGGCACGCCGCAAACGCATCGCCGCGATGGCTGCTGGCAACCACGACCAGCACGATCTGATCCGTCGGTTCGAGGCGGCCGATGCGATGGATCACGCGTGCGCCGATGATGTTCCAGCGGCCCTGCGCCTGCGTCACGATGGCACGGATCGATTTTTCGGTCATGCCGGGATAATGCTCGAGCGTCATCCCCGACACGCCGGCGCCATCGTTGACGTCGCGCATCAATCCGACGAACGATGCCACCGCGCCGACCTTCGGATTGTCCCGATGCAGTTCCGCAATCTCGCGGCCGGTATCGAAATCGTCGCGCTGGATACGCACCTGCACGTCCATTCCGCAGTCTCCTAACCGCCGGTCACCGGCGGAAAGAACGCCACTTCGTCGCCGGTCGCGACCCGTGTGTCATTCGCCGCCATTTCCTGATTGACCGCCGCGCGCACCGTTACATCGGATGCCAGCGCTTCGGTCCAGGCGCCGCCACGTTGTCCCAGCCACGTGCGTAGCGTGCCGACATCGGTCACCTCCGGCGGCGGCGCCACATCCTCCGCCGTACAACCCAGCGCCTCACGCAGCCTGGCAAAATAAACGAGCTTGATCATGGCTTCATTATGCCCTTCCGACCAGAGAAAATGAAGCCGCTGACGCTGTGCGAAAACAGGTTGACGGTTCGCAAACAGCAGCGCTCAATATCAGAGTCTTACAGCGCAATCCTGACGTGCGACATTCGGCCAAACGCTGGCAAATCTCAATTCGGAGAAATGACATGCATGAACTCATCCAGATCGAATATGAGGCGTTCGTGTCCGATGGCGGCGCGGCAATTGGTGCGGTACGTGAAGTTTCCCCCGATGGCCGGCCCGAACTGATAATTTACGTCGAAAACGCCGGCGAATTCACGATACCGCTGACTGTCGTCGAGGCTGTCCATTCCGGAAAGGTGATACTCGATTGTCGCAAACTGGACCTGCGTCTGCGCCAGGCGATCGGCTATGTGCACGATGCGGAGACCCGTGGTTGAGGCGAAGAGAAATCCGAGGTGGCGGACGCCTGAGCTGGAGTTTGCTGGCGGGACCACCCAACAGGGAGCGGCGGCGGTTCAACAGTCGTCATCAAACGATTTATATCCTGATAACGTCGAGCGGCCGGAACCTGCCTTTGAGCGGCGCAACGGAATCGACGTCCCACCACTTTTCCAGCACAGTCGCGTAGAGACCGCGGAAATCGACCGACACCGGCAGATTGCCATTGCCGTCGAGCTGACCGAAATCAGGCCGCGAACCGTAGAATCCGCCCTTCACGCTCCCGCCCAGCACGAAGTGCGCGTTGGCAGTGCCGTGATCAGTGCCATTGCTCATGTTTTCCGCGGCGCGTCTGCCGAATTCGGCGTAGGTCATGACGAGCGTCGAATCCCAGCGGCCGATTTCCTGCATTGCGCTTCTCAGCGCGACGAGCCCTTCGGCAAGTTGCTTGAGCAGCGCGGCCTGTCTTCCCGGTTGGGCATGGTGGGTGTCAAAACCGTTGAGCGAAATCAGCAGCGCCGGCACGCCGGTGTTGGCTGCGGCGACCTGCGACGCGATCCTCACGGTGTTGCCGAACTGCGATTTCGGAAATTCGGTTTTGAACGTGTAGTCGGCGCCCCGCAGCCGCGCCGCTGCCTGCACAATGTCGTGCTCGACGCGCAGGATATACTCCAGCGCGGGGTTGGACGCATGCCCCTCGGGCATCGCGAGCTTCGCTTCGTTGAGAAACTGTCGCGGGTTGTTGAGCACGATCGCACGCGCGCCGCTGCCGTCGAACGGTCCCATGTCGTTGGTGCCGACCACCACGCCGTCAGCCGCGGATGAGCGCGG
>DASSON010000116.1:0-12682 GCA_035700525.1 Burkholderiales bacterium
CGGGTTTCCGCTGATTTCGTACCTGATTTTCGTGCAGCTCGCGCATACCGACTTTCCGACCGGGCTGCTCGCCCCGCTGCTCGGGGGCTGATTCCGAATGTTCGAACATCTGCTTGCCGGTTTTGCCGGCGCCGTGATCCCGCACAACCTGCTGTTCATGGTGGTGGGCGTTGCGATCGGCATTTTCGGCGGCGCGATGCCCGGGGTGGCGGCGTCGACGATCATTGCGCTGCTGTTGCCGTTCACGTTCGGCATGCCCGCCGACACCAGCCTGATCCTGCTCACTGCCTCCTATGTCGGTGCCGAGTACGGCGGGTCGATCAGCGCGATATTCATCAATACGCCCGGCACGCCGGGCGCGATCATGACCACGCTCGACGGCTACCAGATGACGAAGCGCGGCTTTCCGGTCAAGGCGCTGTGCGCATCACTGGTGCCGAGCACCATCGGCGGGCTGATCGGGAACATCGCACTGATCCTGATCGCAGTGCCGCTGGCGAACTTCGCATTGCGCTTTGGTCCGGCCGAATATTTCGCGCTTGGCGTATTCGGGTTGTCGATCGTCGCAACACTCACCGGCGACGACTGGCGCAAGGGCGTGCTGGCGGCGGGCCTTGGACTGTTTCTGGTGATGATCGGCACCGATCAGATGACCGGTTATCCGCGCTTCACGTTCGGACGCGGTGAACTGCTCGGCGGCGTGTCGCTGGTGCCGATGCTGATCGGCTTCCTGGCGCTGCCGGAAGTGTTGCTGATGATCGAGGAAATCGGCGAAAAGACGGCGTTGCCGCAGAAATTGTCGCACGCATTTCCGACTTGGCAGGAATGGAAGGCGACGATTCCGGCGACCATTCGCGGCTCGCTGATTGGTATCGCGATGGGCACGATTCCGGGGCACGGCTCCACCATTTCGTCGATCATTGCGTACAACGAAGAGCGACGCGCGTCGAAGCACCCCGAAAAATTCGGCACCGGCATCATCGAAGGCGTCGCCGCACCGGAAGCCGCGAACAACGCGGTGGTCGGTGGTTCACTGATTCCGACGCTGACGCTCGGCATCCCGGGGTCGGGGTCGATGGCGGTGTTGTTGGGCGCGCTGACGCTGCACGGGCTGGAGCCGGGCCCCGGGCTGTTCCAGCACAATGCCGACGTGATATTCAATCTGTTCGCGAGCCAGTTTCTGGCGAACATCGCGCTGCTGATCATCGGATTGATCGGCATGACGTGGTGGGTGCGCGTGATCGAGGTGCCGCGCGCGGTGCTGGCGCCGTGCATCGTTGCACTGTGCTTCATCGGCGCCTATTCGGTCAGCGGCAATCTGTGGGACGTCGGCACCGTGCTGGTATGCGGCATCATCGGCTACGGCATGCGCAAGCTCAATTTCCCGATCGCGCCGGCGGTGCTGGCGCTGATCCTCGGCAACATCGCCGAATACAACTACCGGCGCATGCTGCTGGTGTCGGGCGGCAATCTGCTGGAGCCACTGTCGCACCCGATAACGGCGGTTTTCCTGGCGTTGGCGGTGATCACTTTCGTGTGGCCGATCTATCGCCACTGGAAAACGACGCGCGGCCAATCATCCGCCGCGTGAGCGGCGTGCAGCGGCGCATTTCGCATCAATTCACGGAGTCTGCATGAAAATCGGAATACTCGAAGGGGACGATATCGGGCTGGAGGTGGTCCCCGAGTGCATCAAGGTGATGAAGGCAGCGGCGGCCAGGACCGGCGTCAACATCGACTGGCGGCCGCTGCCGATCGGGAAAAAGGCGCTCGATGAACTGGGCAACACCTTTCCGCCCGGCACGCTGGAAACGCTCGACACGCTCGACGGCTGGGTGCTCGGTCCGATCGGCCATCGCGCTTACCCGAAAACCGAAAATGCGAAGAATCCGCATCCGGTCATCCGCCAGCATTTCGAGCTCTACGCGAACATCAAGCCGGTCAAATCGTATCCGACGTTGCCGGCGCTGCACCAGAACGTCGATCTGGTCATCTTGCGCGAGCTGCTCGAAGGCATGCCGCCCGATCGCAACACTTTCGGCGGCTACGGCGAGTTTCGACCATCCCCCGACATGACGGTCTCCGTTCGCGTTATCACCCGGCGCTCGTCGAACCGCATCGCACGCGCGGCGTTCGATCTGGCACGCACCCGCCGCAAAAAAGTGACCGCTGTGCACAAGAACACGGTCTTCAAGCTCGGTTGCGGCATGTTCTCGGAGGAATGCCACAAGGTCGCAGCGGAATACCCGGACGTGGCATTCGACGAAGTGATGGTCGACACGTTCGCGATGAAGCTGGTGATGCAGCCGCAGCAGTTCGATGTCGTCGTTACTACCAATACGTTCGGTGACATCCTGACCGACGAAGCCGCCGGCCTGGTCGGTGGCCTCGGCATGGCGCCGGGAATCGCCGCCGGCCCGCGTCACGCGATGGCGCAGGCGACGCACGGCTCGGCTCCGGATATTGCCGGCCGCAACATCGCGAATCCGTATGCGATGATCATGTCAGGCCAGATGCTGCTCGAGCATCTCGGCCGCGTGCACGACGAACCGAAGGCGGTAGCGGCGGGACAGCTGATTGAACGCGCGATGGAAAAGGTGATTGCCGAGCGCCGCGCGCTGACGCCCGATCTCGGCGGCGACGGCGGTACGTCGCAGATGGGAGACGCGATCGCGGCGGCGGTAGCGGCGTGACGGCCTCTCCGCGGCGGCGGATTTGACGTCCGGAGGTGCCGGCCGCCGCGCGTCGTTCAGCGGCGCAGCCGCTTGCTCGCCGCGGCGACGGCATGCGCGAAGCGTTGCAGTGGCGGATAATCCGCCAGCGCCCGGCGCGCGATCAAATGGATCGGGCTGGTCGGCAGCGGCGGCTGCAGCGGCAATACCTTGATCAGCCGCGCCTGCGCGAACGACTGCGCGATCGCAGCCGGTGCCACCGTCACCAGGTCGGAGCGGCTGACGATCAGCAGGTTCGAATGAAAGACCGACGATTCAACCCACGGAACAATCGGCGGCAGGCCAGCCGCAACGAACGCGCGAATCGCGGTTTCGCGCGAGAAGCTGCCGTCGGATGGCAGCACCCATCGTTCCTGCTGCAGATCCACCAGTGATACCCGCCGTTTCGTGGCGAGCCGGTGTTTCGTGGACACCACCGTCACCGTCGGTTCCGCGTACAGCACATGGGTGGAGAGCTCGTCCGCGTCGAATTCGGAACCGGGCGTGACACGGCCGACGACGCAGTCGAGCCGCGCGGCGCACAAGTCCTGCACCAGGTTTGCGGCGTTGCCTTCGACGATCGCGTAGCGGTCGTTCGACGGCTCGCGCGCCAGGCGCGCCAGCGTTGCCGGTATCAGCGACTGCATCACGCGCGGGATCGCACCGATGCGCAGCGTCGGCGTCTCGGTTGTGCCGGCCAGCGATTCGAAAGTCCGCGCTTCGCGCAGCACCAGCCGGCAGCGTTCCAGTACCTTGATGCCCTG
This sequence comes from Burkholderiales bacterium, assembly GCA_035700525.1. Taxonomy (GTDB): domain Bacteria; phylum Pseudomonadota; class Gammaproteobacteria; order Burkholderiales; family JBDZVW01; genus JBDZVW01. Next base: position 3,476 of record DASSON010000116.1, read on the forward strand.
CGGTGTCGGCGTCACGCCGCGCGGACTGCGTTCGAACAGCGTGCAGCCCAGTGCGGTCTCGATGTCGCGCACCATCGCCGACGCCGACGGCTGCGAAATATGAAGCGCGGTCGCCGCGCGGTGCAGCGACCCCAGCGAGAACGCCAGCTCGATCAGGCGAAGATGCTTGATTCTGAGATTGTCGAAGCGCATTTTCAGATATCAACGTTATTGGTTGCAAACCGTTCGGAGTGCTGCCGATGCTTGTCGCCGGCTCAACCGCTGCCGGATGGGCGGTGCGAGTGGTATGACTGTTTTCACTGTCATGAAATAGGTAGAATTCACGCAGAAGATTCGTTCGATCAACGCGATGCCCCAATCGTCGCAATCGTTATCAAGCGTCGGCCGGTGATGGATTCATTCATTGATTCAATTGACATCATTTTACGCGAGTCGTTGGCTGATCCGGACGTTACGCTGATGTCGGGCTGCTGGCGCGACGGGGCGGTGATGGAGCTGGTCCCGCATGGCCGCGCCCGTCTCTCTGCGTCGCGCTATGATGGTGCGTTCGCCGGCGTCCGCGATCTCTCTCTGGGCGGTGTACCGCATCATATGCATCTCGATCTGGCGCGATTGCGGTTTGCAACGTACGTGTTTGCCCCCAGTGTGTGTTTCGGATTTCAACCCTCGTTCGAATTGCGTCTGGGCAATACGCGGCGAGAAGCGCTGGCGCGATACGGAGTGGCGCTGAGTATCGGCAGGCCGTATCGCGGCGGACAGCTGCGAATCGAGGTGCTTCAACGCTATTTTCAGCGGCTGATCGATCATCGGACCCGCTTTCCGCAGATCGTCAAATTCCGGGCCGGCGGCGGCGTCAACGGAGCGCAGATCGCCTCGTCGTTCGACTGGAGCGGATTATCGGCATTGCTGATGCGGCTGACCGGGCGCGCTTTGACGGCACCCAGTACGGAAGCGCTTTCCAGACTGATAACCGCACTTTGAATGCGGCAGGAACAGAGGTGATGGCAACACCGTCCGTCGAGCGACGCAGCGACGTTGTTGCCCGGCTGTTACGCGAGGCATTGTCGCTGACCGATGCTTCGCTGGTGATTCATCGCGGCGGTGTGCTGGTCGAATTCAAGACCGATCTTCTTCCCGGCGAACTTTCGGTGTGGGCCGAAGGCCGGCACCGGTCCTGGCAGATAGGCGAGTTCGAGGGCCATCATTGCCATTTCAATCTCGAATCAATCAATGAGGTGCATTTCGACGCCGAGCCGGTACCCTGTCAGGGCGGCCGCATTAATTACACGATCTGGTTCTTGTGCGAACGCGATTGTGGTAATCCGCATCGACCGCACGGACTGTTTTCAGTCACATTGAATCACCCATATGAAACCGACGGCACACCGCGCCGGCGGATTATCGGGCAGGTGGCTGCCTTATTCGACCGTGAGCGCCAGTGTCCGATAGTGACGGCCAGCCGGGTGTTTACCGACGCGATCGGCGTGCTGTCGCAGGAATTTCATCCGACCACCGGTGAGTCGGTTCAAAATGTATCCGGTGACTGAGCTGTGAGATCCCGGCCAACGCTAATATTTCATCGGAGTTTTACGTGAGCAACGATCATCGTCATGACGAACACGAGCACGCGGAACATCATCATGATTTCGAAGGCAGCGAATTGTCCGACATGGACTTGCGCGTGCGCACGCTGGAATCGCTGCTGACCGAAAAGGGTTACGTCGATCCCGACGCGTTGAACGCGCTGATAGAAACCTACGAGACGCGCGTCGGTCCGCGTAATGGCTGCCGCGTGGTGGCCAGGGCGTGGACGGATCCGGCTTACAGAAAATGGCTGCTCGAAGACGCGACCGCGGCCATTGCTTCGCTCGGTTACGTTGGCCGTACCGGTGAGCACATGGTGACGCTGGAGAATACCGCGACGGTTCACAATATCGTGGTCTGCACGTTGTGCTCGTGCTACCCGTGGACGGTGCTCGGACTGCCGCCGGTGTGGTACAAGTCCGCGCCGTACCGCTCGCGGGCGGTCAGCGATCCGCGCGGCGTGATAAAGGAGTTCGGCTTCGATTTGCCGGCCGACGTCGAGATTCGTGTCTGGGATTCCACGTCCGCGGTGCGTTATCTGGTGCTGCCGCGGCGGCCGGCGGGCACTGAAGGCTGGGACGAGGCGCAACTGGCGGAACTGGTGACGCGTGACTCGATGATCGGCGTCGGCTTGCCGAAAACCGTGGCTCAACTGCAAAAGGAAACGGAATGAGCGGCGTGCATGACCTGGGCGGCATGCATGGATTCGGGCCGGTCAACGCGGAGCCGGCGGAGCCTGCGTTTCACCACGAATGGGAGCGCCGCGTCTTTGCGCTGACACTGGCGATGAACGCAACCGGCAAATGGAACCAGGACATGGCGCGCGGCGCGCGCGAGAGCCTGGAGCCAGTTCAGTATCTGTCCAGCACTTATTACCAGATCTGGTTCGAGGGGCTGAAGAGACTGCTGGTGTCTGCGTCTCTGGTAGATGCGCGGGAGATCGCCGACGGCAGGCCGCACGCCGCCGCGGCGGCCAGCGTGCGCAAGCTTGCCGCCGCGCAGGTCGGGCCGATGCTGACGAAGGGCAACCCGCAAACCCGCGCGGCCACCGCGCCGGCGCGATTCAAGCTCGACGATACCGTGAAGACGAAACGCATGAATCCGTCAACGCACACGCGCCTGCCGCGCTACTGCCGCGACAAGCGCGGCGTGATCATTGCCGTTCATGGCGCGCACGTTTTTCCGGATACGAACGCAATTGGTCGGGGCGAGCAGCCGCAGTGGCTGTATACCGTAAAGTTCGATGCGGCGGAGTTATGGGGCGCGGACACGACGGCTGCGTCGGTGTGCGTGAACCTTTGGGAGCCGTATCTTGAGGAGAGCTGAGTGACATCTGCCAAATCGGAAATGGCGGGCGACGCATTTTCCGAACTGCGCGATACGCTGCCGCAACTGCTGCGCGACGATGAAGGGCCGGTATTCCGCGCACCGTGGGAAGCCCAGGCGTTTGCGATGACGCTGACCTTGTATGAGCGCGGGCTGTTCAGCTGGAAGGAATGGGCCGATGCGCTGGCGCAGGCGATCAGCAACGCGCAGGCCGCCGGTGATCCGGATACCGGCGAAAACTATTACCTGCACTGGCTCGATGCGCTGGAGACGATCACCCGGGAGAAGGGGTTGGTCACCGGCGAGCTGCTGGCGCAGCGCAAGCAGGAATGGGATGAGGCCGCGCGCCGCACGCCGCATGGAAAGCCGATCGAACTGAAGCGCGGATGAGCGTTGCGCATGATCGCCGCACATTCGGCTTCACGATTGTTTCGATGATTTGAGCCCCGCCTGATTCCCGGCACGGTCGCAACGCACCGGATATCGGCGTTGCTGATCACGCTATCGGATTCCCGTCACATTCACGCCGTGCGGGCGGCACAGTATAGTGCGTTCATCAGCCGCCGATGGCCGGGGACGGTGTATTTCTTTCCGGCATGCCGGCAATTCGAGGAGGGCCTTCGTGAAGAATTCCGGTATGTCGCATGCAAGCGGATTGCAGCCGGACAGCCGGCTCACACTGGCGCAGCTGTCCCGCAGGCTCCGCAGTGGAGCGCTTTCGAGCGCGGATCTGCTTCGGACTTGTCTCCGTCAGATCAACGAGTATGAAAGTCGCATCGGCGCATGGACATGGATCGACGCCGCGCGTGCAATGAGCCATGCGCGAAAGGCCGATGACGAAGTTCGGCACTCGAAAAAGCCGCGCGGCCGGCTCCACGGCATCCCGGTCGGTATCAAGGACATCATTCTGACCCGCGGCATTCCGACCGAAATGGGTTGCGTCGCCTGTCGCGGTTACGTGCCGGACGTGTCGGCGGAAGTCGTGACGCGTATCGAACGGGCGGGCGGATTCGTGCTCGGCAAGACCGTCACCACCGAGCTGGCGACGCAGAATCCCGGCAAAACGCGCAATCCGTGGAATCCGTCGCATACGCCCGGCGGCTCGTCGAGCGGGTCCGCGGCGGCGGTGGCCGCCGGCTTCGTTCCGCTTGCGATCGGCACGCAGACGCGCGGTTCGGTGATCCGGCCCGCCGCCTATTGCGGCGTGGTCGGGTTCAAGCCCAGCTACGGGCTGCTGCCGACTGCCGGCGTCAATCCGTTGAGTCCGACGCTCGATCATATCGGCGTCTTCGCCAACAGTGTCGATGATGCGGCATTTTTCGCCGCCATTCTGAGCGGAGCGCCTGATGAAGACGACGCGCGGCACGGTGTGTTTCCACCGAATGCGGATGATCTGCGTCTGCCGCGGCACCCATTGCGGCTGGCGGTCGTGCGCGCACCGGCTTGGGACAGGACGGGGCCGGCACAAAAGAAGCTGCTCCAGAGTGCCGCCAGACGTTTCACCCAGGCCGGCGCCAGTGTTGAAAATCTTGATCTGACGTCCTTGCTGGCACAGGCGGTACAGGCGACGCGGGCGATTCAGCTGGGAGAAATTGCCGCCGGTTATGCGACGATGGTGGCGCGCAACCGCGGCGGATTCAGCCGCCGCTTCAGGCAGTATGTCAGCGATGGACAAAAAATTTCGGCCGCTGATTATCTCGGCGCGCTGCAGGCCCGGCGCCGCATACAACAGACGTTCGCCGCGATTTTCCGGCGCTACGACGCGCTGCTGACACCGCCGGCTCTGGGAGAGGCACCGAAGGGCCTGACGTTTACCGGCGATGCGGTGTACTGCGCGGCATGGACGCTGTGCGGTTTTCCGGCGGTCTCGATTCCGGCGGGACTGGGACCGCTCGGCCTGCCGTTGGGCCTGCAGGTCGTCGGCGGCTATCTGGATGACTGGAAGACATTGCTGGCGGCCAAATGGTGCGCCCGGCAGATCGGTTTTTCGGCGGTCTGTCCGGTGCGGACGACGTGATGCGGCGCCGTCGGCAAAAAATGCGATGTGATCACAATCCCTGAAACGGAGATTCTCATGACACTCGGCAAATGGCTTGTTCGTTTCTTCGTCGCGGCATTCGGTATCGGGCTGATCGCCCCGAGCGGTGCCGCCGCAGCGACCGAAATCAAGATCGCGAAGCAGTTCGGCATTGCCTACCTGCAGTTGATCGTGATGGAGCACGACCGGCTGTTCGAAAAGCAGCTGGCGTCGGCCGGGCTGCACGATGTCAACGTGACCTGGGCGACGTTGAGCGGCGGCGCCACCGTCAACGACGCGCTGCTGTCCGGCGGCGTGCAATTCGTGCCGGGCGGCCCGGCGCCGTTCCTGATCCTGTGGTCGAAGACGCAGGGTCACCCGAACGTCGAGATCAAGGGGCTGTGCGCGATGAATTCGATGCCGCACTATCTCAACACGCGCAAGCCCGGCATCAAGTCGGTAAAGGATTTCTCGCCGAAGGACCGCATTGCGCTGCCGGCGGTGAAGGCGTCGAACCAGGCGATACTGCTGCAGATGGCGGCGGCGCAAGCGTTCGGCATTGAGCATTACGAAAAGCTCGATCCGCTCACGGTATCGATGTCGCATCCGGACGCAATGGTGGCGCTGTTGTCGGGTGCCGGCGAAATCACCAGCCATTTCACCGGACCGCCGTTCCAGTACGAGGAATTGAAGGATCCGTCGGTGCATACCGTATTCAAGTCGTACGATGTGCTCGGCGGCCCCGCGAGCTTCAACATCGTTTACACGACCGTGAAGTTCCACGACGGCCACCCTGAAATCGTCAACGCGTTCATGGCAGCGCTCGAAGAAGCGACGCGCGAGATCAATGCGGACAAGCATGCGGCCGCGAAAATTTACGTCGAGACCACGCACTCGAAAATACCGCTGGATGAGGTCTACAAGGCGATCAGTGATCCGCTGGTGAACATCACGCTGGTACCGCAAGGCGTGATGCGCTACGCCGACTTCATGTACAAAACCGGCCGCCTCAAGAAACAGCCGACGTCATGGAAGATGTTCTTCTTTCCGGAGGCGGCCAGCCTGCCGGGCAGCTGAGCGACGGGGATGCATATCGGCTTTTATTATCACGTTATCGCATCCCTATCATATTTACGAAACAGCGCGTGAAACGATATAGTCGCCCATCGACGGCGATACGGAGGATCTTATGTCGAATACCGATTCGCAGCTGCGTACGGTCGCGTCCGGCGATCATCAACACTCATCAACTGCCGACCGTGCGTTGCGCATCGAGCGCGTGGACGTCCACGGCGTCGCGGTGCCGCTGGTCGGGCCGGGTTTCCGCAATGCCTACGTGACGAAGAAGGTTCAGAAAAGCGTCATCGTCGTGATCCGGGCGTATGACGGCCAGATCGGCCTTGGCAACATCGATCCGTCTCCCGGCTATTCGGTGGAATCGATCGACGAATCGCTAGCCGCGCTGCGTGCGCAGCTGGCGCCGGCGGTCGTCGGCATGGACGCCGCGAACATCCATACGATTCTGAATCGATTGCACGCGATCATGCCGGGCTTCTTCGACGCGAAGGCGGCGATCGAGATGGCGTGCGTCGATCTCACCGCGCGTGCGCTCGGCATTCCGGTGCATACCTATCTCGGCGGCGCCGTGAAGCGGCACTGGCTGCTCAACGCCTGGATCGGCATCCTGTCACCGGACGAGGCGGCCGCGGAGGCGGTGAAATGGCATGAGCGCGGATTCCGCTCGGCGAAAATCAAGGTCGGCGGCGGCATTGCCGCCGATCGCGAACGGGTGCGGGCGGTGCGCGAGGCGGTCGGCGACGGCATGGCACTGCGGGTCGATGCAAATGCCGGCTATGACGTGGACAATGCGGTAAAGCTTGCGCACCTGCTGGCGCCGTATCAATTGCAGCTTTTCGAGCAGCCGGTGGCGGCGGATGACATCGAAGGCCTGGCGCAGGTGCGCCGCGAAGCCGGCGGCGTGCCGATCATGGCTGACGAAGCCATCGTCGATCACGCCAGCCTGATCCGCGTGATCCGCGCCGGTGCCGCCGACATCGTCAAGCTCAAGGTGATGAAACAGGGCGGCTTCGTGACCGCACGGCGGATGCTCGAAACCGCAAAGGCGGCCGGCATCCGCTGCGTGATCGGGCACGGCTTCGGACTGGGCATCAACACCACGGCCGAAATCATGCTGGCCGCGACCAGTGACAATGTGATCGACGGACTCGAATGCGTCGGCCCGATGAAGACGGCGGACGACATCATTACGCGCCGCATCGACATGTCGTCCGGCGCGATTGACGTGCCCGACGGGCCGGGGCTCGGTGTCGAACTCGATCGCGCGAAGCTGGAGCAGTACGCGCTGCGATGACGGCGTGACGCGCCGTTCGCTGTTTTAGGGAATTTGATGGAGTAAAGAAATGGCATTTGATGAGCTCATGAAAGAATATGAGCGCAGACGTGCGCACGCGCTGGGAATGGGCGGAGAGAAAAAGCTGGCGAAGCGCAAGGCGGCCGGTCAGCTCAATGCGCGCGAGCGCATCGCGGGGCTGCTCGATACGGATTCGTTCATCGAATCGGGACTGTTCGGAACCTCCGGCGTGTATCCGGAACAGGCGGACGAGACGCCCGGCGACGGCAAGCTCGCCGGCTTCGGCCGGATCAACGGTCGCGACGTGTGCGTCGTCGTCAACGACTTCACCGTCAAGGGCGCGTCGACCAGCGCCACCAACAGCAAGAAGGTCGGCCACATGAAGCGCACCGCGACCGAGCGCGGCATGCCGCTGGTGGTGATCGGCGAGTCCACCGGCGCGCGGCTGCCGGACGCGATGGGTTCGCGCGGCATGGGGCTGCTGTTGGGTAACGACATCACGCAGTTCCGCTGCACGCGCGAGACGCCGCTGGCGGTGGCAGTGATGGGACCGTCATTCGGCTCGTCGGCGTGGCTCGCATGCTGCTCCGACTTCGCGGTGATGCACAAGGGCGCGACGATGGCCGTGTCGAGCCCGCGGCTGATCGAGATGGCGCTAGGCGAGAAAGTCGATTTCGAAAAGCTCGGCGGCTGGCGGCTGCACGCGGAGACCACCGGGCTGGTCGATCAGGTGGTCGACAGCGAGGAAGCAGTGTTCGATGCGCTGCGGCGCTTCCTGTCGTACCTGCCGAGCCATCACAACGAGGCGCCGCCGGACGCGCCGGTGCCGGCCGGATCGGGCGACGGCATGGCCGACATCCTGAAGCTGATTCCGGACAGCCGCACCCAGGTCTATGACATGCGCAAGGTCGCGCGCTGCATCGTCGACAAGGATTCGCTGTTCGAGCTGAAGCCGCGTTTCGGCACCAGCGCGCTCACCGCGCTGGCGCGCCTCGGCGGCAAGAGCGTCGGCATCGTCGCCAACAATCCGCTGCATCGCGGCGGCGCGCTGGACGCCGACGCGTGCCGCAAGATCATCGATTTCCTGGTGCTGTGCGATTCGTTCAACGTGCCGATCGTGCTGCTGGTCGACACGCCGGGCTTCCAGATCGGCACCGACGCCGAGCGCAGCGGCGCGCCCGGCAAGATCATGAACTTCATGAATGCGATGACACTGCTGACCGTGCCGCGGCTGTCGGTGATCATTCGCAAGAGCTACGGTCGGGCGTATGTGTGTATGGGCGGCGGCCGCCATTCCGACGACATCGCTGCCTGGCCGAGCGCCGAGGTGAGCTTCATGAGCCCGGAATTCGCGACGCGCATCGTGCACGGCGTCAAGCCCGGCGAGCCCGGCTTCGGCGAAAAACTGGCCGAAATCGAAAAGGGCAGCGACGTGTGGGGCCTGGCCTCGGTGTACGCGGCGCAGGCGGTGATCCGACCGCAGGAGACGCGCGACTATCTTGCCCGCATGCTCGACGTCTACCAGTTGCGCAAGACACGCGGCGTCGGCCAGCATCTGATGCGCACGTGGCCGACCAGCTTCTGAATTTTGTCATATTGTTAACATTCATATTGACAGAAAACGATCGAATCCGGTATTAAGGAACCACAACAGATCGAGGTGGTGCACCCGGCCGCGGCGCCCCGTGTCGCGGCCGGTCTGTTCAAAGGAACTGGAAAACGACATGGCAGCGATAGAAATCAAGTCCGAGATCACGGGAACGGTATGGCAGGTGAAAAAGCAGCCGGGCGACGCGGTGGAAGAAGGCGACGTGCTGATCGTGATCGAATCGATGAAGATGGAGATCCCGGTGATCAGCGAGGATGCCGGCACGGTGACCGAAATCCGCGTGCAGGAAAAGGATCCGGT
>DASSON010000117.1:0-2956 GCA_035700525.1 Burkholderiales bacterium
GTGCCGAAGAAGAAGCCTTTCACGTTCATCGAGTGCGTATGCGCGGCGGCGCCGACGTGCCGGCGATGCTGGCGATCCGGCGCATCGTGCGGCATGGCCGGTTCGACGTCGTCAATTCACACAGCGGGCACGACAGCCTGCTGGCCGGTATCGCGGGACGCACCGCACGTACGCCGCTGGTGGTACGCACGCGGCATCTGGCGCTGGCGATCACCTCCGTTGCGACCTACAAATGGTTGCCGCACAAGATCGTCGCGGTCAGCGAATACGTGCGCCAGTATCTGATCTCCGCCGGTGTGCCCGCGGCCATGACGGCAACCGTGCATACCGGCATCGAGCCGTTGCCAGAGGTCGCCGCATCGACACTGCGCAACGAGCTCGGGCTGCCCGATACCGCGATAGTGGCCGGCACGGTTGCAATCCTGCGCATCGACAAGGGGCACCAGGATCTGATCGACGCCGCACGGCCGGTGCTTGCAGCGCGACCCGACGTGCACCTGGTATTCGCCGGCGACGGACCGCTGTACGATAAACTGAAACGATCGATAACCGATTCCGGGCTCGCCACTCGCGTGCACCTGCTGGGATTGCGCCACGACGTTGCAAACGTGCTTGCCGGCTTTGATCTGTTTACGCTCGCAACACGCCGTGAAGCGCTTGGCACCGCCTACATCGAGGCGATGGCCGCCGGGCTGCCGGTGATCGGCACCGCGGTGGGCGGCGTGCCGGAAGTGATCGAAGACGACGTAAACGGTTTGCTGGTGCCGGCACAGGATCGCGACGCACTGACGGCTGCATTGTTGACGATGGTCGATGATCCGGCACTGCGCGCGCGCATGGGCAAAGCGGGCCGCGCGCTCACTGCGAGCCGCTTCAGTGTGGAAACGATGGCCGCCGAAATGGAAACGCTGTACCGGCAGGGACTGCTGCAACGGGGCACGCAATGAAGACGGCGCGCGCGGTGCCGGTGCTGATGTACCACCATGTTTCGCCGACACCAGGTCTAGTGACGATCACGCCGCAGCATTTCGCGGAGCAAATGCACTGGCTCGCCCAGGCCGGCTATCGCACGCTCGGCGGCGACGAGTTCGCCGGTTTTCTCGCCGGCGGACCGGTCGCCGACAAATCGGTGCTGCTGACGTTCGATGACGGCTATCTCGACAACTGGGTTCATGCGCACCCGGTGCTGGAGCAATATGGACTGCGCGCATTGCTGTTCGTCGTCAGCAACTGGATCCACGACGGCCCGCCGCGGCCGCATGCCGGCAACGGCACACCGCCGGCAACGCCGGCACATAACGCCTGCAAGGCCGCGATCGCCGATGGCCGCGCCGACGAAGTCATCCTGCGCTGGAGCGAAGTTGCCGCGATGCGCGAAGCCGGCACATTCGAATTTCACAGTCATACACACACGCACACACGCTGGGATCGAGCCTGCTCCGATGCCGCGGAAAAGCGCCAGCGACTGGCTGGTGATCTGCGGACGGCGCGTGCCACGCTTGCGGCGCGCACCGGACGCGCGAGCGATCATCTGTGCTGGCCACAGGGCTATTTCGACGCCGATTATCTCGACGTCGCGCACAGCGCCGGATTCCGCCATCTCTACACGGTACAGCCGGGCGTCAACGAACCGGGTGACGATCCGCGCCACATCCACCGTATCGTGGTGAAGGACCGGCCGGCGCGCTGGCTCGCGACACGGTTATGGATCTATCGGCAGCCACGTGCGGGACGGCTGTACGTCAGGCTGCGCGGAAAATGAAGCGAAGCGATGCTGCGTAATTCGCGCGTTCCGGGCCGCTGGCTGATTTTCCTGCTGGTGCTGGTGCGGCTGCCGTTTTCGCTCCGCCGGTGCCGGCCGGCCGCTGTCCGGCACGTGCTGGTGCTGCACCATCTGCTGCTGGGCGACACGCTGATGCTGACGTCGCTGCTGGCGAAACTTGCGGAACAATATCCGGATGCGCAGTTGCAGATGGCAGCGCCGAAAGCCTCGGCGCCGCTGTATATCGGACACCCGTACCGCATCGATGCGATCGCATTCGATCCGCGCGACGTGCGCACTATTTTCACGCTATTACGGCAACCGCGGCCCGATGTGGTGCTGCTGCCGGCGGACAATCGCCATTCGTGGCTGGCGCGGGCGCTTGGCGCACGCTGGATCGTCGGTTTCGCCGGCGATCATCCGGCATGGAAAAACTGGTTTGTCGATGAATTGCGGCCGTTCCCGGCAACGCCTGTCGCGTGGCCCGACATCGTCGCGACGCTGATCGACGGACCGCCGCCGGCAGCGCACGTCACCGACCGCTGGCCGGCGCCGCCACACATGCCGTTCACGCCACCCGCACGACCCTACTGCGTGCTGCACGTCGGCGCCAGCACGCCGCTGAAACGCTGGGAACCGGATAAATGGCGGACGCTGGCCGCGGCGCTCACTGCACGCGGACTGACGGTGACATGGAGCGCCGGACGTGGCGAAGAAACGATCGTCACCGCCTGCGATCCGGATCGTGTCCACCGCTCATTCGCCGGCGCGCTCGATCTGCCGCAGTTGTGGCACCTGCTTGCGAATGCCGCGCTGCTGATCGCGCCCGACACCGGTGTTGCGCATCTCGGCCGACTCGTCGGCGTACCGACGGTGACGCTGTTCGGCCCCGGTTCGGCGACGCTTTACGGCGGCGGCGACTTCTGGCGCAACGCACACTATCGCGCAGTCACCACCGATCCCTTCCCATGCCGCGACCAGACGCGGCTGTTCGGGCGCGATCTGCCATGGGTCAGCCGCTGCGCGCGTTCCACGGCGGAATGTCCGGCGCCGCGCTGCATGCAGGCGATCGACACCGCGATGGTCGAAGCGGCAGTCGACGAACTGCTTCACCGTCCGGCCCAGCCGGCCGTTCCTTAGCAGCCTGCCAGCTACAGCACGAAGTCCGGCTCGTAGCGGCGAAACCAGGACTCC
>DASSON010000118.1:0-10031 GCA_035700525.1 Burkholderiales bacterium
GTGAAGCGCAGTATCAGAAAAGTGAACGGCCCGGCATACGGCAGGCCGAATTTGGCACCGATGAAGCCGGTGCTCCACAGCAGCACGAACAGTGCTGGAACGGCGACAGTGGCATCGGTCTTCGTCACACGCCGCGCCGGCTGCGCGGGGAGTCCCCGAAGATCGGATCGGAAAGGGCCGCGAGGGCTGAATGGATTCATCCCGATCGCGAGGCTTCATCCGGCGCGCGCACCGGCTGCCGCGAGCCGGAAACGCCGCGCGACAAGTCAGGCCGCGGCGCGCGACGCGCGCTTGCGATCATGCTCCTGCAGCAGGCGTTTACGGACACGGAGCGAGCGCGGCGTGATTTCGACCAGTTCGTCGTCGGCAATGAATTCCATCGCACTTTCGAGCGTGAGCTGGATCGGCGGCGTCAGCATGATCGCTTCGTCCTTGCCGGCGGCGCGGATGTTGGTGAGCTGCTTGGTCTTGATCGGATTCACCACCAGATCGTTGTCACGTGAATGAATACCGATGATCATGCCTTCATATACCGGATCGCCGGGGCTGACGAACATGCGGCCGCGTTCCTGCAGCTTCCACAGTGCATAAGCGACCGCTTCGCCGTTTTCGGCCGACACCAGTGCGCCGTTGCGGCGCATCGGCGTGTCGGGCTTCATCGGCGCATAGTCGTCGAACACGTGGCTGATGACGCCGGTGCCGCGCGTCATCGTCAGGAATTCCGATTGAAAGCCGATCAGGCCGCGCGCCGGGATGCGGTATTCGAGATGCACGCGGCCGCGGCCGTCGGGCTGCATGTCCTGCAACTCGCCGCGGCGCGCGCCCAATGCTTCCATCACCGTGCCCTGGTGTGTGTCCTCGACATCGACCGCCAGGAACTCGAACGGCTCGCATCGCACGCCGTCGATCTCGCGCACGACGACACGCGGGCGCGACACCGCGAGCTCGTAGCCTTCGCGCCGCATGTTCTCCAGCAGGATGGTGAGGTGCAGCTCGCCGCGTCCGGACACCAGAAAGACGTCGGCGTCCGCGGTATCCTCGACGCGCAGCGCGACGTTGCTCATCAGTTCGCGCGTCAGCCGCTCGCGCAACTGGCGGCTGGTGACGAACTTGCCTTCACGCCCGGCAAGCGGCGACGTGTTGACCTGGAAGTTCATCGTCAGCGTCGGCTCATCCACCGTCAACAGCGGCAGTGCTTCGGGTTGTTCGGGATCGGCAAGCGTTGCACCGATGCCGATGTCCTCGATGCCGTTGATCAGCACGATGTCGCCTGACTGCGCCTCGTCCGTGACCACGCGTTCAAGGCCCTCGAATACCAGCACCTGGTTGACTTTCGCATTGAGCGGCGGCTTGTCACCGTTCAGCACCGTCACGTTCTGGCCGGTGCGGATGCGCCCCCGATTCACGCGCCCGATGCCGATGCGCCCGACGTAGCTCGAATAGTCGAGTGAACAGATCTGCAGCTGCAGCGGCGCATCGACGTCGCCGACGTGCGCCGGCACGTGGTCGACGATCGCCTGAAACAGCGGCTGCATGTCCGTGCCGGGCACGACGAGGTCGGTGGTGGCGTAACCGTTGAGCGCCGATGCGTACACGATCGGAAAATCGAGCTGCTCTTCACTGGCGCCCAGCTTGTCGAACAGATCGAAGGTGTGATTGATCACCCAGTCGGGCCGGGCACCGTCACGGTCGATCTTGTTGACGACGACGATCGGCTTGAGTCCGAGCGCCAGCGCCTTGCGCGTGACGAAGCGCGTCTGCGGCATCGGACCCTCGACTGCGTCCACCAGCAGCAGCACGCCGTCGACCATCGACAGTACGCGCTCGACCTCGCCGCCGAAGTCGGCGTGACCCGGGGTGTCGACGATGTTGATGTGGGTGTTGTGCCAGGTCACCGCGCAGTTCTTCGCGAAGATCGTGATGCCGCGCTCGCGTTCGAGATCATTGCTGTCCATCACGCGCTCGACCAGTTGCGTGTGTGCGGCAAAGGTGCCGGACTGGCGCAGCAGTTGGTCGACCAGCGTCGTTTTGCCGTGGTCGACGTGGGCAATGATCGCGATGTTGCGGATGGTGCGAGACATGTTTAGTACTCGAAATAAACCTCCCAGTATATCATTAAAACGCATTATTTCGTTGCATTCTGGAATTCTGGTAGTGTCTCGGTTCGAAATTCCGGCTTCAGGTGGCTTGGAAAAAGTCTGGATCGGACTCGCTGTCGTTGGCTGGCGGAGGTTACGGACGGAACCGCCTTTCAAAACAGGTGCCGGAGCAAGCGCGACGTCCGGCAATTTACGCAATTCGCTCGCAGAAGCCGCTCTCACTGGCGCAGGAGTTCGCATGACGGAGGTTCGATCAGGGTTACCCGTTATTGGCTTCGCGGATCAGAAGGAACTTGAGGATTGGCTCGCCGGACAGCCAACCGACGCCGCTGGCGTGTGGATCAAGTTTGCCAGGAAGGGGTGCGGGAATTCCAGGCTCTCCAAGGCGGAGGCAATTGATGCCGCGCTTTGCTATGGTTGGATCGACGGTCAGCTTGACAAATATGACGATACGCACTGGCTGGTCCGCTTCACGCCTCGCCGGCCGCGCAGCAAATGGTCCGAGGTCAACCGAACACGTGCCCTGCAGTTGATCGAGGAAGGCAAGATGCACAGAACGGGGCTTGAGCAGGTGAATGCCGCGCGCGCGGATGGCCGATGGAGCACAGCCTACGCACCTGCCGGCACGGCGGAAGTGCCTCCTGATCTACAACAGGCATTGGACCAATCCCCGACAGCGGGCGCCTTCTTCGCGACGCTGACCGGCGCCAACCGATACGCCATTCTGTACCGGATCAGCGCTGTCAAGAAGCCCGATACACGGGCTCGCAAGATCGCCGCCTACATAGCAATGTTGGAACGAGGCGAGACTATCCACGGTTGATGCCGGGGAAGGTTCGCGTCTTGAAAGCGGCGCTCGGCGTCTCCATCGCCTGCTTGAGTCGAAAGCCGAAGTTCAAACTGAGACGCTACCGGAATTCTCCGGACGAAGTCGACCGGCGCCATCCGGTCTGCCGTCCGACGTCGGCAAATCTGGAGCACACCCACGCTGCCAAATCCGCGGGGCAGCGATAATTTCACCGCTTGCTGCGTTTTCCCTGTATAGTGCGCGCACCTCGACGCAGTTGTCTGCGAATTCGAGTTGCATTTGTCCCTGACCCCCTGATTCCAGCTTTGCGTTCCAAATAGCTGCTTCCTGCACGGTTAGCGACGATACCCGTGCGCCGGCGGCGTCAATCTGCCCTTTGCGGCAGCCATTCTGTCTGCGCGTTTGATCTGCTGTAGTTTTGAAAGAGTCTCAATGTCCTTTGCATCCTTGAATTTGAACCCTGCCATCCTGCAGGCGCTTGCCGCGGCGGGCTACGATCAGCCGACGCCGGTTCAGGCGGCGGCGATACCGGAGGCGCTGGCCGGTCATGACCTGATGGTGTCGGCGCCGACCGGCACCGGCAAGACCGCTGCCTTCGTGCTGCCGGCGCTGCAGCGCCTGGCACAACCCTCGGCGAAATCCGGCCGCGGGCCGCGCGTACTGGTGCTGACGCCGACGCGTGAGCTGGCGCTGCAGGTCACCGCCGCGGTGGACAAGTATTGCCACTTCATGCAGCGTCTGCGCGCTGGCACCGTAGTGGGTGGCATGCCGTATCCCAGGCAGCGCAGGTTGCTGCAGCAACCGCTCGACGTCCTGGTCGCGACGCCCGGCCGGCTGATCGACTTCATCGATCAGCGTGCGGTTGATTTCTCGCGTCTCGAGTTGCTGGTACTCGACGAGGCGGACCGCATGCTCGACATGGGGTTCATCAAGCCGGTCGAGAAAATCGCCGCGGCAACGCCGACGACGCGTCAGACGCTGTTGTTTTCGGCGACGCTGGACGGCGGGATTGCCAAATTTGCGCGGCGTCTGCTGCGCTCACCGAAGCTGATCGAAATTGCCACGCCGCACGCGAGCCACGAGCATATCGAGCAGCGGCTGCATTACGTTGATGACGGCGGTCACAAGCATCGATTGCTGGACCATCTGCTGCGCGGTGTGGATATCGAGCAGGCGATCGTGTTCACCGCGACCAAGCGTGGCGCCGACCGGCTGGCCGAGACGCTGTCCGACGACGGGCATCGCGCCGCCGCGCTGCACGGCAACATGAACCAGTCGCAGCGTAACCGCACGCTGGCGAAGCTGCGCAACGGCGGCGTTCGCGTGCTGGTCGCGACCGACGTCGCGGCGCGCGGCATCGATGTGGCGGGCATTACGCATGTGATCAATTATGATCTGCCGCGCGTTGCCGAAGACTACGTGCATCGCATCGGACGCACCGGCCGTGCCGGTGCGTCCGGAATCGCGATTTCGTTCGCGGCCCCCGACGAAGCGCAACTGTTACGGCAGATCGAGCGCTTTACCGGGCAGCGGATCAAGGTCGCGGTGGTATCCGGGCTGGAACCGAAACTGCAGTTGCGACGCAGCGCGCCGAAGCCGGATCGCAGAGCGAGGCACGAGCCGCCCCGTAACGGTCGTCCGAAACACGGTGCGCGGACGCCCGCAAGCCCGGTCGCCAAGCCTCGTGGTCGACGTTGGCAGGAAGGAAACCGCAGTTTTTCGGGGCGCACCAACAGTCGCGGGCGCGGGTAATCGGCGGCGTACCGTCTTTAAAGGATGAAGGCGGACGGATGAAGGATGATAGGGGGCCAGGAACCTTTATTCCGCCGCTGCCGAAGCGAACGAGAAGCAAAAGACCGGCTTCTCGTGTCTCACGTTCAATGATGCAGAATCTTTGACAGGAACTGCTGCGCGCGCTCGGAGCGGGGGCTGCCGAAAAATTCGTCCTTGGTGGTGTCTTCGACGATTTCGCCGCGGTCCATGAAGACGACACGGTCGGCAACCCGGCGCGCGAAACCCATCTCGTGCGTCACCACCATCATCGTCATGCCGTCGGTGGCAAGCTGTACCATCACGTCGAGCACTTCATTGATCATCTCCGGATCGAGCGCGGACGTCGGCTCGTCGAACAGCATCGCGATCGGGTTCATCGCCAGCGCGCGCGCGATCGCGACACGTTGCTGCTGCCCGCCCGACAGCTGGCCCGGATATTTTGCGGCGTGCGCCTCCAGCCCGACACGCTTGAGCAGCGTCAGCGACTTGTCGGTCGCTTCATCCTTGCGGCGCCCGAGCACCTTGATCTGGCCCAGGTTGACGTTCTGGGTGACGCTCATGTGCGGAAACAGTTCGAAGTTCTGGAACACCATGCCGATGTGAGAACGCAGTTTCGGCAGATTGGTCTTGCGGTCGCTGACCGACGTTCCGTTGACCGTGATGGTGCCTTCCTGGAACGGCTCCAGGCCGTTCACGCATTTGATCAGCGTCGATTTTCCGGAGCCCGACGGCCCGCATACCACGACCACCTGACCCTTTTCGACGGCAGTGGTGCAGCGGGTCAGCACTTGAAACGTGCCGTACCATTTGCTGATGGATTGAATATCGATCATGCGTGCTCCTCCCCGTTCTGCGGTCATACCGCCACCCGCCGCTGCAGCCGCCGCACCAGCGTCGATGCCACGTAGCACAGGATGAAATAGACGACGCCGGCGAACACGTACAGCTCGATCAGGCGGTTGTCGCGGTGCGCGATCTTGTCGGCCGCCCCCAGGAAATCCGTGAGCCCCACCACATAGACCAGTGACGTGTCCTGGAACAGGATGATCGCCTGGGTTAGCAGAATCGGAACCATCTTGCGGAATGCCTGCGGCAGCACCACCAGTGTCGTCGTCTGCACGTAATTCAGGCCGAGTGCCTGGGCCGCGTTGACCTGGCCGCGTGATACGCCCTGGATGCCGGCACGGATGATTTCACAGTAGTACGCCGATTCCGCCATGATGAATGCGATCAGTGCCGACTCGAACGGTCCGACGCCCTCGACGTAAGGATTGTCGGTGATCCATTTGACGATGAACGGCACCAGAAAATAAAACCAGAAGATGGTCAGGATCAGCGGAATCGCGCGCAGCAGGTTGACGTAGGCGCCCGCCGGCACGCTGAGCAGCCGGAAGCGCGACAGTCGCATCAGCGCCAGCAGCGTGCCGAAGAAGATGCCGCCGGCCATGGCCAGCAGCGTCAGGCGGATCGTGAATTTCATGCCCTGCCACAGAAACGGCAGCGCGAGCACGATTTCATGAAAATCGAAGCCGCCCTGCATCAGTGTCCGCTGCCTTTCGAGATGTATCCGGGCACCCGTACCCGGCCTTCCACCCAGCGCATCAGGACGATCACCAGCCCGGTGATCAGCGCATAGAGTACGGTCGCCGCCGTGAACGCCTCGAAACTCTGGAACGTATACTCACTGATCTGGCGCGCCTGCGCGGTGAGTTCCAGCAGTCCGATCGTCAACGCGACCGAGGAATTCTTGAAAATCGTCAGAAACTCTGAAGTGATCGGCGGCACGATGATGCGGTAGGCCATCGGCAGCAGCACGTAGCGGTAAACCTGCACCCGTGTCAGCCCCATCGCCAGGCCGGCGTTGGTCTGACCGCTCGGAATCGATTCGATGCCGGCGCGCACCTGCTCGCACACGCGCGACGCGGTGTAGGTGCCGAGACATACCACCGCCGTCCAGTATTCGGGCAGCGGCATACCCTGTTTCAGCCACATGCCGAATGCGTTCGGAACGACTTGCGGAAATACGAAGTACCACAGAAACAATTGCACCAGCAGCGGGATATTGCGGAACACCTCGACGTAAACGGTGCCGATCCAGCGCAGCGGACGCACGGTGGAGGTGCGCATGATGCCCAGTACCGATCCCAGGCAGAACGCGATCACCCATGCGGCCAGCGAGCACAGCACGG
Source organism: Burkholderiales bacterium (assembly GCA_035700525.1). GTDB lineage: Bacteria > Pseudomonadota > Gammaproteobacteria > Burkholderiales > JBDZVW01 > JBDZVW01. The sequence goes on from DASSON010000118.1 coordinate 6,870, forward strand.
TCCACTTGAGTCCGGACAGCAGCCAGTCGAGATAGGTGCCGCCGCCGCTCAGCGCCGGTTCGAAAAAGATGCCCCAATTCCAGTTATAGTGCATGACGAGACTCGCCCGCTACGCTGGCGGGGCCGGTTCGCAATTGAACGGGGGTGACCATCGGGAGTATAAAAAAAGCGGGGGACATGCGTCCCCCTTGATTTGCTAACTCCTCCTCCTTCAATTCCTCAGGATCACTTCCTGCCCTTGCTGGTGGGATGTTCGATGACCTTCTTCAGCTGCGGGCTCATCGGCAGCTCAAGATTGACGTTCTTCGGCGGAATCGGCGACTCGAACCATTTCTTGTAGAGGGTGTTGATCTCGCCGCTCTTGAACAGGCCGACGATCACGCTGTCGGCGAATTTCTTGAACTGCGGATCGTTCTTGCGCACGATGATTGCGTACGGTTCGTAGGACAGAAAATCGCCGACGATCGAAAAGACCTTCGGATCCTTCGCGGTGGCCTTGATGCCGTACAGCAGGATATCATCCATCGGGAACGCGGATGCGCGGCCGGTTTCGACCGCCAGCGCGGATTCCGGGTGATCCTTGGCGTTGATGAAACGCATGCCGAGGTGTTCCTTGTCGTTCAACGCCTTGATCACGCGCTCGTTGGTGGTGCCGGTGGTGACGACCACGGTTTTGCCCTTGAGATCCTTGTAGCTCTTGATCCCCGAATCGCTGCGCACCAGCAGCTTGGTGCCGGTGACGAAGGTGGTGTCAAGAAAGTCGACCTGCTTCTGGCGTTCAATCGTGTTGGTCGCCGAACCGCACGACATGTCGATGGTGCCGTTGGCGATCAGCGGCATGCGGGTCGACGACGTGACCGGCACCAGCTTGATCTTCAGATTGGGCATGTCGAGCTTCTTCTTGAGCCCGTCGACAATCTTGTCGCACAGATCCATCGAGTAGCCGACCGGCTTGTTGTTCGCGTCGAGATACGAAAATGGGATCGACGCTTCGCGATAGCCGAGCGCCACGACACCGGTATCATGGATCTTCTTGAGTGTGCCGGTGAGATTTTCGGCTGAAGCGGTCGCGCAGAACGCGGCTGCAGCGGTGAATACGAGAAACAGCCTGAAAGCGTTTCGCATCACATTCTCCTCCTTTTGAAAAAGGACTGATGGTTTTTTCTGGCGGTGCCGGCCGGAGCAGCCAGCGAAACACCGTATGAAATCCCAATCTAGCCGAATCGGATTGCGTTGTCCAGCATGTGATTGCAATCTGGGCCGGGACCCGGCGGTGCTCAGGTCGTGGCGCTGTTCGTCGCGGGCGCCGGATTCGCCATGCGCCACCAGCGCACGCACGCCTGCGCCAGCGCCTGTGTCGCGTCCAGCGTCATCGCGTCGGCGCCGGCATGGTCGAGCGCGACCGGGATTTCGGTGCAGCCGAGCACGATCGCCCGCGCGCCGGCGTCCCGCAGCCGTGCCGCCGCCTGCCGCAGCAGTCCGGCCGCTTCGCCGAGCTGCAGCCGTTTTACCGCTGCGATGCCGGGCAACACCAGCTGCCGTTGATCGGTTTCAGTATTGACCAGCACGCGGTAGCCGCGGTGCGCCAGGCGCCGCTGATAGAAGCCGGCTGCCAGCGTGCCGCGTGTCGCCATCAGCCCCACCGCTTCGCCGCGGATGCCACGCCGTTCCAGCATGTCGCACGCAGCGTCCGCGATGTGCAGGATCGGCACGCCGGCGGCCTGCGCCAGTTCGTCATACCAGTAGTGCGCAGTGTTGCACGGGATCGCGATGCAGGTGGCGCCCGCGCCGCGCAGCACGCGGATGCCGTTCAGCATTGCCGGCAGCGGTGATTCGCCGCCATGCAGTATGAATCCGGGACGGTCCGGAATCTGCGGCACCGACCATGCGACGACCGGCACGTGGTCGGCATCGCCTGCCGCCGGCGTTGCGGCGATCAGCTTGTGCATGAAATCCACCGTCGCGAGCGGGCCCATGCCGCCGAGAATGCCCAGCAGTGCGCTCATGATGGACGATTCTATCCGATCGAACGTTATTGTGGTTCAATTGTCACAGAGGCAAACGACAGCCGCGGGATAATACAATCGTCATGATCAGCCACACCACTCGCATCGAGCACGATCTGCTGGGCGAGCGCGCGATTCCAGCCGAAGCGTACTACGGCGTGCACACGTTGCGCGCGCTGGAGAATTTCGCGATCAGCGATACGCCGATTTCGATCTATCCGGATCTCGTCAACGCACTGACCTGCGTCAAGCAGGCGGCGGCACTCGCCAATAACGAGCTCGGATTGCTCGACGACGCGCGTACGCAGGCGATCGTGAAGGCATGCGAGGAGATCCGTTCCGGCGCGCTGCTCGACGAGTTCGTCGTCGATGTGATCCAGGGCGGTGCCGGCACGTCGACCAACATGAACGCGAACGAAGTGATTGCGAACCGCGCGCTCGAAATTCTCGGCCATCAGCGCGGCGAATACACGCACCTGCATCCGGTCGAGCACGTCAACATGAGCCAGAGCACCAACGACGTCTATCCGACCGCGATCAAGGTGGCGCTGCATTTCGGCATCCAGCGGCTGGTGGCGGCGATGGCCGAGCTGCGCGCGGCGTGGAGCGTCAAGTCGAACGAATTTGCCGATGTGCTGAAGATGGGACGCACCCAGCTGCAGGATGCGGTGCCGATGACGCTGGGCCAGGAATTCAGCACTTATGCGGTGATGCTTGAAGAGGACGAACAGCGGCTGGTGGAGGCGGGGCTGCTGATCCACGAAATCAATCTCGGCGCCACCGCGATCGGCACCGGCATCAATGCCCATCCCGATTACGCGCGGCTGGCGTGCCAGCGGCTGGCCGAGATCACCGAGGTGCCGCTGACCACCGCCACCAACCTGGTGGAGGCGACGCAGGACGCCGGTGCGTTCGTCCAGCTGTCGGGTGTGCTGAAGCGCGTCGCGGTAAAGCTGTCCAAGAGCTGCAACGATCTGCGGCTGCTGTCATCGGGCCCGCGCGCCGGGCTCAACGAAATCGATCTGCCGCCGGTGCAGGCCGGCTCCAGCATCATGCCGGGCAAGGTTAATCCGGTGATTCCGGAAGTGGTGAACCAGATCGCTTTCGAGGTGATCGGCAACGACATCACGGTCAGCTTCGCTGCCGAGGCCGGGCA
>DASSON010000119.1:0-2380 GCA_035700525.1 Burkholderiales bacterium
GCCGTCCAGGCGCGGGTGCCGCCGTCGAGATACACCGCGGCGTAACCGAGTTGCACCGCATCGGCCGCGGCATAACGCGCGAGCAGGCCGTCGTCGGACGTGAACACGAACTTTTTGTCACGATCGAGCTTCGCCAGACATCCCGCAAGCCGCGAGCGTACCGCCCACCATGCACCAGGAACGTGGCCCTTGCGGTATTGGCGGCTATCATCGCAATCGACGACTTCGACATTGCCAGCGGCGATCGCTTCGTTGAGCGCCGCCGCCGGCAGCGCTTCCGCCTGCGGAAGTGCCCCGAGCGTTTGCATCGGCGCAGCACCTTTCTGCAATGTCCGGCCCGCCAGTCCGCCTTCGAGCACATACACTTCGTTCCACCCCATCTGCTTCAGCCACGACGCCGTCATCACCGCCTGCACCGCATCGTCGTCGACCAGCACGATGCGCGCGTTGCGCACCGCGGCGTAGGTGTCGGTCGCCTGCACCAGCTGGCCGCCCTGCGCCGACAGCGCTCCCGGCAAATGTCCCGCTTCGTACGCATCGGGCAGCCTGACGTCGAACACGTACAGCGTGCGCTCACCGTTGTGCCGGAATTGTTCGAGGGTGGCCGCGTCGATGAGCGGCACGTTGTAGCGCCGCGCGACATCCTGCGCCGCGGCCCGGGCTTTTTCGCGCGCAGCGGCCGCCGGCGCCGGTGCCAGATTGGCCTTGCCATGATCGAGCGTAAAGCCGGCAAGATGCCAGCCCATCGTGCCGTTTTCCAATGCGACGACACGATTTTTGACGCCGGCGTTGATCAGCGATTGCGCGCCGATGATGCTGCGCGTGCGGCCGGCGCAGTTGACCACGACCAGCGTGTCGTCCGACGCTGCCGCCTGGTGCACGCGATAGACCAGTTCGGCACCCGGGCAATCCATCGCGCCCGGGATGCTCATCGCTTCGTACTCCGCAGGCGGCCGGCTGTCGAGAATCACCATCGGCTGCCCGTCTGTTTTCAGCCGGTTCAGCTCCTGCGCCGGAATGCGCGGCGTCTGCATCTCATGCTCGATGAATTCGCCGAACGCCTTGCTCGGCACGTTGACGCCGCCATACAGCGAATGACCGGCCCGCTTCCAGCCATCCATGCCGCCGTCGAGCACCGCCAGATTGAGATAGCCGGCGCGCCGCATCTTGCGTGCCGCCGCCTGCGCCAGCAAGCCGTCATCATCGACCAGCACCACGCGTGCCCGTTCGTTCGGCACCAGCGCCGGGATGCGCAGCTCCAGCAGCGACAGCGGAACTGACGACGCCTGAAACAGATGAGCGCGCGCGAAAACGCCGCCTTCGCGCACGTCGATTACCGCGAGTTCGCCGCCGTCCTGCAGCATCGCGTGCAGCGTATGCGCGCTTACCAGCGGCGCGTTGAGATCGGGCTTTGCCATGAAGCGCTTGTACTCGCCGCCGGAGGTCTGCGGAAAGTACACACGCCCTTCGAGTTGATCGAGCGCGCGGCCATAGAGATGCAGATGCAGTGCCGGCGTGCGGCTGATCACTTCGATCGTGTGAAAATCGTGGCCGAGAAAGCCGATCGCATTGCCGCGGCGTACCGTCAGCTCGCTGCGCTTTTCAATGCGCCCGCGTCCGGCGATGGAACGGTCATCGACACGCTCGTACAGCACGTTGTGCTCGTCACCGTGCACACCGGAAATCACCGCCCACGTTGTGTGATCGTGCGGCGGCTGGAATTTTCCGGGCACGCCGGCCGACGCATACAGCGCGAAACGGCAGTCGGGATCGACCGACAGCTCATAGAGCGCGCCCTGCTTGCCGTCGCGAACCGGAAAACTCTCCAGCGGAAACAGCTCGCTCTGCAGCGCGAGATCGGTCAGCACCGGTTTCAACGCATCAATCAGATCGTGGCCTGCGCCGTAGCGCTTTTCGGTTGCCCGCACGCGCTCGAGGCAAGCTTCGACCGCACGGCGACGACGTTCCATCGTGGCTGCCGCAGATAGTGATATGCTCATGAACAGCCCTCCACGACATGCATCCGTACGGAAACATGTCGACAATGTGAAATGCCGTCATTATAAACGCGCGGCGCGCAGCGCACGCGGGCGCAACATCATCCATTATCGGATCAGCACCGGGGTCGCCGGCCGGTCGGCTTGTTGAAGCCCTTCAGCTGCGGCGGATCGATTTTCGCCGATTTTTGCGCAGCGCCATATAGGTACCTGCCAGCGTCATCCCGAATACGGCGTGGGCAAGTAGCGTGATCCCGCCACGAGATTGGACGAACCACGGAAAAATCGCCGTAAAGCCGTAGAGATTCACGATATAGATCATGACGCCGGCTGCGGTACCGATGATCATGCCGACGGCAATGCCGCAGCGCGACGCCGGGTAC
>DASSON010000120.1:0-5690 GCA_035700525.1 Burkholderiales bacterium
CTCGCACTGTGGCCGGAATGGATCGCGCAGGCGGCGGTGCCGGTGGGCGCATTCGCGTGGCTGGCGGTGATTCTGAGCCGGCTCATTGAGGCACTGCGGACCCGATGACGACGTTTCTGGTTGGCGTCTGTCTGGCCGCGCTGCTCGTTCTCGGCGTGCCGATCGCAGTGTCGCTGGCGCTTGCCGGCGGCTTCACATTCCTGATGGTCTACGGTCCGACGCTGGGTGTCGCGTCACTTGCGCACATTCCGTACGACGCACTGAGCGGATTCGTCGTTGCGGCAGTGCCGCTCTACATGTTCATGGGCCAGTTGATGCTCGAGGGCGGCATCGGGCGCGATCTGTTCGATTTCGCGGAATGGTGCGCCGGCCGCCTGCCCGGCGGACTGGTGCTGGCGTCGATTCTGGCGTGCGCGATCTTCGCCGCGATTTCGGGTTCGACCGCCGCCACCGTTGCCAGCATCGGCGTCGTGGCGCTGCCCGAAATGCTGCGGCGTGGCTACGGGCGTCCGATCGCCGCCGGTGCGCTGGCATGCGCCGGCGGCCTCGGCATCCTGATTCCGCCCAGCATCACTTTTATTTTGTACGCGTCCGTCACCAACGTTTCCGTCGGAAAGCTGTTCATGGCCGGCGTGGTGCCGGGCATCATGCTCGCCATCCTGTATTCCGTTTACGTCGTGCTGCGCGAATGGTGGCGCCCCAGCCCCGGCATCGTGCGTATCGAACAGGACGGACAGCCGCATCGCGTGCGGCTGCACTGGGGCATGGCATGGGGCATCCTCACCGTTCCGCTGCTGCTCGGCGGCATTTACGTCGGCTGGTACACGCCGACCGAAGGCGCGGCAATGGGCGTCGGCTACGCGCTGCTGGTGACGGTCGTGTTCAAGCGCTCGCTGAAATGGGATGGTTTCGTCCGCTCCGTGCGGGCGGCCACCAGCAGCAGCGCGATGATTCTGGCGATCATCGTCGGCGCAAAGATTTTCGGCACCGCGATTTCACTGCTGCACGTGCCGCAGGACGTAGTCGCGTGGATGGATGGCCTCAACCTGCATACCTGGCAATTCCTGATTGCGATCAACATCCTGTTCCTGATACTCGGCTGTTTTCTCGATGCCGCGGCGGTGGTGCTGGTAACGGTGCCGATCCTGCTGCCGACGTTGCAACTGCTGCACATCGACCTGATCTGGTTCGGTGTCATCCTGGTAATCAACATGGAACTCGGCGCGATCACGCCGCCGGTGGGCGTCAACCTCTACGTGATCCAGGCGATCCGCCGCGATTATTCGATCGGAGAGATCTTGAACGGCGCGCTACCGTTCGCGCTGATCGGGCTGTCCGGCCTGGCGCTGGTGATGATTTTTCCGGAGATCGCGCTATGGCTGACGCACGGAGTGAAATAGGAACGGGCATCACGCCGTCTGCCTGACGGGCTGCACGTTGGAGAACAGTTCCGGTCTGGAACGCACCTGCCACAAATCGAGTGCTTCCTGCATGCGCAGCCAGCTTTCCGCTGTAGTGTTGAGCAGCCGTCCCAGACGCACCGCCATTTCAGCCGAAAGCCCGCGTTTTTCCAGCAGCAATTCAGAAACCGTGAGGCGGCTTACGCCAAGACGCTGCGCCGGCTCGGTCTGAGTCATGTCGAGCGCCGGCAGCACATCTTCGCGCAACAGCGCTCCCGGATGGGTCGGTTTACGGTTTTGGTCTCGCAAGCTCTTCATCAATGATAGTCCTCCAAATTCACGTCGCAGGCATCTTTGTAATGCATAACAATACAATGTCAAGGTAACCGGCGGCGCGCGTATTCAGGCGGCGTGCTGGCCGGCCGGCGTTTTCGTCCACGCGCCCCGGTAGCCGCGGGTCCCGATGCCTCGGACAACGTAAGCTCGCTGGCTTCCGTTGCCAGCTCGGTAATCGCACTGATCACCGGATGCCGGTCGTTGCTCTTCGACAACGCGACGAATTCGACATGCGGGATTTTCGGCCGGGTTTCCAGCACGCGCAGCCGGCCGGCCTTGACGTCCTTGCCGTAGCACAGGCGCGGCAGCAGGCAGACCCCCAGCCCCGCCATCGTCAGGCCGGCGATGACGGTCATGTTGTTGCATGCCGCGGCCGGACGGTAGGCTGCGCCGTTGTCATGAAACCAGCGCTCGATGACCGGATGGTGATGCGATTCCTCCGACAGGCTCAGCACCGGCCAGCGTTGCAGATCAGTCGGCGCCAGCACCCGCTGCGGAATCTTCAGCCGCGGGCTCGCCATCCACACGAATTCGTCATAGCCCAGCGAATGGGATTCCAGATTCGGTTCGGCGACCGGTCCGGCGACGATTGCCAGATCGAGGTCACCGGCGCGCAGCCGGTCGATCAGCACCCGCGTCAGGCTGACATCTATCGTAAAAGCCACTTTCGGAAATTTCGCACGCAGCGCGTCCATCAGTTTCGGAAACCACGTATATGCAACCAGCCCCACCACCCCGACGCGCAGCACGCCGGAAATCGCCTTGCGGTCACCGATGCGAAAATTCATCTCCGACGCGATGCCGACCATCTGCCTGGCATAAGGCAACAGCTCGAGCCCGCGCGGCGTAAGATGCGCGCGATGGCCGCTGCGGTCGAACAGATCGACGCCGATGTGGGCTTCGAGTTCGCGGATGCGGGCCGACACGGTGGACTGGGTGGTGAACAATGCCTTCGCGGCCGCTGCGAAGCTGCCGTGCTCGGTGATCCGGATAAACGTTTCGAGCTGCCTGATGTTCATGCATCACCCGTTTGTGTGAACCTCATGATCGTCAACGTCGATGAATATAACCACAAAAATATCGTTATCAATGATATACCGATTTCAGTACACTTTTTCCGGTTTGAACAACATCAGTTGACCATGCTGCCCGGGGACTTTCCACGCCTGCATCCGGAACATAAAACCGCCATCATTTTCGACGGCCACGAAACGTCGTACGCGGAACTCGACGGCCTGGCCAATCGCTTCGCGAATCTGCTGCTGTCACTGGGGCTGCAGCCGGGCGATCGCGCCAGCCTGCTGATGGAAAATGACGTGCTGATGGTCGCCGCGTACTTCGGCGCGTTCCGTGCCGGCATCGTCGCCAACCCGCTGAACCACCGCCTGAGCGACCAGGAACTGGCATTCATCCTCAACCATGCCGGCAGCCGGCTCATCATCACCACCGCCGCGTTTTCGGATCTGCTGTCGAACACCCTTCCCCAACTGGATGCCGCGCCCGTGGTACTGTGCCTCGGCCAGTCGGATGGCATGCGCGTTCCGTTTCTGTCCGATGATAAGCTGTACCGGCAGCCGGCCACTCCGGTAACGGCGATCGCGCCGACGGCTGAAACCCCGGCGCTGCTGATTTACACGTCGGGCACGACCGGCCGGCCGAAGGGCGTCGTGCTGACACAGGGAAACGTCGCCGCCGGCTCGACCGCGGTTGCCCGCGGTTTCGATCTGCGGCCCGAGGATCGTACACTTTGCATGATGCCGCTGTTCCACACCAACGCGTTGATGTTCAGCCACATGCCATTCCTGCAGACCGGCGCCACCGTTGTCCTGCGCAGCCGCTTCAGCGCGACACAGCACTGGCGCCTGTGCGAAGAATTTTCGGTGAACAGTTTCAGCGCGTCGCCGACGATCCTGGCGATGCTGCTCGAGCATGAAGCATCGGCTCCGCCGGCGAATTCGATACACCTCGACTACGTCAAGGTCGCATCGGCGCCGACACCGCCGGCGTTGGCTGAACGCTTCGAGGCGCGCTTCGGCCAGGAATTGTTGCTCGAAACCTACGGCCTGACCGAAACCACCGCAATCAACGTGATGAACCCGCTGCGCGGCACGCGCAAACGCGGATCGATCGGCCAGGCACTGCCGCCGCAGCAGGTCATGATCATCGGCGACGACGGCAAACCTGTACCGGCCGGCACCCCTGGAGAAATAGTCGTGACCGGGCCCACGGTGATGTCCGGCTATTTTCGCGACCCGGACGCGACCGCGAACACCATTCGCGACGGCTGGGTACGCACCGGCGATCTGGCGCGCATGGACGACGACGGTTTCATTTTCATCATCGGCCGTAAAAAGGAGATGATCATTCGCGGTGGGGAAAACATTTCGCCGCTCGAAGTCGAGCAGGCACTGATGAAACATCCCGCGGTGCGCGAAGCCACCGTGGTCGGCATCGCCGACCGGATATGGGGCGAACGCGTGGCCGCCTGCGTGATACGCCGTGATTCGATCGACGAGGAAGCGCTGATCGAGTTCTGCCGCCAGAATCTGGCCCCGTTCAAGGCGCCCGACAGAATTCTTTTCGTTGACGAACTGCCGCGCAACGCGATGGGCAAGATCATGCGCAAAAAAGCGGCGGCACTGATCCAGGAATCGGCAACCACATGAGCACGAAATCCATTGCAGTCGATTACGGCGACAGGCAGATCGAGATCGAAGTGCCGGACACGGCCGTGATCGCGGAATTCCGCGATCCTCCGCTGTTGGAAAACCCGGAACAGGCCGTGCGCGACGCACTCGCGAAGCCGTACGGCAGTCCGCCGCTGGCTGAACTCGCGAAGCCCGGCATGCGGGTCGCGATCGGCTTCGACGATCCGACACGGCCCAACGTGCCGCCGCAGACCATCCTGCCGATCGTCGTCGAAACATTGCTTGCAGCCGGCGTCAACGAACGTGACATCGTGTTCATCAGCGGCTGTTCGAACCACCGCAAGCCGACGCGGCTCGAGCTCGCGAACCATCTGGGCGCCGAAATCTTCAATCGCTTCTGGCTCCACGGCCAGATCATCAATCACGATTGCTACGATCCGGCGCAGCTCAGATATTTCGGCATTACCGAAAGCGGCCGCTACGTGGAGCACAACCGCCATTTCGTCGATGCGGATCTGCTGATCTACCAGGGCAACGTCGCATCGACCGCATGGAAAAGCTATACCGGAACCGGCGCCGTCATCGGCCTCGCGTCGACGCCAAGCATCGCCTCGCATCACAGCTACCACTCGATTCCGGTGCCGAGCAACCTGGCCGGCAAGGAATCGAAGCCTCGGCGCAAGGTCAGCGTCAAGGACGAAATGAACGGCTTCCTCGAGCAGGCGACCGGCAGGAAGATTTTCTACATCAACGCGGTCAATGGCACGAAAGGCCGCATGGCCGGCGTGTTTGCCGGATCCGCGCGCGAAGTCAGGCCGCCGGCGTGGGAACTCGCGGAACACATCTACCGCTGCCCGGTGCCGGAGGCCGACGTGCTGATCGTCGGACTGCCGCAGAGCTATTCCTACGGCAGTTCGCACAATCCGCTGATCGCGGCGGTCGGCGCGCTGGTGCCGCCGCGCTACTCCGCGGATCAGCCGGTGCTGCGTGAAGGCGGCGTGGTGATCGGACTGACGCCGAGCACCGGTTATATCGATCCCCGGCTCTATCCGGATTATCAGGCCGTGATCGATCTCTACGGACGGTATCATACGGTGCGAGCTCTGGTCGATCACGAGGAGGCGTTCGATCATCGACCGGATTACCGTCACAAATATACTTATGAAAACGGCTATCCGCCGCTGCATGCATTCTGGCTGTTTTATGAAATGGAGTACGCACTGAATCGGGCCGGCGCCGTCATTCTCGCCGGCACGCCGAATCCGGGCGTATTCCGCGGTCTGGGGCTGACTCCGGCAAAGGACTT
>DASSON010000121.1:0-4923 GCA_035700525.1 Burkholderiales bacterium
GTGCATGCGTTGCCGGAAGGCACGGTGTTTTTCCCGGATGAGCCGGTGCTGCGTGTCACCGCGCCGCTGCCGCAGGCGCAACTGGTCGAAACACGGCTCGTCAACCTGATCAATTTCCAGACCATGGTGGCGTCGAAAGCGGCGCGCTCGGTGCTGGCGGCGCCCGGCAGGCAGGTCGTCGATTTCGGGCTGCGCCGCGCGCACGGCGCCGATGCCGGGCTACTGGCGGCGCGCGCTGCCTATCTCGCCGGTTTTTCCGGAACCGCCACCGTGCTGGCGGCACCGCGTTTCGGCATTCCGGTGCTGGGCACGATGGCGCATTCGTTCATCCAGGCGCATGACGACGAAGCGCTCGCATTTGAACAGTTTGCCAGAACGTTTCCGGACAATGCGGTGCTGCTGATCGACACCTATGACGTCGAGGCGGCGACGCGCAAGGTCGCGGCGCTCGGCCGGCGGCTCGCCGCGGACGGCATCAGCATCAAGGGCGTGCGTATCGACAGCGGCGATCTCGGGTGCGAGGCACGCCGCGTGCGGCACGTCCTCGATGCTGCCGGACTGCACGATACGATGATCTTCGTCAGCGGCGATCTCGACGAGTACCGGCTGCGCGAATTGCTCGTGGACGGTGCGCCGGTGGACGGCTTCGGCGTCGGCACGTCGCTGGTGACATCGTCGGATGAGCCCTATCTCGACACCGTGTACAAACTGCAGGAATACGCGGGACGGCCGCGGCGCAAGCGTTCCACCGGCAAGGAGACCTGGCCCGGTCGCAAGCAAGTGTTTCGCCATTATGGACCGGATGGCCGATTCGACTGTGATGTGCTGGCGCTGGAGGACGATCCGCAAAGCGGTGAACCGCTGCTGAAACCGGTGATGCGCGCCGGGCGCCGTGTTACCCCGCAGCCGACGCTGCAGCAAGCGCGCGAACGCGCGGCGCAGCAACTGGCGCGCTTGCCGGACCGGCTGAAGGCGCTGGAAGCTTCCACCACGCCGTATCATGTCGCAATCGCGCCGTCGCTGGCAGCGATGGCGGAAGCGGTCGATCGCGCGAACGAACGGGCCGGCGCGGTAGTTTGAGCCGCGCCGCGCGCGGCGCAACGGGATCTACGCGGTTGCCGTCGCCGGCACGGGTTGCGGCTGCAGCGCCTTGAGGTCTTCCTCGTTCAACGTTTCCTTTTCGAGCAGCAGTTGCGCACCGCGCTCCAGCAGTGCGCGATGTTTTTCGATCAAGCCGACAGCGCGATCGAACACCTGTTCGACGATGTCGCGTACCGCGCAGTCGATCTCGCGCGCGGTTTCCTCGCTGAACTCGCGCTCCTGCAGCGTCGGCCCGCCGTTGCCGAGAAAAGTGTGGCGGTCGGTGCCGTAGGTGACGGGGCCGAGCTTCTCCACCATGCCGTAGCGCATCACCATGCTGCGCGCGATGTCGGTGACCTTGGCCAGGTCATCGGCAGCGCCGGTCGAAAGATGGCCGAACACGACGTGCTCCGATGCCCGTCCGCCGAGCAGTGCCGCCATCTTGTTTTCGAGTTCGCGACGCGTCATCAGAAAACGGTCTTCCAGTGGGCGCTGGATCGTATAGCCGAGCGCGCCGATGCCGCGCGGAATGATCGAGATCTTGTGCACGGTATCGAGTCCCGGCAGCGACATCGCAACCAGCGCGTGCCCCATTTCGTGATAGGCCACCACCTTGCGCTCGAGCGGATTGAGCAGCCGGTTTTTCTTTTCCAGTCCGGCGACGATGCGTTCGACGCCGGAAGTGAAGTCCTCCATCGCGACTTCGGAGGCGTGGCGCCGCGTCGCCATCAGCGCCGCCTCGTTCACCAGGTTGGCAAGATCGGCGCCACTGAAGCCGGGTGTGAGCGCGGCGATTTTTTCGGGATCGACGTCGGCGGCAAGCAGATGCAGCTTCTTCAGGTGGACTTCCAGAATCTGGATGCGGCCCAGCTTGTCGGGACGGTCGACCAGCACCTGGCGATCGAAGCGGCCGGCGCGCAACAGTGCCGGATCGAGGATTTCCGGGCGGTTGGTGGCGGCCAGCAGCACCAGGCCGGCAGCGGTCGGATCGAAGCCGTCCATCTCGACCAGCAACTGGTTGAGCGTCTGTTCTTTCTCGTCGTGGCCGCCGCCGAAGGAATTGGCGCCGCGCGCGCGTCCCAGTGCATCGAGCTCGTCGATGAAGATGATCGCCGGCGCCATGCGCCGCGCCTGCTGGAACAGGTCGCGCACGCGCGCGGCGCCGACACCGACGAACATTTCGACGAACTCGGAGCCGCTGATCGACAGAAACGGCACGCTCGCTTCGCCGGCGACGGCGCGTGCCAGCAGCGTCTTGCCGGTGCCGGGCGGACCCACCAGCAGCACGCCCTTGGGCACGCGGCCGCCGAGCCGGCCATACTGTTTTGGATCCTTCAGGAAGCCGACGACTTCCTGCAGCTCTTCCTTCGCCTCGTCGACACCGGCCACGTCGTCAAACGAGACCTTGGTGTCTTTTTCCATGTAGATCTTGGCCTTGCTCTTGCCGATCGCGAGCAGACCGCCACCACCGCCGCCGAGCCCCTGTTTCTCGGCGAACTTGCGCATCACGAACCACCAGATGCCGAAAAACACGATCGCCGGCAGTATCCATGACAACAGATCACTCAGGAAGTGGCTTTCGATGACGCCGGTGAACTTGACGTTGTACTGCTCCAGCGTTTTTGCCAGTTCGGGATCGACGCGCGTCGTGACGAAACGCGTGTTGCCGTTTTTCGTCGGCTTCTTGAATTTGCCTTCGACATAATTCTGATGAATATGGACTTCGCTGATCTGGCCGGCCTTCAGCTCGTTCTGGAATTCGCTGTACGGAATGGTTTCGACGTTGCGCGTGCCCTGCCACACGTTGTGGAACCACAGGATCGCAAGCAGTGCGATGACCAGGTACCAGATGTTGTACTGGAGATGCTTGTTCATGAATGCAGGGCCGGGGTTGTGATTTCACCAGTGCGGCGGAAACGGCGCTTCCGGAGGCGGATTTCGCCGTGGGCATGACGTCGGCCGCTTCCGGCCGTGGATCCATGGCTGCCGCATGCGTAAAGACCGGCGCCGCCGCCATCGCTGCAGCCGGCGGCTGCCATGACATGAAACCGGGGAAACACGCGCCTTTCCATGGTGCGGCCTGGATCGCGGGGCACGATGCTGTTGTAGCATCGCGCCCCGGGCGCTGTCAACGAGCTGAATTCAGCGGTGCTTCAACCGCACTTCTTGATGGCTGTGACGAAACGGTCACCCTGCAGCAGCCGGTCGGAGCCGAAGAGATGCGGTGTGAGCCGTACCGCGGCTTCGGAGCCGCCGGAAATGCCGTAGGGATGGATCGAAACCACGCCGATCACATTGTCGGTGTCGCCCAGCGTCTGTACGATTTCGGCCTCGTCTGCGTGCTTGTGCATCGTGTTCACGCGTTTCAGCGTTCCACCCCAGTGAACTTCATCGAGCTGATGCGTTGCGCAGCTGGCGAGATCGGTGTAGCTGTGGGCGCTTTTCACCGTCTGGTACGGCGCGACCGACGCCACGTAACCGTAATCGGTCGCACAACCGGCGAGTGCGAGCACGGCGGCCGCCGTGACGCACCAGGATGCGTGTTTCATATTTCCCCCTGAATGTCCTGATTATTTGAAGCCGCAATGATAGAGATCGTGCGCGCCGCGGTCAAAGCCGCGGCCGCCCGCGGCATGACGTTTCAATGAACAGTGCCCTCAGCAGCAGGATGAGCGACATTAAGACAAGCGCGAAGCTGATTGCGTGGCCGGCTTCCCAGCGCAGCCGGTAGTCCGGCCAGTCGGCAGGCAGCGTGGCCGCTGTCCATGACGCGAACGCCGCGTTGACCGGCGCATTCAGCACGAAGAACGTCGCCAGCGCCAGGCTCAACAGGATTGCCGCGGCCAGCGTCAGGCGGCGAATCGGCCGCTTTCCGCGCACCAGCCACAGCAGGATCCAGGTGAATACGACGGCCGCGACTTCAAACGGCCCGATGAACGGGCCCCAGCCGCGGTACAGCTGCTGCTGCACGGCAAGCCACAGCGGCCCGTCGAGTGCGAGTTTGTTCGGCAGCTCCAGCACGTGCGCGGCCAGCGCGCCGAGCGTGACCGCGGTGCCGATCAGGCTGATCCAGCGAATGCTTCGCAGCAATACGGTCTCGTTCCCGACGCCGGACGGCCGTCACCGGGGTTCAGTGATCCGGCCGGTCCGACAGAATCTTGCCGGTCTGCGGATCGACCCGCAGTTCCCGTTTCTGGTCGTTCTTGTACGCCTCGACTTCCCAGCGCCCGTCATCGAACGAGATTTCCGATATCGGCGCGTATCCCTGCTGCTCCAGACTGGAAGCGATAGCGGACACCGGCTTGCTGTTGGCGGGCGGCTTGTCGCCCGCGAATGCGAGCGCGGACGATAGTGCAACAACGGGCAGAATGGCGGTGAAGAGGGCGGGCTTCATGGCAGTCTCCTGTGAGCCGGCTATCGAGATGAAAATGAATCCATTACGAGGTTAGGAGATGGGACGCCGCAAGTCAAACGTCAGCCGCTTTCGCCCGGCGGATCACGTATCTTGCGCTCGGTTCACCGCGCCACGCCGTTTTCGCGGCGGCGCGCGATGAACGCGCCGATGCGGGCGGTGATGATCGACGGAATCGACAGCACCGCGAACACGATGATGCCAAGCGGCAACAGGTTTCCGGGTCCCTGCGACAGCAGCATCCAGACGAACTGACCGAACAACGGCAGGACACCCCAGCGCCACCAGCGCGCCGGCTCGGACAGTGCGAATGCCAGCGACACCAGGCAGACGGCCGGTATCCCGACCGAAAAGTACAGCCCCGAATCCCATGCCTCCGTCCGCCCCGACACCAGCGAGATCGCAATCCAGATCGCGGCGCCGCACAACGC
>DASSON010000122.1:0-17234 GCA_035700525.1 Burkholderiales bacterium
GCAATCGATCCGAACGCCAGCGGGGCGACGATGTGAATGAAATTGTTCACCATGCTGCGCAGACCGAGCGCCTCCCCGGAGCGTCCGAGTGGCGAACGGCTGTAGGTGAGCATCATCGACAGCGGCTGACCGCAGCCCAGCCCGAGGCCGAGCACGAACGAAACAACCGTCAATAATACCGGGTCTCGAAAAAATGGAAACAGCAGATACGTCACGGCACCCAGCGCCAGCGCCGCCATCAGCACCCGCTGCTCGCCGGCCCGCCGCACCAGTTTCGGCATGAACACGCGCACCACGAACGACGCCACCGAAAACGACGCCAGCACGATGCCGATCACGGATGCCGACAGCCCGATGGTATGACCGTATACCGGCATGTAGAACTGGAACAGATCGATGCCGGTCAGAATCACGGCGCTCACGATCAGCACGCTGCGCAAATCACGATTGCGCCACAGCCGTTCGTCGCCGCGCACCGGCGCCGCGGCCGCCGACCCGGCCGGCACGCCGCGCCAGCGCGCCACCGCGATCACCGACAGCAACGGCACCAGCGCCAGCACCAGGTAGGTGCGCGCATGGCCACCGTGATCGATCAAAAAACCGGCGGCGAGCGGCGCAATGATGCCGGCAATCGCCAGCATCATGCTGTAATTGCTGAAATTGCGGGTACGTCCGCCGCCGCGGCTGGCGATGCCGATCAGGTTCTGCGCGGTAACGTTGTAATACACGTTGGCGGCGCCGATCACCGCCGCCGACACCAGCAACGCCCACACCGCCGGGAACAGGAACGGCACGATCAATCCGACCATGATGCCGCCGGAGCCGACCAGCATCGGCATGCGCGCGCCAAACCGGTCCGCCGCGCGTCCGGCCGGCACCGCCAGCAGCATTGGAAACACCGAGTACATCGCGATCAGCACGCCAACGGTGAACGCGCCGGCACCGAGCTTGAGCGCAAACAGCGCAACCGTCACCTTGCTCGCACGCAGGCATGCCATGTTGCACAGCGCGACGAAAAACACCAGCCGCACGATGCGCCGCGACTGGGCTGCGTTGAGCGGCGCGTCAGTGCCGCCGGCCGCGTGGGTGCTCATTCCCTAGGTGGCTTTTTGGGGGCGCGGCTGCCATAGGAACCGCCCAGCAGCACCGCCGCATTGGCCCAGAACACCGGCAACAGTCCCAGCGCCGCGCCGATCGAGCCGAATGCCAGCGGCACCGACACCTGTATCGCGTTGTTCACCAGGATGCGCGTGCCGAGCGCCTCGCCGGCGCGCCCGGCCGGCGAGCGGTTGTAGACGAGAATGATCGACAGCGGCTGGCCGACGCCAAGACCAAGGCCCAGCACGAACGAGATCGCCGCCAGCAGCACCGTGTGCGACACGAACGGCACCAGCAGCTCGGCCGCGCCCGCCAGGTACAGCGAATACGTCAGCACCGGCTCGTCACCGAAGCGTCTGACCAGCGGCGGGATGAACGACCGCACCAGAAACGACGCCACCGCGAACGTACCCATCACGGAGCCGATCTCCAGCGCCGAAATGCCGATCGAATGACCGTAAATCGGCATGTAGAACTGATAAAGATTGACGCCCGTCATCACCACGCCGCTGGCGATGAAGGTGCGGCGCAGCGCCGGTATCCGCACCAGATCCAGCGTCGGCCGGCGTTTGCGGTCTTCGGCTTTCACAGCGATTGCCGGAATGCGCCTGAAAAGATAAAGAACACCTGCAATGGCCACGCTTCCGATCAATGCCAGCACCAGATACGAATCGACGTGACCGACGCGATCGATCGCGAATCCCGCCACCACCGGCCCCAGGAAATCGGAAGTCGATGCGCCCAGGCTGTAGATCGACAGATTGCGGGTGCGTGCCTCGGCGTCACCGAGCGAGCCGGCCCAGTGCTGCATCGAAACCTGGAAAAAAATGAACGCCGCACCGATCAATCCGGCCGACACGTAAAGCATCGCCAGCCGCGGCAGCAGAAACGGCAGCACCAGACCAAGCGTCACGCCCGTCCCGCCGACGATCAACGGCAGCCGCAAGCCGAGACGGTCCGATATCCGACCCGCATAAAGCGCCAGCACCAGCGAAAACACCGCGTACATCGAGATCAGCACACCGATCTCGAATTGATTGGCGCCCAGCTTCAGCGCATACAGCGCCATCAGCACCCGGCTGCCTTTGAGCCCGGTGGCGCAAAACACCATCACCGCGACGATCTGGTAGATGTTGACCGGGCGTGCCTTCACGGCAGGGCAACGGCGACGGGCATGCAGCAGACGCCTGCGACTGAAACGGGCGAACGAAATTGCGACGGGACACGGGCATGCCCGCGATGGCGGCAGTCAGACATCATGGCCGGAAACTATATCAGAATTGCCGCCACGCGCACGCGCGGCACATGGCGCGACCGTGCGGCACGCTATAATCACGCGTCATGACCGCCGCCACGACGCTTCGCGCCCGCACCGCCATCCGCCGCCGCACACTGGCGGCGATTGCCGCCAACCGCACGCCCGGTTTGCATTTCGTTGGACATTTTCTCGATTTTGAATGGCGTACCGCCGACAAGCTACACGCAACCGTCGCGATGCGCACCGCCGCCCACTGCGCCGCACCCGACGGCACCACCCACCTGATACCGCTCAGCGTGCTGGCAGATACCGCGCTGGCGACTGCGACACGCCTGCAACTTCGCCCCGGCGCGCGCCAGGCGACGATCCAGATGCATCTGCAATTCACCGGCGTCGCGCCGCGCGGCAATCTCGTCGCCGACGCCCGCTTTCATCAGTTCACGCGCGGCAGCACGCGCCAGCTGTTATCGACCGCGACGATAGGTTCGAACGGCCGACCGGTGTGCCACGCCAGCGGCGCGTTCATGGCGCTGCCGGCGCCCGCCGGCGTGCGGCTGGCACCGCTGCCGTGGCAGCGTGGCGCCACGGCGCACACCGAACCGCTCGACGAACAGCAACTGACGCCGGCGGAAAAGCGCATCCTGCGCCGCTGCGACACGGCGCTGGAACAGGCCTCCCAAAGCGGCTCGTTCATCGGACATTTCTGGGATGACGAGCGACGCGGTGCCGACAGCCGTGCCGGCCGCCGCATCGCGGTGGGTCATCACATCACCAACCGCGTCGGGCATGTGCAGGGCGGCATTCTGTTCGGCCTCGCCGCGACCGGCAGCATCAGTGCGGCGCCGCGCCAGATGGCACTGTCGAATATTTCGGCGTGGTTCATTCGCGCCGGACAGGGATCGCATCTTACGGTGAAATCGCGGCTGCTGCATGCCGGCCGCACCACCGCGGTCGTGCAAACCACGGTCAGCGACGGCGAAGGACGGCGCGTGCTGGAAGCGATGAGCAGCCACGTCGCGCGCAGCTGACATCGGGACTCGGGATTCAGAAAACAGGAGATTCAGGTATACCTGAATCCCGCATCCCGGCTGCTGAACCTACCGTCAGCTCCGCCTTGCCGCCTCGGTATCGTTGCGCCAGCGTTCCCATGCGAAGCGCTGGTCGTCCTTCAGGCCGGGATCCTCGAGCATGCGCCGCACCATCGCGGTGACGTCGGATTCGTAGCCGCTTTTACGCTTTTCGAACTGCCAGCGATGCCCTTCCGGGAAAATCGGGGACTTGGGCGCTTTCCAGAATTTCATGTCTTGCCTTCCAAAATCAAGCACGGATGATACCCGTCTGCCGCTGATGACGCGAACGGGAATCCGGCTATTTTTTCTTCTTCGCTTCGAGCAGCTGGTCACGGCCTGCCATCAGTGACGCAACCGACGCTTTCGGCACCAGGTAGGTCCATTTCGCCAGACTCTGCTCGAACTTGATGCGATCTTCGAGTTTTTTCAGCTTGTCCTGGAACGACTTGTCGAGCTTTTTCTTGTCTGCCGGCTTTTCGTCCTTGCCGGGCGTGCGTGTCTGCGGCGGCGTGCCGGACACGGTCGCGGCAAAATAGTCGTTGCCATCCGCGGCCGGCGCGATTTTCAGCTGGTACGTCAGATTGTCGAACGTGATGATCGTCACCGCCGCGGCCTTGTCCTGCCATTTGCCGGCGTCGGTTGCGACATCGTTGAACGACAGCGTATCCAGACCATCCGCCAGCGAGCCGGCCTTGCCGGCATCGAGCTTGTCGTCCTTGCCGAGCGGCGTGAGCTGCCACGGCTTGTCCTCGGTCGCACGCGCCAGCGTCCATTGCGCGCCGCCATTTGCAGGTTCGACCGTTATCGTTTTCGCGTGCCCGATCTGGAAGAAGCGCTTGCTCAGCCACTGTGCCGGCTCGGCCACCGCTGCATCCAGCGCATCCGCCACCAGCAGAACATTATCCTGGTCGTTTCCGGTCAGCACGTAGCGTCCGGCCGGCGATCCGGTTTCACCCATCGGGCCGGCTTCCTGCTTCAGGAATTTTTTCCCGAGCAGCACTTCGGCCAGCGATTTGCCGTCCTTGTCATCGAACTCGATCAGCGTGCCGACATGTGTGTCGGCAGACGCTTTCGCGGCGTGCCCGCCGCCCGGCCGCGTCAGATCGAGGCGCGGCAGCAGATCCGACGCCACCGACTGTCCCTGCACCACCTTGAGATCGGACAGCGTCAGCAGCAGGCTGCTGAGCTTCGATACGTCCGCCGGATAATCGCCGCGTTCGGCAACCACCCACTGCTTGCCTTTCCGGCTCACCGTGGCGGTATGCTCGCCGTCCTGCAACCGTATCTTCGCGACCGCATCGACGTCGAATTTCGGCAGCAGCTTCTGGCCAACGCGGGCGCCCGACACGTCCCATGACGCGGAATTGCGCTGCCACAGCACCAGACCGGTGCCTCCGATCACCAGCACCAGGATGACCAGAATCAGAAAATGCTTGCGATTCATTTCGCCGCCGTCCTCCGCCGCCGCGTCAGTGCCACGCCGATCCCGAACAGTGCAACCAGCAGCGGCACCGCCCCGATGTTGATGACCTTGGTCCACAATTCGAGCGAATCGGTTTCACGGCGCAGGTTGCGGCGCAGATCCTTCAGATCCTTGCGCGTATCGACCAGTTTCTGGCGGAAGGCATCGACTTCCTTGCGCTCCTGTGGCGTCAGGATCACCCCCTCTTTCGGCTTTCCCTTCTGCAGATGCGAGAGCTTCTGCTGCGTGGTGTTCAGCGTGTCCTCGAGATCCTTGATCTTGCCCAGATACTTCGTCTGGGCGCGCATCTGCATGTCGTCGATCACCTTCAGCGGACGCGTGAATGACGCACGGCTGCGCAGATCGATCAATCCCGGAGCGCCGGCAAACTGCTCGACCAGGCCCTGCGCAAAGTTGAGATTGTCGTTGCGCGGAATGACGATCTTTTGTCCTAAAACGTTCTGTATCGAGACTGACGCGGTGTCGGTCAGCATGTCGGCGTCCCCAATCAGCGCGACGGAAGTATCGGCTTTCGATTCCTTCAACTGCGCCGGTTTTGTGGCTGCGGCAGCCGACTTCGCTGTGTCGCTGGTCTTGTCCGCGCCCGGCTTGTCTGCGCCGGCTTTCGCTGCGTCGCCGGATTTGGGCGCCGGCTTTTTCTGCGGCAGGCCATCCGGGAACGCCGTCTTGAATTTTCCGGAGAGCTCGATCGCCAGCGGGTATTCCTTGCCCGACGGCTTGAAGACCTTTTCGGCTGCCGGGCCGCGTGCGGTGGCCAGCAGCGAATTGACCAGCATCGAATTCGGCGACGTATGCGCCAGTACCGTTTCTTTCAGCCCGGCCGACGGCTTGCCGGAGAACGTGCCGGCGAACGGCAGCAGCAGCGTGCCGACCTGGCTCGTCACGACGTTGTCCTTGTCGAGCGCCTGAACGTTCAGCGACAGCAGCGCCGGCAGCAGCGAATCGCCCTCTCCGCTGGCATAGGTCATGTCGTCAACCACCTGATGCTGGTTGAAATGGATGCCCCATGCCTTCAGCAGGTGCGGCAGCGTCGATTGGCTGGCGCGCCCGCCGGCGTACGGATTCATCGGGTTGCGCTGCGGATCAAAATAGGCATACGGATCGAGGAACGCGACCAGCCGGCCGCCGCGCATCAGGAACTGGTCGATCGCATACTCGGTTTTTTCCGAAATGCCGCGCGGGTGGATCAACAACAGCACCTTCACGTCGTCGGCGATCTTGGTTGCATCGAGCGCCACGTCGTTGACGGTAAATTCGCTCTTCAGTTCGTCGATCAGCACCCACGGTTGTGACGGCGGCTGGCGCGTCATCGGATTGAATGTCGAGCCGAACACCGGGAACGCGCTCATCACGCCGATCACCGGCTTGTGCGCTTCGGTGACGCGCGAGATCGCGCTGGTGATGTCGTACTCGAGCAGCCGTTCACGGTCGGGCGAAAGCGCCGGAATCGCCGTGTGCTGATCGAGGAAGCTGACTGCCAGTCCGAAATAGAACTTGTCGCCGGCCGGCGTGGCCTGACCTTCGACGCCGTCGAGCTGGGCCGAATCCTCGGCATCGGAATCGGGCAGCGGATTGAGCTTCTGGACGATCACCTTGCCGTTGCCGGCACGCTGATATTCGTCGAGCACGTCGGCGACGCGCCGGGCGTAAGTCCTGATCTGGATCGGCACCGCGTCGCTCGATTGTGAAAAATAGTAGCGAATGGTCACCGGCGCCTTGAGCTGCGACAGAATCTTGGTCGTCGCCGGCGACAACGTGTAAATGCGTCCCGCGGTCAGGTCGGCGCGGCGGTTGAAATTGGCGGCCAGAAAGTTGGCTGCGATCAGAATGATCGCGAGCGCGATGATGCCGCCGGCCGAATAAAGCATCAGTTCCAGGGATCTTTTTTTCATGGCCGTCCTGCTATCCGGCGCGGTGGCCGCGAATCACCACCCCGGTCACGAACAGTGCGAATATCATGATCGAAACAAAGAACACGACATCGCGCAGATTGATCACGCCACGCTGGAATGCGTCGAAATGGGTCATCACGCTGAATGACGCCACCAGGTTGACGACCCACGGACTGGCCGAGCGCTGCAGCAGGCTGACGATCGGCGCATAGCCGGCCAGGATCAGGAACAGCAGGATCACCACCGAAATGATGAAACTCACCACCTGGTTGCGCGTGAACGCCGACGTCATGCACGCGATCGCCAGATAGGCGCCCGCCAGCAGCAGGCTGCCGAGATAGCCGGCGCCGATGATGCCGTTGTCCGGATTGCCCAGCCAGTTCACGGTCAGCACGACCGGGAAGGTGAGCACCAGCGCCAACAGCAGAAACAGCCACGATGCCAGGAATTTTCCGATGATCGCCTGCCACGTCGCGATCGGCAGCGTCAGCAGCAGCTCAATGGTGCCGAGCCGCCGCTCCTCGGACCACAGCCGCATGCCCACCGCGGGCACCAGGAACAGATAGAGCCACGGCTGCCAGAAGAAGAACGATACCAGCGACGCTTCACCGCGCTCGAAAAAATTGCCGACGGTGAACGTGAAAAATCCCATCAACAACAAAAAAACCACCAGAAACACGTATGCCACCGGCGACGAGAAATAGCCGGTGAGCTCGCGTTTCAGCACCGCCGCGATCGGCCGTAACGTGCTCACTGTCGCGCCTCCGTTTGGGTATCGGACAGCGTGATTGCACGAAACACGTCGTCGAGCCGCCCTTCTTCGGTATGCAGTTCCTCCACCGCCCATTGCTCGCGCACCGCCAGCGCGCCCAGTTCGCGCGCGAACGCGCTGCCGGCCGCGGCACGCTGCGGACGAACGCGCACGCAAACGCGGTTCGCGTCTTGTTCCAGCGTCTCGATTGCATCGACGCCCGGATGGCGGCCCAGCGTGGCGGTTATAGCGCTCGCCACGCCGTTCGCCACGCACAGCCGCACCGCACCGGCATATTCGGAGCGCTGCTTGAGTTCCGCCGGCGTGCCGTTGGCCACGATGCGGCCGCGATCGATGATGATCACGCGCGAGCAGGTCGCCTCGACTTCTTCCAGGATGTGCGTGGAGAAAATGATCGCCTTGTTCTCGCCCATGCGCCGGATCAGGTTGCGCACTTCGTGTTTCTGATTCGGATCGAGCCCGTCGGTCGGTTCATCGAGAATCAGAATGTCAGGATCGTGAATCAGTGCCTGCGCCAGGCAGGTGCGATGCTTGTAGCCCTTGGACAGCGTCTCGATCGTCTGATACAGCACCGGTTCGAGAAAGCACAGTTCGGCGACACGGGCAATCGCCTGCCGCCGCGCGCGGCCGCCGAGGCCACGCAGCTCGGCGACGAATGCGAGAAAGCCATGCACCGTCATGTCGGCATAGCCCGGCGCATTCTCCGGCAGGTAGCCGATCAGCCGCTTGGCCGGAATCGGAACGTCCTGCACGTTGTGGCCGCCGACACGCACGCTGCCGCTCGACGGCGGAATGAAGCCGGTGATCATGCGCATCGTGGTCGATTTTCCGGCGCCGTTCGGGCCGAGAAACCCCAGCACTTCGCCACGTCCGACACTGAACGAGACGTCGTCGACCGCACGTTTCGGACCAAATGATTTACTCAGATTTTCGATCTCGATCATTGTTCTTGTGCCTGCGTGGAAGCCGCTGCCCGCCTGCAGCGGCTACTGCATTGGACAGAAATTTCGCACAATGTTCCCGGCGCCGTGCATTTTGTGGCTGTATCGACGTCCGGTCTGCGGAACCCGCCGCTGCTCGCTACCGCAGCGGATACGGTGCCGGATAGAGGATTCGAACCCCCGACCTTCGCATTACAAGTGCGCTGCTCTACCAACTGAGCTAATCCGGCGTGGGCCGGAAATTATAGCGCAATGAAACAACTCATTGGTCCGGCATGCTTCGCGGACCATCATTGTGTACCGCGGCTGGTCACTTGATGACCTGCAGCTTCGGCCTGCCGCCCGCCGGCGTGGCCGGCGGTTCATCCGGCGGCTGCGGCCCGTCGTCCGCGGCCGCGGTCCCGGCCGCTTGCGTCTCGAATGAAATGCCCTGTCCGTTCTCGCGCGCAAAAATCGCGCTGACGGCGTCCACTGGTATCGAGCATTCACGGGACACGCCGCCAAAGCGCGCCGAAAACCGTATGACGTCGTTGTCGATGGTCAGCCGGTGCGTCGCGGCGGTGCCGATATTGAGCACGATTTCGCCGTTCTTCACGTATTCCATCGGCACACGCGTCGCCGCGTCGACCTTCACTGCCAGATGCGGCGTCAAGCCGCTGTCCGCGCACCATTCCTGGATCGCGCGAATCAGGTACGGCTTCGTTGATAGCGTTCTCATCGGCAGCAGGGATCTCTCATGCGCGTGAGCCCTGCATCATCGGCGCATGACTTTCTCGGGCGGCGTCAGCGCATCGATGAACGCCGGCCGGCTGAACAGCCGCTCCGCATATTTCATCAACGGTGCCGCCTGTTTCGGCAACTGGATGCCGTAATGATCGAGCCGCCACAACAGCGGCGCAATCGCCACGTCGAGCATCGAGAATTCCTCGCCCAGCATGTACTTCTGCTTCGTGAACACCGGCGCAATCTGGGTCAGGTTGTCGCGCACCGCCGCACGCACCTTGTCGGCCACCTTCTGATTGTTGCGCTCCAGCATGCCGACATGGTTGAACAGTTCCTGTTCGAAGCGGAACAGAAACAGGCGCGCTCGCGCGCGCATCACCGGGTCCGCCGGCATCAGTTGCGGATGCGGAAAACGGTCATCGATATATTCATTGATGATGTTCGACTCGTACAGAATCAGGTCGCGTTCCACCAGCACCGGGACCTGGTTGTACGGATTCATCACCGCAATGTCTTCGGGCTTGTTGAACAGATCGACATCGATGATCTGGAAATCCATCCCCTTTTCGTACAGCACGATGCGGCAGCGCTGGCTGAAGGGGCAGCTGGTGCCCGAGTATAAGGTCATCATGATGGTTCGCCCGTCCCTTGCACGAACAGCTCGCGCCCCACTAAGGCGTGCGGCGGAGTGTCAATCCGCCTAATGCACGTCCTTCCAGTACTCCCGCTTCAGCAGATACGCCAGCAGCAGGAAGATCGCCAGGAAAATCAGTACATAAATGCCGATGGTCTGACGCTCGAGGCGCACCGGCTCGCTCTGATAGACGAGATAGTTGACGAGGTCGGCCACGGCCTGGTCATACTCCATCGGCGTCATCGTGCCGGGCTTGGCGAGCACCAGCTTGTGCACTTCCTGCTGGCCTTCGGAATCCTTGACCTTTTCCGTCTTCAGCACCTGCACGCCCTGCAACTGCCACAGCACGTTCGGCATCGCCACGTTCGGATAGACCAGATTGTTCCAGCCGGTGGGACGCTTCGGATCGCGATAGAAGCTGCGCAGATACGTATACAGGAAGTCGGCACCGTTATGGCCCTCCGACAGCGAACGCGCAATCACCGACAGATCGGGCGGCGCCTTGCCGAACCAGTTGGCGGCATCTTTCGAATCCATCGCCACTTTCATCTCGTCGCCGACCTTGGCATCGGTGAAGATCAGGTTGTT
Source organism: Burkholderiales bacterium (assembly GCA_035700525.1). Lineage (GTDB taxonomy): Bacteria > Pseudomonadota > Gammaproteobacteria > Burkholderiales > JBDZVW01 > JBDZVW01. The sequence continues at coordinate 10,460 of DASSON010000122.1, forward strand.
CTCGATTTCCTTGTCGCTCAGCCCGATGTCGTGAAGCCGGTTGTAGCGCATGTATTTGGCGCTGTGGCAGCTCAGGCAGTAATTGGTGAACAGGCGTGCGCCGCGCTGCAGTGACAGCGCGTCACGCTCGTTGATCGGCGCCTTGTCGAGATGGAAGCCCTCTTCGGCGGCGGCACCGAACGCGACGCCCGCCAGCATCAGCACCGCAATTACCCGCGCCGCAAACCGCATCACCGAGTGCATTGTTGGATGAATCATCATGTTGTTCTTTCCGGTTCGGGTTTGCATTTGTCGAGTCTCGAATACCACGGCATCAACAGAAAGAAGCCGAAGTAAATGAGCATCAGTATGTCCGCGGTATGGTTGGCGAGAACGGTCGGCGGCTGAGTACCGAGATAACCGAGCCACAGTACCGCGATCACGAACAGTGTCAGTGCGGTCTTGAAAATCGGACCGCGGTAACGGATCGACTTCACCTTGCCGCGATCCAGCCACGGCAGCGCGAAATAAATCAGCACCGCGCACGCGATGACCACCACGCCCCAGAACTTGGCATCGACGCCGAACAGCGGATAGGTGATGCCGCGCAGCATCGCATAATACGGGGTGAAGTACCACACCGGGCGAATTTCAGGCGGCGTCTGCAGCGGGTTTGCCGGCTGGAAGTTGTTGTACTCGAGGAAGTAGCCGTGCATCTCCGGCGTGAAGAACACGATGATCGCAAACACGATCAGGAACACCGCCACGCCGAACGTATCCTTCACCGTGTAATACGGGTGGAACGGAATGCCGTCCAGCGGCAGGTGCGTGACCGGATCCTTGTGCTTCTTGATTTCGACACCGTCCGGATTATTCGAGCCCACCTCATGCAGCGCGACGATATGGGAGACGACCAGCGCCAGCAGCACCAGCGGCACCGCGATCACGTGAAATGCGAAAAACCGGTTGAGCGTGGCGTCGCCAACCACGTAATCGCCGCGAATCCACAGCGCAAGGTCCGGTCCGAACCCCGGAATCGCTCCGAACAGATTGACGATGACCTGCGCCCCCCAGTAGGACATCTGGCCCCACGGCAGCAGATAGCCGAAGAACGCCTCGGCCATCAGACACACGTAGATCAGCGTGCCAAACAGCCACACCAGCTCGCGCGGCTTGCGGAACGAGCCATAGAGCAGCCCGCGGAACATGTGCAGATAAACGACGATGAAGAACATCGACGCGCCGGTGGAGTGCAGGTAGCGGATGAACCAGCCGCCGGGCACGTCGCGCATGATGTACTCGACCGAGCCGAACGCCAGATTGGCGTCCGGCTTGTAATTCATCGTCAGAAAGATGCCGGTGACGATCTGCAGCACCAGTATCAGCAGCGCCAGCGAGCCGAAGTAGTACCAGAAATTGAAATTCTTCGGCGCGTAGTACTCGGAGAGATGCTTCTTCCAGGTCGAGGTCAGCGGAAACCGGTCGTCGATCCAGCCCAGCAGGGATGATTTTTCGCTCATGGATTTATGCCTTCTTCGGATCTTCGCCAACTCGGATGACGGTATCGCTGACGAACCGGTATGGCGGAATCGCCATGTTGAGCGGGGCCGGCTGATCCTTCCACACCCGCGCCGCCAGATCGTAATGCGAGCCGTGGCAGGGGCACAGCAGGCCGCCCGGCCAGTCCGCCGGCATGCCCTGATCGCTGCCCTTGTCCTGTTTCACTTCCGGCGAGCAGCCGAGATGGGTGCAGATGTCGACCCAGACGAAGATTTCGGGCTTGATCGAGCGATGTTCGTTCTTGCAGTAGGACGGCTGTTCCGACTTGTCGGACTTCGGATCGCTGACTTCAGCGTCCATCTTCGGCAGCGTCGCCAGCATCTCCTGGGTGCGCTTGAGCACGATCACCGGCTGGCCGCGCCATGCGGTGCGCATGTACTGCCCGGGTTGCAGCCCGCCAATGTCGACTTCCACCGGCGCCCCCGCAGCCTTCGCCCGCTCTGACGGCAGCATGCTGGAAACGAATGGTACGGCGGCCCCGACACAGGCGAGCCCGCCACAGGTGCCGGTCGCAGCGACGAGGAAGCGTCTTTTGTCTTTGTTAACCTTGTTGTGATCTTTTTCGTCAGCCATCCATCGGTCCCTGTCAAAGACTAAAACACGAAAAAATTCGGATTTTACATCAGCCCGCGAAAAAATTTAAGGCCGACCGCGGATTTTCCCGCCGTGTCAGCAGGTTGCGGCCGCCTGACCATTCCCGGATCAGGCCGGATTGTCGATGTCGACGAAGTGGTGGGCGACACCGAAACGCCGCACCAGCTGCTCGCCCAGCGCCTGCACGCCATAACGCTCGGTGGCATGATGGCCGGCGGCAATATAGGCCACCCCGGATTCGCGTGCGAGATGCGCGGTGGGTTCCGAAATCTCGCCGGACACGTAAACATCGACGCCGAACTCGAGCGCCTGTTCCATCAGTCCCTGCGCCGCGCCGGTGCACCAGGCGGCGCGCCGCACCGGCCGCTGCGGCTCGCCGACGATCAGCGGCGTCCGTTGCAGCCGCGCCGCGATGCGCGCACCGAGTTCAGCGAGACCGAGCGGCTCGGAGACCGTGCCGTAGACACCGAGTTCCTGATCGCCGAAGCGGCCTTCCGGCACAAAACCGAGGCGGCGCGCAAGCTGCGCATTGTTCCCGACTTCCGGATGGGCATCGAGCGGCAGATGATAGGCCAACAGATTGAGATCGTGCGACAGCAGCGCCTTGAGCCGTTCGCGCCGGATGCCGGTCACGCGCGGATCCTCGCCGCGCCAGAAATAGCCATGATGCACGATCAGCGCATCGGCGCCCGCGGCCAGCGCCGCCTCGATCGCCGCCGCCGACGCGGTCACCGCCGTGACGATCGAGCCGATTTCGGCGCGGCCTTCGACCTGCAGGCCATTCGGACAGTAGTCGCGGAAACGCGCCACGTCCAGAAACTGATGCAGCCAGGCCACGAGCTCCGCGCGTTTCATGCCGGCACCGACGAGATGGTTGATGCACAAAAATTCAGGTCCGCGGAACCGCGACAGCGGCCGCAAAGCCTGCAACTGCTAGCGCCGCATCCGGTCCGCATCCGCGGCGCCGCGCCGGTCAATCGCCGCTGCCTTCGGTCTTGTCGGCGAGCGTCGCATAATCGTCGACTTCATCGTCGTCCTCCTCCGTCGCCTGCGGTCTCACAAAGCGCGCGACAAATACGCCCACCTCGTACAGCAGCCACAACGGAATCGCCAGCATGAACTGGGAGATCATGTCCGGCGGCGTCAGGATGGCGCCGGTGACGAAGCAGCCGACGACCACATAAGGACGGATGTGCTGAAGCTTTTCGACCGTCACTATGCCGGTACGCACCAGCAGCACCACCACTATCGGCACTTCGAACGTGACGCCGAACGCGAGAAACATGTGCAGCACGAAGCTCAGATATTTGTCGATGTCAGTCATCACTTCGACGCCCGTCGGCGCGACGTGCACGATGAAGTGGAACGCGAGCGGAAACACCACGAAATAGGCGAAGGCCATCCCGCCCAGAAACAGGAAGTAGCTGGCCACCACCAGCGGCATCACCAGCTTCTTTTCGTTGGCATAAAGGCCGGGCGCAATGAACGCCCACGCCTGGTACAGGATGTACGGCAGCGCGATGACGAACGCGACCATCGCCGCAACCTTCATCGGCACGAAGAACGGCGTCGTCACTTCGGTCGCGATCATGTGCGACCCCATCGGCAGCTTCGCCAGCATCGGCTGCGCCAGCCAGGTGTAGAGATCGTTCCGGAAATACGCCAGCGGGGCGAACACCACCAGCACCGAGATGATGCTGCGCAGCAGGCGGTCTCGCAGTTCGACGAGATGCGAGAGAAACGTATCTTCCTGGCTCATGAAAATAAGTGCAATGCGCGCCCCGATGGGCGCAAATCAGGCACGCTTGCGGGATTCGCCTGCGGCCGGCCGCTTCAGCTCGAGTTCGAGCTGCGGCGACGGTTCGTCGGCGATCATCGCGGGCGCTTGTTCGGACTCTGCCGGCGGTGCGATCGTGTGATCGTCCAGCGCGGCTTCAGCATCGTTTTTTATCTTTCCAAACTCGTTCCTGGCATCGTCCATTTCGCGCCGCACCGATTCTTCGATCGTACGGCCGGCGTCTTCTATCGTGCCGCGCAGTTTGCGCAGATCTTCAAGCTCCATTTCGCGCGCAATGTCCGATTTGACGTCGTTGACATAGCGCTGCATGCGTCCGAACAAATGGCCCAGCGTGCGCGCCACCTTGGGCAGGCGCTCGGGACCGATCACGATCAGCGCCACCACCAGGATGACGAAAATTTCCGAAAAGCCGATATCAAACATGTGCGTCTGCGGCGCGCGAGAAGCGGAGAGCAGGGAGCGAAGAGAAAAAGCCGGAGGCCTGCGACCGGGCCGCACTGCCCCTCACTCCTCGCCCGTCACGCAACATCACGCCTTCGACTGGGTTTTTTCCTTGATTTCTCCCTCGATCGTCTCGCCGGCACTCGGTGGAATTTCGCCGCTCGTCTGGGCGTGATGCTCCTCCTCGTTCTTCATGCCGTCCTTGAATCCTTTCACCGCACTGCCGAGATCCTGGCCGAGATTACGCAATTTCTTGGTGCCGAAAATCAGCACCACCACGATCAGAACGATCAACCAGTGCCATATGCTCATTGAACCCATATACCGCTCCTGTCAAATTACCGTCCGCCTGCGCAACAGCGCGCACATATATTTGCATCCGTATCCGCTATTTTGTTGTGCGCGCCGCCTTTTCCTGCAGGCCGGATACACCCTCGCGCCGTTCGAGCTCGGTGATGATGGCGTCGGCGTCCAATCCGTGCCACGCCAGCAACACGAGGGAATGAAACCATAAATCAGCCACTTCATGAACGATATGAAGTGTATCACCGTCTTTCGACGCAAGCAGGGTTTCCGCCGCCTCCTCCGCCACCTTCTTCAGCACCGCGTCCTGGCCCTTTGCGCACAGGCTCGCGACGTAGGATTGCGAGGCGTCGCCCGTACGCCGGGCGGCAATGGTCGCACTCAGCCGTCTGAGCACGTCGCCGGGATCGCTCATTTGCGGTAGATCTCCGCCGGATCCTTGAGGACGGGCTCGGTCACCACCCATTTCCCGTCTTCAAGCTTCTGAAAAAAGCAATCATGCCTGCCGGTGTGACAGGCAATGCCGCCAATCTGTTCGACTTCGAGCAAAATAACGTCCTCGTCGCAGTCGAGCCGGATCGAGCGCACTTTCTGCACGTGCCCCGATTCCTCGCCCTTGTGCCACAATTTCCGGCGCGACCGTGACCAGTACACCGCCTCGCCGGTTTCTACTGTCTGTTTCAGCGCCGCGCGGTTCATCCATGCCACCATCAGCACGCTGCCGCTGCCGCTCTCCTGCGCCACCACCGGCACCAGCCCGTCGTGTGCCCAGTTGACCTTGTTGAGCCAGTTTTCGTCCATTTTTTAAATTCGTGAGGAGTAAGGAGTAAGGAGTGAGGGGTAAATAGCGCGGCGCGCCAGCGCGCCGGAAATTTTGAACACCTAACGCCTCACACCTCACCCCTCACAGCCTTACTTCGATTCCGTGCCCCGCCATGTGCGCCTTGGCCTGGCGCACAGTGTACTCGCCATAGTGAAAAATACTCGCCGCCAGCACCGCATCGGCGTGCCCCTGCAGCACGCCGGCGACCAGATGATCGAGATTGCCGACGCCGCCGCTGGCGATCACCGGCACATCGAGCGCATCCGACATCATACGCGTCAACTCCAGGTCGAAGCCTTCGCGCGTACCGTCACGGTCCATGCTGGTCAGCAGGATTTCGCCGGCCCCGGCATCGCACATGCGGCGGCCCCATTCCAGCGCGTCGATGCCGGTGGCTGTGCGGCCGCCGTGGATGAACACTTCCCAGCGCGGCTGCGCGCCGTTTCCGACACGCTTCGCATCGATCGCCACCACGATGCACTGCGAGCCATAGCGCGCCACCGCGTCCGCCACCAGTTGCGGATTCTGCACCGCCGCGGTGTTGATGCTCACCTTGTCGGCGCCGGCGTTGAGCAGGCGCCGCACGTCGCCCACCGCACGCACCCCGCCGCCGACGGTGAGCGGAATGAACACCTGTTCCGCGACCGCCTGCACCACGCCCAGGATCAGGTCGCGCCCGTCGCTGGACGCCGTGATGTCGAGAAAGGTCAGCTCGTCGGCACCTTCGCGATCATAGCGGCGCGCGATTTCGACCGGATCACCGGCATCGCGCAGACCGACGAAGTTGATGCCCTTCACCACGCGTCCGGCGTTGACGTCGAGGCACGGGATGATGCGCTTCGCGAGCATTTTTAGTGCGTGAGGAGTGAGGAGTGAGGAGTGAGGAGTAAAAGCATGCAGTACGCCGAGTATGGTGCGAAATCTCCACCGCCCGTCAACAACGCGGAGAAACCGTCCACGAAGCGAGGACTCCGGGTTTTCTCCTCACACCTCACTCCTCACTGATCATCTCCCTTACTCCTCACGCTTAACTCATCCGCCAGCTTCTGCGCCTGCGCGAAATCGAGCGTGCCCTGGTAAACCGCGCGGCCGGTGATCGCGCCCATGATGCCTTCCGACTCCACCCCGCACAACGCCCTGACGTCATCGAGATCGGTGATGCCGCCGCTCGCGATCACCGGCACCGACAGTTTTTGCGCCAGCGCCACCGTCGCCGCGACGTTGACGCCGGACAGCATACCGTCGCGTCCGATGTCGGTGTAGATGATCGCTTCCAC
>DASSON010000123.1:0-4823 GCA_035700525.1 Burkholderiales bacterium
CGCTGGAAAAATCCGGTGACGGCCTGGCGATGGCCTATCGCGCGGGCGCTGAATTCGTCGATATGGAAATGATGCAATTCCATCCGACCGGCCTCATCGCCGGTGATTCGATCATGACCGGAACGGTGCTGGAAGAAGGCCTGCGCGGAGCGGGCGGTCACCTGCTGAATGTCGATGGCGAGCGCTACATGCAGCGCTACGATCCGAACAAGATGGAACGCTCCACGCGCGATCGCGTGTCGCGCAGCGGCTTCATGGAAATCCGCGCCGGCCGCGGATCACCGCAGCGCGGCGTATTCCTCGACGTGCGGCATCTCGGAAAGGATTTTCTGCTCAAATCGTCGCCTGGCATGTACAAGCGCTGTCTGACATTCGGCTACGACATGGCGAAGGATCTGATCCAGGTCACGCCGACCGCGCACTTCCAGATGGGCGGCGTGCGCATTGACGCCGGCTGCCGCAGCAGCATCAACGGCCTGTTTGCGGCGGGCGAGGATGCCGGCGGCGTGCACGGCGCGAACCGTCTCGGCGGCAATGGCGTCGCGGAGTCGATGGTATTCGGAGCGCTCGCCGGGGACGCGATTGCCGCGTATGCGGCAGCGGAACGGCGGCATGAGCCCGATCCCGCACAGCTTACCCAATTGACGCGTCGTTTCGCAACGCCGCATGAAGGCAGTGGTAATCCGTTCGAATTGCGCGCGCGCCTCGGCGATACCGCGTGGGAGCATCTCGGCATCATCCGCAGCGCCGCGTCGCTGGAACAGGCGGCCGAGGACCTCGATCAGTATGAGTCGGCAACGGCGCAACTGCCGATGCCGACGCAGCGCGCCGCCAATGCGGCGCTTCACGAACGCCTCAACGTGGAAAATCTGATCGGTGTCGCCCGCCTGATTCATACCGCGGCGGTGTTGCGCAAGGAAAGCCGTGGTAGTCATTTCAGGGAAGATTTTCCGGATACCGATCCGGAGTACCGGGTGAACATCGTGCTGCAAAGGAAATCGGATGGCGCAATCGGATACGAAGTCCGTCCGGTCAATTTCAGCCGGCGGACACCGGGCCAGCTGGAGGGCGATATCGTGATACCACAGGAGCAAGCGGCGCCTGAAGCGCAGCGCTGACAGTGTGCCGCGCGATGGTACGCCGCAGCAGTTTTGTCAGCCACCCTTGAATCGCATTGTATTGAAAAGCTGGAGCCGAAATGTCCGATTCGCACGAAACGATCAATCTCACCATAACGCGATCCGGCCGCGATGCCGGTCCGGCAAATTACACGATTCTGTCGCCCGGCCCCTACAGCCGGGTGCTCGATCTGCTGGTTCACGTCCAGCGGCACGTCGACCCGACGCTGTCGTTTCGCTATGCATGCCGCGTCGGCATGTGCGGCGCGTGCGCGATGGTGATCAACGGCAAGGAAGCGCTGGCGTGCCAGGTGACGGTGGGCAGCCTGGGCAATGACGTGCGGCTGGAGCCGCTGCGCGCGCTTCCGGTGCAACGCGATCTGTCGGTCGACATGGCACCGTTTTTCGCGAACCTCAAAAATGCCAATGCGGCATTTGCGCCGAGCGAGCCGCAGCGCATGAACATTCGCACGATTCCGCCTGGCGGCAAGGACCGGGTGGCGATCGAGGCGCAGAACGGATGCGTCACCTGCGGCGCGTGCTATTCCGCATGCGATTGCGACAAGGAAACGGACAGCTACCTCGGGCATGCGGCGCTCAACCGCATTCTGATGTTGAGCATGGACGAGCGCGACGCGCTCGGCAAGCAGCGCCTGGCCGCGGTCATCGCCGACCGGAGCGTCGTGCATCGCCACGCGCACGGTGGTTGCCCGATCCACTGTCCGGCCGATATCCCGCTGCGGGACGGACAGCGCCGCCTCGAGCAGCTGGCGAACGCCAACGAAAATGCCGGATGAGAGAATTGAGACGGCGGTGACTCCGCGCCCCGGTGATCTGACCGTGGCCCGGGTCGGTGTGCACGTCGCACGCACCCGTCCGGACAAACTCGCGCTCCATGATGGCGCGAGGAAGATCAGCTATGGTCAGCTTGATAGCGATGTGGAAGCCATTGCGTCGGGGCTCGTCGCGGCCGGTGTAGCAAAGGGCGATATCGTCGCGGCGTATTTGCCGAACTGCATCGATTATGTCGAAATCGTGCTCGCGGTGGCGCGCGCCGGTGCGGTGTTCTCGCCGATCAATCCGCGCTTCAAGAGCTACGAAATCACGATGCTGCTGAAGAGTGGCAGGCCGCGGGTGGTATTTACGACCGGCGATAAAGTCGCGATGGTCGCCGACGCAGCGGTGCAGGCGGGTCTCGATCAGGTGCAAATCGTGACGACCGGCCGGGCGGCGGAAGCGTCGCCGCGAGCATGCGCGCTCGACCGGTTCATGGACGTCATTCGTCGGCCGCTCCCCACGGTCGATGAGGACGATTGTTTCAGCCTGATGTTCACATCCGGCACCACCGGCAGCCCGAAGGGCGCGTTCGGCACGCACCGCGCGCGCATGATATGGGTGCTGAATGCGGCGATCCAGTACGGGCTGAACGAGGACGACGTTTATCTCGGGACGATGCCGCAGGTGCACTCGGCCGGCCTGACGCTCACGCTGATACATCTCTACGTCGGCGCGACCGTGCGCATCATGGAGCGCTTCGATCCCGTGGCGTTTCTCGATACGGTGGAGCGCGAGCAAATAACGTCGAGCCTGTCGGTGCCGACGATGCTGGCGATGATTCTGGAGGCGTTCGACCAGGGCGGACGGCACCATGATCTCAGCAGCCTGCGGCGGGTGCTGACGTGCGGGTCGCCGCTGCCGCTGGCGACAAAGAAGCGGGTGATCGAAAGCATCAGCAGCGAGCTCTACGATTATTACGGTTCAACCGAATCGAACAGCATGTCGGTCTTGAAACCGCGTGATCAACTGCGCAAGCCGAACTCGGTCGGCCAGCCGTTCACGAACGTCGAGATCATGATTGCTGCGGCGGACGGCAAGCCGCGGCCGGCGGGTGAAATCGGCGAAATCTGGTGCGCCAATCCGTCGGTGATGAAGTGTTATCTGAACCAGCCGGAAGAAACGGCGGCGGCGTTCACCGGCCGCTGGTTTCATACCGGCGATCTCGGATATCTCGACGATGAAAATTATCTGCATATCGTCGGCCGGCTGAAGGACGTGATCATCAGCGGCGGCGTCAACATTTATCCGGCCGAAATCGAAAACGTGCTGCTGCTGCATCCGGCGATTTTCGATTGCGCCGTCGTCGGGGTGGACGACGCGAAGTGGGGCCAGGCGGTGAAGGCATTCGTCGTGCCGCGGCAGGGCGCGTCGATCGATCTGGCCGAAGTGCAGCAGCATTGCCGCCAGCGTCTGGCCGACTACAAGACCCCGCGTCACCTCGAAGTGATCGCCGAGATTCCGAAAAACATCGCCGGCAAGACGATCAAATCGGCATTGCGTGCGCAACGGCGCACCGAGCACGCGGTGTGAAGGAGCAGACCATGACATTCACGCGTATCAGGCTGAGCATCGACGACCGTATCGCGACGATCGTGTTCAACGATCCGGAACACTTGAACGCGATGAGCCTGACGATGCGTGAGGAATGCGTCACAGCGCTGCGGCGGATCGAGGACGAGACGCTGGCGGATTGCATCATATTCACCGGCGAGGGTAAACGCGCGTTTTCGGCCGGCGCCGACATTAATGAACTTGCAACACGCACCGTAACGGGCGAATTGTCGGTGAAGGCGCAGCTCAGGCGCGAACTGCCGCGGCTGGTCGAAACGCTGCGCCTGCCGACCTTGGCCGCGATCAACGGCTTCTGTCTCGGCGCCGGCCTTGAGCTGGCGCTCGCGTGCACGCTGCGCATTGCGGCCGAATCGGCGAAATTGGGCTTGCCGGAAATCAATCTCGGTGTGATTCCGGGCAGCGGCGGCACGCAGCGTCTGGCGCGGATGATTGGCAGCGGGCGCGCGATGGAACTGGTGACGCTCGGCGAGCCGATCACTGCCGTGGAAGCATCGCGCATCGGCCTGGTCAACAGCGTGCATGCCGACGGCGAGCTTGCCGCCGCCGCGCGCGCGATCTGCAAGAAGTGGCAGGCCAAGGGGCCGACATCGTTGATGCTGGCGCGTGACGCCGTGCTGCGCAGCGAGGACCTCGATCTGCAGAGCGGCATCGACTACGAGAACAAGGCGTTCGCGCTGTGCCTCGCGAGCGGCGAGCGTGACGAGGGTGTCGCGGCGTTCAAGGAAAAGCGCAAGCCGCGCTTTCGCACCGGGTGACGATCAACAATCTTGATGTGCTGCTGTAATGGTCGACTGAATCCAATAATAAGAATGTTGATATAGACGTCTCATTTGAGGAATGGAGGTCGTTATGTGGCGCTTTACATCGTCGTTTGGGGCGGGTTGGCAGATCGGCGTCTGCCTTATCGGAGTTGCAATCATGGGCTCGTTCGCGCCAACCGCGTCGGCCGAGACCACGGAGGTCAAGCTGGCCAGGCAGTACGGCATTCATTACCTTCCGCTCGTGGTCATGCAGAACGAGCATCTTATCCAGAAGAGGGCAAAGGCGGCCGGCATCGGCGATCTGAAGGTGACCTGGGCGCAGTTGTCCGGCGGGGCGTCGGCGAATGACGCAGTGCTGGCCGGTGCAATCGACTTTGCCGCGGGCGGCGTCGGGCCGTTGATTCAGATTTGGGACAAATCGTCCGGCAATATTGGCGTGAAAGGCGTTGCGGCGGTAAGTGAAGTTCCGATGACGCTGACGACCCGTAATCCGGCCGTGAAGGGCATCGAGGATTTCACGGCGAAGGACAAAATT
>DASSON010000124.1:0-9413 GCA_035700525.1 Burkholderiales bacterium
CCGGCGGCATGCACACCGAGCCAGACCGCACTCCATGCGCCGGCGCACACGAGATAGCGCGCAGCCTGCAACGGACCTTGCGGCGTCGCCAGCGACGCAACGTTTTCGCCGCTGACCGTGAGCTCCAGCGCCTCGGTATGCTCGATAATATTGACGCCCGCCCGCGCGGCCGCCGCCGCCAGCGCCTTCATCAGCCGCGGGTTCCTGACCTGCGCGACCTGCGGCAGCCACAGCGCCTCGCGCTCCTCTCCGAGCTGCGGCACCACGCTGCGCGCGGAAACGAAGGCGTGATCCACACCATGTTGTATACACCACTGCTTCCCGCGCACACCGGGATCCGCCAGCATCAGCAATCCCGAGCGGCGCCACTCGGGATCGGTTCCAGACGCTTCGGCGAGCATCGCGGTCCATTCGGGATAAAGTGCGGCGGAGCGCAGCGCGAGATCGGTCACCGCCGGCTCGTAATCCCACGGCATCAACGGAAACAGCAGACCGCCGCCGGCCCACGAGGCTTCGGCGCCCGCCGTGCCGCGTTCGACGACGGTCACTGTCGCGCCACGCCGTCGCAATTCGAGTGCGGTTGCAAGACCGATCACGCCGGCGCCGATGATCACACAATCATTCATCAACGTGCCGTTCGCCATTCACATTACGCATCATGCAGGCAGATCGTTTTCGAGGACTGGATCGTCGCGCCCGGGCCGCGACGGAAGGCCGGCGGATATCACGCTGCCGGCTGCAGCGCCTTGGGCAGGGGGAAAGCCACTTTCTCGGCAATGCCTTCCAGGTTGCGAACTTCAGACGCACCCAGTGCACGCAGCCGCTGCAGCAGCTGGCGCACCAGCACCTCGGGCGCCGATGCGCCGGCGGTGACGCCGATACGGGATTTACCGGCAAGCCATTCCGGCTGCAGTTCCTCGGCGCGATCGACCATGTAGGCCGGTACGCCCTGGGTCTGGGCCACTTCCCGCAACCGGTTCGAATTGGAACTGTTCGGAGACCCCACCACCAGCACCACGTCGCATTGCTGCGCCAGCGCCTTGACCGCATCCTGCCGGTTCTGCGTGGCGTAGCAGATATCATCGCGTTTGGGACCGACGATGTCCGGAAAACGCCGCTTCAGCGCATCGACCACGGCGCGCGCATCATCCACCGACAGCGTCGTCTGCGTGACGTAGGCGAGCCGGCTGCCGTCACGAACATTGAGCCGTTCGACATCTTCTATCGTTTCGACCAGATAGATGCCGGCCGCCACCTGACCCATCGTGCCCTGAACCTCGGGATGGTCGCGATGCCCGATCATCACGATCTCGCGCGTCTGGTCATGCATCCTCGCGACTTCGGCGTGAACCTTGGTCACCAGCGGACAGGTCGCATCGAATACCTGCAGGCCGCGCGCGTCCGCTTCCCGCCGCACCGCCTGCGACACGCCGTGCGCGCTGAATACCACCGTGTTTCCCGGCGGCACCTCGTCGAGTTCCTCGACAAATATCGCGCCCTTCTGCCGCAGATCTTCGACGACGAAACGGTTGTGCACGACTTCGTGCCGCACGTAAACCGGCGCGCCGAAGGTTTCGAGTGCACGCTCTACGATTGCGATCGCGCGATCGACGCCCGCGCAGAAACCGCGGGGATTGGCAAGCACGACTTGCATGGTTGGGACTGTCAGCTGAAAAACCTGAAATTATACACCGTTCAGCGTGGATCGCCGGCCCCGCCGATGCGGTGGCGCTGGCGAAAGCTGTCCCAGATCAGCAGCAGTGCGCCGCAGGTGATTGCAGAATCCGCAACATTGAACGCCGGCCAGTAATGCGGGCCGATGTGGAAATACAGAAAATCGACCACCGCACCCAGGCTCACGCGATCGATCACGTTGCCGATCGCGCCGCCCAGGATCAGCGCCAGCGCGACGCAGAACCACACCTGCCGGCGATGGCGCACCAGCAGGGTCGCGATCACCACCACCGCTACGGCCGCCACTGCGATGAAGAACTGATATTGCCAGCCGGATGCCCGCGCAAACAGGCTGAACGCTGCGCCGCGATTGAACACCAGCACCAGGTCGAAGAACGGCGTGACCGTCAGCGCCTCGCCCGGCGCGAAGAAATGGCGGATCGCCAGCTTGGTCAGCTGGTCGAGAACGATGACGGCGATACTGATCGCGACCCAGCGCGCGACGTCACGCATGCGAGCGTGCTTCTCCGCTGCCGTAGAGATTGGAAACGCAGCGCCCGCAGAGTTCGGGATGCGCGGCATCGGCGCCGACGTCGGCCCGGTAATGCCAGCAGCGCTGGCATTTCTCGTGGTCCGTCGCGGTCACGCGAATGCCGACGTCGGGCAGCGTTGTCGCGATCGCGTCCTCCGCCGCGCCATGCGTGACCCGCGCCTGCGACGTGATGAACACGAAGCGCAGATCGTCATCGAAGGATTTGAGCCAGGCGTAATCTTCGCCGTCGGCATAGACTTCGACTTCGCCGGCAAGCGACGAGCCGATCGCGCCGCCGACGCGCAGCTGTTCGAGCTGCTTCTGCACGTCGGCGCGCAGCGCACGCAGCTTGTACCAGCGCTGGCGCAATGCTTCCGCATCGCGCGGCAGCGGCGCGTCGAACCAGGTCTGTTCGAACACGCTGCTGCCGGCACCGTTCAACACCTCCCACGCCTCGTCCGCGGTGAACGACAGGATCGGCGCCAGCAGCCGCAGCAGGCTTTGCGCGATCGCGTACAGCGCGTTCTGCGCCGAGCGCCGCGCACGCGAAGCGGCGGGTGCGGTATAGAGCCGGTCTTTCAGGATGTCGAGATAGAAGCCGCCCAGATCCTCGGAGCAGAAGGTCTGCAGCTTCTGCACGACGAGATGGAATTCATAGCGGCCGTAGTGCCCGAGCGCATCCGGCAGTGTCGTTCCCGGCTCGGACGGCACCAGCGTCTGCTGCAGATCGTGCGTCATCACCCACGCATAGCGGTCGATCTCGAGCCAGTCGTCGATCGGCAGGCGGTCGGCCGCGGCGTCGAAATCGGCCACGTTCGCCAGCAGGAAGCGCAGCGTGTTGCGGATGCGGCGATACGATTCGACCACCCGCTTCAGGATTTCATCCGAGATCGACAGCTCGCCCGAATAGTCGGTCGCCGCCACCCACAGCCGCAGAATGTCGGCGCCCAGCGTATCGACCACCTTCTGCGGCGCGATCACGTTGCCGCGCGACTTGCTCATCTTGCGGCCCTGGCCGTCGACCACGAAGCCGTGCGTGAGCAATGCGTCGTACGGCGCGCGGCCGTCGATCGCGCACGCGGTCAGCAGCGACGACTGGAACCAGCCGCGATGCTGGTCCGAACCTTCGAGATAGAGATCGGCCGGGAAGCGCAGGCCGTCGCGCTGCCGCAGCACGGTCGCGTGCGTAGTGCCGGAATCGAACCACACGTCGAGCGTGTCGGCCACCTTGCGATAGGTTTTCGCATCGTCGCCGAGGAGCTCGGCTTCGTCGAGGCTGAACCACGACTCGATGCCGCCCTGCTCGACGCGGCGCGCCACCTGCTCCAGCAGTTCCGGCGTGCGCGGATGGAGCTCTCCGGTCTCGCGATGCACGAAGAACGCCATCGGCACGCCCCAGTTGCGCTGGCGCGACACGCACCAGTCGGGACGATGACGGATCATGCCGTCGAGCCGCGCGCGGCCCCACACCGGATAAAACGCGGTGTCGTCGACCGCGGTCAGCGCGGTCTCGCGCAGTGTTTTCGTTTCACCGGCCGCGGCGCGCTCCAGGCCGATGAACCACTGGCGCGTCGCGCGGAAGATGATCGGCGTCTTGTGGCGCCAGCAGTGCGGATAGCTGTGGGTGATCTTTTCCTGTTCGAGCAGGTGTCCGTTGTGCCGCAGCGTGTCGATCACGACGTCGTTGGCTTTCCACACCAGCAGCCCGCCCACCAGCGGCACGCGGGTGAAGAAACGGCCGTCGTCGCCGACCGGATTGTCCACCGGCAGGTTGTAGCGCAGCCCCACGACGTAGTCCTCGAGACCGTGCGCCGGCGCGGTGTGAACCAGCCCGGTGCCCGCCTCGAGCGTGACGTGATCGCCGAGGATCATCGGCACGGACTTGTCATAGAACGGGTGCCGCAGTTTCAGGTATTCGAGCGCACTGCCCTTCAGCGTCGCAATCGCCTTGCCGTTCAGTCCGTAGCGTTCGAGACAGGCCGGCGCCAGCTCATGAGCAAGGATCAGCAGCCCGCGCCCGGTCGCGTAGAGTCCGTATTCGAAATCGGGATGCGCGGTCACCGCCTCGTTTGCCGGCAGCGTCCACGGCGTCGTGGTCCAGATCACCGCGAACGCCGGCCCGGGGATCGTATCGAGGCCGGCGGCGCGCGCCAGCGCCGTCGTGTCCTCGACCTCGAACGCGACGTCGATCGCCGGCGACACGTGATCCTCGTACTCGACCTCGGCTTCGGCCAGCGCCGAGCCGCAGTCGATGCACCAGTGCACCGGCTTGCTGCCCTGATACAGGAAGCCGCGCTGGTGGATGCGGCCGAGCGCGCGGATGATGCCGGCCTCGGTTTCGAAGTTCATCGTCAGATACGGGTGGTCCCAGTCGCCGAGCACGCCGAGGCGGATGAAATCCTTTTTCTGCCGTTCCACCTGCTCGGCCGCAAATGCGCGGCACAGTTCGCGTGCGCGATTCGCCGGAATGTCCTTGCCATGCAGCTTCTCGATCTGGTGCTCGATCGGCAACCCGTGACAGTCCCAGCCCGGCACGTACGGCGCGTCGAATCCCGACAGCGAGCGGCTCTTGACGATCACGTCCTTCAGAATCTTGTTGACCGCGTGACCGATATGAATGTCGCCGTTCGCATACGGCGGGCCGTCGTGCAGAATGAATTTTGGCCGCCCGCGGCTGGCATTGCGAATGCGCTGATACAACCCTTGCGCACGCCAGTGCTCCAGCATCGCCGGCTCGCGCTTCGCGAGATTGCCGCGCATCGGGAACGCCGTGTCGGGGAGATTCAGGGTTTTTTTGTAGTCAGTCATTTAAGAAATAATCTTTCGCGTTTTCCACGTCTTGCGCAATCTGACGCTTCAGGGCATCGAGATCAGCATAACGCTCTTCGTCACGGAACTTTGCCAGAAACTCGACCTTCATGTGCGAACCGTAAAGGTCATCGTCAAAATCAAGCAAATGCACTTCCAGTTGCGGTTTGCCCTGCGACGTCACGGTCGGCCGCGTGCCGAGGCTGGCGACGCCGGGCAACACCGCTCTGCCCGGCACGTGCACTTGCACCGCGTAAATGCCCCACAGCGGCGGCCGGTTGTGCCGGATGCGAATGTTGGCGGTCGGAAAGCCGAGTTCACGTCCGAGCCGGTCGCCCGCCACCACCCGTCCGCTGATCGCGTAGTCGCGCCCGAGCAGTTTCCGGGCATGATCGAGATCGCCTGCGGCGAGCGCTTCGCGCACCGCGGTGCTGGACACGCGCACGCCGTCCAAGCGGAAGCTCGCCATCGCCTCGACCTCGAAGCCGCAGCGTCCGGCCGCCTGCTCCAGCATCGCAAAGTCCCCGGCACGGCGCGCGCCGAAACGGAAGTCGTCGCCGATCAGCAGATAGCGGCATGCCAGTCCGCGCCGCAAGATGCGCTCGATGAATTCATCGGGCGTCATGCGCGCCAGATTGCGATCGAAGCGGCACACCTGCACCCGGTCGACGCCGTACCCCTGCAGCAGTTCCAGCTTCTCGCGCAGCGAAGTGAGACGCGTCGGCGCGCCGTCGGGCGTAAAAAATTCACGCGGATGCGGCTCGAACGTCATCACAGTGACCGGCAAATGCCGGTCGCGCGCCGCCTCGGTGAGACGCGCGAGCATCGCCTGGTGACCGCGGTGAATGCCGTCGAAATTACCGATCGTCAGCGCGCACGGCCCGGCCGCGGCGGAAGGAATGTGGCGGCAGATGTCCATTTCCGGGGAAGATTGGGATTTTAGCGTGTTTTGCCCGAAGCGGTCGAGCAAACCGCCCGCCGGTCAACGCAACCGTCATCCCGTCGGACGACGGGACTTTTTGTTAAAGTATGCAAATGGTCTCCGACGCCGTCGATCTCAATGCCATCCGCCGCGTGCTGGTCACGAAGCTGCGCCACCATGGCGACGTGCTGCTCACGTCGCCGGTGTTCCAAGTGCTGCGAAACCACGCGCCGCACGTCGAGATCGACGCGCTGGTCTATCGCGACACGGCCGACATGCTGACGCTGCATCCGGCAATCACGCAGGTGCACACCATTGACCGGCAATGGAAACGGCTCGGCCCGCGCGCGCAGCTGGCGGCCGAATGGGCGCTGTTCAAGACGCTGCGCGGGCGCTCCTATGATCTGCTGATCCACCTCACCGAGCATCCGCGCGGCGCGTGGCTGGCGCGGCTGCTCAAGCCGCGCTTTGCCGTCGGGCGGCGGCTGCCGGATCGCGGCGCCGTTCGCGACCGCCTGTGGCGCCGCAGCTTCAGTCATCTCTATGTCTTCCCGAGAGCCACTCCGCGCCACACTGTGGAACTCAATCTCGATGCACTGCGCCGCATCGGCGTCTATCCGGATGCCGCGGAACGCGGACTGGTGCTGGTTCCCGGTGACGACGCCGACGCGCACATCGATGAGCTGCTGACGCAGCACCGGCTTGCGGCGAAAGGTTTCGTCCATATCCATCCGACATCACGCTGGCTGTTCAAGTGCTGGACCGAACAGAACATGACGGCACTGATCGCGCAATTACAGCAGCGCGGCGAAACAGTGGTCGTCACCGCAGCACCGGACGAACGCGAGCGGGCGATGGTGCGGGCGATTGTGGCGCCGCTGGCGCAACCGGTGATCGACCTTTCCGGGCAACTCACTCTCAAACAACTCGCGGCGCTCACCGCGCGCGCCCGGCTCTTCATTGGCGTTGATTCGGCGCCGATGCACATCGCTGCCGCGCTGCAGACACCGGTGGTCGCGCTGTTCGGGCCCAGCGGCGAAGTCGAATGGGGACCGTGGCAGGTCGCACACCGCGTGCTCACGTCCGATCATCCGTGCCGGCCATGCGGCAACGACGGCTGCGGCGGCGGCAAGGTCAGCGAGTGCCTGACGACGCTGCCGGTGGCCCGTGTGCTGGACGCTGCGACCGGGCTGCTCGAACGCGCATGAGCGCACTGCGGATCGCACTGATCCGGCAACGCTACAATCCGTACGGCGGCGCCGAGCGCTTCGTCGCGAATGCCATGCAGGCGCTGCAGGCGCGCGGCGCCGAAATCACGATCGTTACCCGCAAATGGCAGCCGCAACCGGGCGTCCAAGCGCTGGTGCTGAACCCGTTTTACGTCGGCAGCCTGTGGCGCGACCGGGGTTTCAGTTCAGCTGTGTGCTCGGCACTGCAGCAGCAGGCGTTCGACCTGGTGCAGTCGCACGAGCGCATCGCCTGCTGCGACGTCTACCGTGCCGGCGACGGCGTGCACCGCGAATGGCTGGCGCAGCGGCGGCGCGTGCTGTCTCCATTCGGACGCCTGCGCATCGCGCTCAATCCCTATCACCGCTACATGGTGGTCGCCGAACGCCGGCTGTTCCACAATCCCCGCGTCAGGGCAATCATCTGCATCTCGCAGATGGTGAAGCGGGAAATCATGCAGCATTACGGTGTTGCCGAAGAGCGGCTGCACGTCGTCTACAACGGCGTCGATACACAGGCTTTCCATCCGCGCCTCAAGCAGGAGTACGCGACGCGCGTCCGGGCCGAATTCGATATTCCGGACGATGCACTCGTATTTCTGTTCGTCGGTTCCGGTTTTGAACGCAAGGGTATTCCTGCGTTGCTGGAAGTCATGAGCGCGCTGCCGCCGCACGCGCACCTGCTGATCGTCGGCCGCGACAAGGCACTGAAAAAATACCAACGGGTCGGCGCCGGCCGCGGCCTGAGCGCACGCGTGCATTTCACCGGCGGGCAGAACGACGTGAAGCCGTTCTACGGCGCGGCCGACGCGCTGGCATTCCCCACGCTCTACGAGCCGTTCGGCAACGTGGTGCTGGAAGCAATGGCGTGCGGGCTTCCGGTCATCACCAGCACCAAGGCCGGCGGGGCGGAAGTGATCGAGGACGGCGTGAACGGTTACGTCTGCGATGCATTGGATGTGCCCGCGCTGGCGCGCGCAATGCAAGCGCTGTGCTCACGCGAACGTTGCGTCGCGATGGGTGCCGCGGCGCGCCGCACGGTGGAACCGTACACGTTCGACGCGATGTCGAAAAGGTTGATCGTGCTTTATGAAAGCCTGTTGGGGACGCGTCAAGCCACGTCAGAAGGCGGGAACCAGGGGCGTACGATATGATGCACGCCTCTGCCGCAGACTGATGAATCCGGAAGACAATAATTGGCTACTGCAAAAGCCGGAGCAATCAGTAATGTCTGCTTCAGAATTTTGTTGGTCGCTCCCACCTGAACATCCACTTGAGGATGGCAAGATGGCTTCGGCAGGCGCCGCTCACCACCCCGCCCGCCTTCGCGGGCACCCCTCCTCATTCGAGGAGGGGAGAAACGTATCGCGCGATGAATGTGAGATGAATTTCCCCGCGGGGAGCCTGCGAAGGCAGGCGGGGGCGGTGGGCGATGCCTGAAAAATTTGATGGCCGTTACTTCGAGTCGGATATCGCAAGCATCTCTCCCGCCGCGCCGCACTGATGGCGCACAAACTATTCTGCCCCGAACCCGCCCGCCATGCGCCCGCTTAAAATAGCTCACACCGAATCGTCGCTCGGCTGGGGAGGCCAGGAACATCGCACGCTGAAAGAAATGCGTGCATTGCGCGCACGCGGCCATACGTTGGAACTGGTCTGTCCGCCCGCCGCGCGTCTCGGCGACCGCGCCGAAGAAGAAGGCTTTCACGTTCATCGAGTGCGCATGCGCGGCGGCGCCGACGTGCCGGCGATGCTGGCGATCCGGCGCATCCTGCGGCACGGCCGGTTCGACGTCGTCAATTCACACAGCGGACACGACAGCCTGCTGGCCGGTATTGCGGGACGCACCGCGCGTACGCCGCTGGTGGTGCGCACGCGCCATCTGGCGCTGGCGATCACCTCCGTTGCAACCTACAAATGGCTGCCGCACAAGATCGTCGCGGTCAGCGACTACGTGCGCCAATATCTGATTTCCGCCGGTGTGCCCGCGGCCATGACGGCAACTGTCCATACCGGCATCGAGCCATTGCCGGCGGTCGCTGCATCGACGCTGCGCAGCGAGCTCGGCTTGTCCGATACCGCGATAGTGGTCGGCACCGTTGCGATTCTGCGCATCGACAAGGGCCACCAGGATCTGATCGATGCCGCGCGGCCGATGCTTGCGGCGCGGCCCGACGTGCACCTCGTATTCGCCGGTGACGGACCGCTGTACGATAAACTGAAACGATCGATAATCGATTCCGGGCTCGCC
>DASSON010000125.1:0-23156 GCA_035700525.1 Burkholderiales bacterium
CTGCGAAACGGCTGCCTGACGCTGGCGCAGCGCTGCGTGTCCGGCATCGGTGCCAACCGCGAGCGGCTGCGCGGAATGGTCGAGCAGTCGATCGGCATGGTCACAGCGCTCAATCCGTACATCGGCTACTCTAATGCGACCGAAATCGCGCAGCTGGCGCTGGCCACCGGCCGACGGGTCTACGACCTGGTGCTGGAACGCGGCCTGCTCACCAGGGAACAGCTCGACGTCATCCTGCAGCCGGAAGTGCTGACGCGGCCGCGCACGTCGCCGCTGGAGAAGGGGCAGCGGCGCGATGCCTGAGCGCAGCGGGGCGGCGGTGAAAACCCGCTACGCGGCCGTCGTGCCGTATGCGACGAAAGACGGCTCCGAAATCCGCGAGCTGATGCATCCGCTGGCGCACGGCAACGAAAGACAGAGTCTCGCCGAAGCGATGGTCGCGCCGGGTGCGCAAACACTGTTGCACCGCCATCGGCTGAGCGAGGAGATTTACCACATCACCGGCGGTACGGGCGTGATGACGCTGGGCGGCGAGACCTTCACCGTGGTCGCCGGGGATACTGTGCTGATTCCACCGGACACACCGCATTGCATCCGCAACACCGGCACGCAACCGCTGCGCATGCTGTGCGCCTGCGCGCCGGCGTATTCGCACGATGATACTGAATTGCTTCAATCCGAAAGCTGTCCGGAGCATCCATGACGACTCAATTGCGAGCAGCCTGCGTGCAGCTCAATTCCGCCGGTGACATGCCGCACAACCTCGACGCCGCGGCGCGGCTGGCGCGCGAAGCGGCAGCGCAGGGTGCGCAGTTCATCATGCTGCCCGAATATGCGGCGCTGCTGCATGGCAGCGGCCGCGTGATGCGGGAAAACGCGCATCCGGAAGCGGATCATCCGGCGCTGCGGACGTTTCAGGAACTGGCGCGTGAAATCGGGGCGTGGCTGCTGGTCGGTTCGCTGGTGGTGACGACCGACGAGGAACGCCTGGCGAACCGCTCGCTGCTGCTGGCGGCGGACGGCACGATCGTCGCGCGCTACGACAAGATCCACATGTTCGACGCAACACTGCCCGGCGGTCGCGTGATCCGCGAATCGGGCGCGTATCGTCCCGGAACGGAAGCGGTGGTCGCGCAAACGCCGTGGGGACTACTCGGCATGACGGTGTGTTATGACCTGCGCTTCCCGCAGCTCTATCGCGCGCTGGCGAAGGCCGGTGCGCAGTTTCTGGCGGTGCCGTCATCGTTTGCGCGCGAAACCGGCGCCGCGCACTGGCTGCCGCTGCTGCAGGCGCGTGCGATCGAAAGCGGCTGCTTCGTATTCGCGCCCGCGATGTGCGGCGAGCATCCCGGCAATCGTGCGATGTACGGCCACACGCTGATTCTCGATCCGTGGGGACGCACGCTTGCCGAACTGGGTGACGAACCGGGTGTTGCGCTCGCCGACATCGACACCGACGAAGTGGCTCGCGTGCATGCGATGTTGCCGACGCTGGAGCATGATCGGGAGTTTTCCGTGCGGCGTGCCGGGTCGGCGGTGGAAGCGCGAGCAACATGAGTACCTTTTGCGTTGCGCCTGCCGAAGTGCGACACATTAATCAATACGTCCACGTGGCGTGGACCACCCCGTCCGCTTCGCGTCCACCCCTCCTCATTCGAGGAGGGGAGAACCTATAAGCGATTACCGTCTAGCGTTTTCCCCTCCTGTTTGTAAGGAGGGCGCCTCGGAGCGTCGGCCGAGGGGCCCCGAAGGGGATCGGCCAGCGCAAAGGATGCCGGCGAGCGCGTCTTGCGGCGCCCGCATCCCGCTCCAGGGTCGCACCCGCTTCGCGAGCCCTGCTCCTCCTTGCGCGGTCGCAGGAGCGAAGCGGAGGGGTGGTCGATTTTTCCACACACCGCACCATCCACAGCATGTGAATCGTGCGGCGAGCCCGACGACTATTTCCCACCCGCCACATCCAGAATCGCACCGGTCGTGAACGACGCCTCGTCAGACAGCAGCCACAGAATCGCATGCGCGATCTCGCCCGGCTGGCCGACGCGCTTCATCGGCACCGAATCCTTCACGCGCTCGATACGATCCGGCTCGCCGCCGCTGGCGTGAATTTCGGTATCGACGTAGCCGGGCCGCACCGCATTCACCCGTATGCCCTCCTGCGCGACCTCGCGCGCCAGTCCGATAGTCAGCGTATCGATTGCACCTTTCGACGCCGCGTAGTCGATGTATTCACCGGGTGAACCGCCGCGCGCTGCACCGGACGATACGTTCACGATCGCACCGCCGCTGCCGCCGTGGCGGGTCGACATGCGGCGCACCGCCTCGCGCGCGCACAGAAAGGAGCCGGTGATATTGATCGCGAACATGCGTTGCAGGCGTGCGGCGTCCATGTCTTCCAGCCGCGACTGGCGGTCGACGATGCCGGCGTTGTTGACCAGTGCGGTGACACTGCCAAGCTCGCGATCCACGGCCGTGAACATGTCCGCGACTTCCGCTTCAACCGCGATGTCCGCCGCCACGGCGATTGCCCGTGCGCCACTCTGCGTGATCGCGCTGACGACCGCGTTGGCAGCGGCACGATTGCTCCGGTAATTCACGCACACGGCGTAGCCGCGCTGTGCTGCCAGTAACGCGGTGGCCGCGCCAATGCCGCGGCTGGCGCCTGTAATCACGACGACATTATTCATGGTGTGACGAAGCGCCGGAAAGTGAAATACCTCGTCTGCCTCGCTGTTCGAAGAGGACGGGACCAGGCGGGGCCGGCGGCCCGCAAGCCGGATCGACTCGCGGGCCGTACCTTTGACGCACCGATGGGGTCTACGTCTTGAGCGCCGCCTTCACCCGCTCCGGCGTGAACGGTGCAGTACGCACGCGCACGCCGGTCGCGTCGAAGATCGCATTCGCCAGCGCCGACGGGACGACTGAGCAGGTGGGTTCGCCGACGCCCCATGCCGGCTTGTCGGGCCGGTCAAGCAGTACGATTTCGATCTCCGGCACTTCCGGGAAGGTGAGGATCGGATAGCTCGCCCAGTCGAGGCTGGTGACGTGCGAGCTGTCCCACTTGATTTCCTCCATCAGCGTGCGCGACAGCGTTTGCACCACGCTGCCCTCGATCTGCGCCTTGGTGCCGTCGGGATTGACGGTCAGACCGCAATCGTGCGCGATCACGAAACGCGTCGCACGCACGTGGCCGGTCTTGCGGTTGACTTCGACCTCGCACATTGCCGACACGTAGGTGCGCTTGTTGTCGTAGAACACGTAGGTGAAGCCGCGTCCCTTCACCACGTCGCCGCTGATGTTTTTCTGCGGCGACGGGCGCGTGTCCCACTTCGCCTGTTTGGCGCAGGCCTTGATGCATTCGGCGCCGCGGTCGTCCTTCAGGTGCTTGAGACGGAATTCAACCGGATCGGCACCGGCAGCCGCTGCCAGCTCGTCCATGAAGCATTCGTTCGCGTACGTGTTCTGCATGCGGCCCGGCCCGCGCAGCCACGACGGCCGGAACGGCGTGGTCGCGATCTTGTTCACGGTGGACAGCACGTTGGGGAAGGTGTACGGCGGCTTGGCGTCGCTCTGCATGTTGCCCGGATTCATGTTGTCCGACGTCTGCACCGCGGCATTGCCGTCTTCCAGCGTCTCGGCCAGCAGCGGCACGTCACCGTGGCCGCTGGTGTGGATCGGCAGCCAGGTGACGAAATTCCACGCGACCACGTTGCCCGAGTCATCCAGCGCACCTTCGAGATCGGCAACGTACGGCGGTCCCTTCGGATCCCAGCCATGCTCGTCGGCGCGCATCCATTGCACGCGCACCGGCTTGCCGACCGCCTGCGACATGACGACCGCATCGGCGGTCGCATCCTCGTGACCGTTGCGGCCGTAACAGCCGGAGCCCTCGACGTAGAGGATGCGCACCTGCTCCGGCTTGAAGCCGAGCATCTTTGCGATCTGACGCTGCGTCCAGTGCGGGCTTTGCGATGCCGACCAGATCAGCGCGTGATCCTTGGTGACGTGAGCGACCGAGCACGACGGCCCGATCGAGCCGTGCGTCTGCACCGGGTATTCGTAGCTTGCCTTCAGCGATTTCGCGGCGGATTTCAACGTGCCGGCGGCGTCACCGACCTTCATCGGCGTGCTGGTCTGCGTGATGCGGGTTTTTTTCACGTCGTCGTAGATGCCGTCCATCGGCGGCAGCCCGGCCCAGTGAGACCACTTGCACTTGAGCGCCTGCGACGCCTTGATCGCACCCCATTCGGTTTTCGCGACCACGCCGACGAAGTTGCCCTTGACCACGGTCTTGACGAAGCCGGGCACCTTGCGCGCGACGCTGTCGTCGACGGACTCGAGCTTCGACTGCATGCCGGTCGGACGCACCACGCGCCCGTGCAGCATGCCGCGCACCTTGACGTCCTGCATGTAGGTGAACTCGCCGGTGACCTTGGCCGGAATGTCGACGCGTGCAACCGGCTTGCCGACGATCTTATAATCGCCGGCCTGCTTGAGCTTGATGTTGTTGTCGAACGGCACGTCGAGCACGTCGCCCTTCGCCAGCGTCGCGTAGCTGACGTGCTTGCCGCCACCGGAGACCACGCCATCTTCGACTTTCAGATTGCTTGCGTCGACGCCGAGTTTCTTCGCCGCGCGCTCGAGCATGGCGTGCCGCGCGCAGGCGGCTGCCTTGCGCAACTGCTGGCCGGCGACCTGGACCGTGAGGCTGCCGTAGGTCGGCCCCTGATCCGGCGTCAGCAGCGTGTCGCCCTGCACGATGGTGACCGACTTGAACGGCACGTCGAGTTCGTCGGCGGTCATTTGCGTGAGCGCGGTCAGTACGCCGGTGCCGAGTTCGACGTGGCCGCTGTAGATCGTCACCTTGCCGTCGTGGCCGATCGCCAGCCACGCATCGACTTTCTGGAAATCCTTCGGCTTGCCGCCGGCGTCGGGCACGGTGGCGTTCTTCGCATAGGCTTGCGACAGCGCTCCGGACAGGCTGAAGCCGACCACCAGCGCACCGCCGCTCTTCAGGAACTGCCGGCGTGTCATTGTGAGTGGAGCATTCATGTCACGCCTCCTTCGCCGTGCGCATCACGGCATCGACGATACGCGGATGGGTGCCGCAGCGGCACAGATTGTGCGCCAGCGCCTGGCGCACGTCGTCCTCGGCGGGGTGCGGATTTTTGTCGAGGAATGCTTTCGCGGTCATGATCATGCCGTTGATGCAGTAGCCGCACTGCGCCGCCTGCGCGTCGATGAACGCCTGCTGGATTTTGTGCGGGTGACGGGTCGAGCCGAGGCCTTCCAGTGTCGTCACTGCTTTCTTGCCCACCGTGGAAACGGGCGTGACGCATGAGCGCTTCGCATCGCCGTCGATGATCACGGTGCAGGCGCCGCACTGGCCGAGTCCGCAACCGAAGCGCGGGCCCTTCAGGTCGAGATCGTCGCGCAGCACGTAGAGCAGTGGTGTATCCGGTTCGGCCGTTACGTGTCGCGTGTGGCCGTTGACCTTCAGCGAAAACTTCGTCATGACGTTACCCCTCCGGTTGGACAACTGGGACGGCGGCATCCGGATGAGCGGGATGCCGAAAAAGCGGATTTCGTATCAGTTTACCGCTTTGCGCGGTGGGTGAGACATAAAAAACGTTGAAAAAAATTTATGCAAAGAACCGACGATGATGCAAGCGGCATATCCAGTGACCGGCCGCGGTCGAACCGGCCGAATGCATGACAACCGTATGAATTCGATGGTGAATCCATTCCACAGCAGGCACCGGCGGAAATTTGCCGCGACGCGACCCGGGCTGTGCGGCGCACTGCCGGGCCGGTGATGCCGATCAGCGTAATTCGCTGCGCCGTCGTCACGTCACCAGCGTGCCGAGCAGCTTGCCAACCAGGAACGTGATACCGGAAGCCAGCACGACAAGAAACAGTTGCCGCAACGCGAAGCGCCAGATGCGGCGGTCGGCGAGATGGCCGAGAACGCCGCCGACGGCGAGCGCACCGATCGCCGACAGTGCCAGCGACGTCAGGATCGGGCGCGAGTCGGCGGCGACCAGCCACGCGATCAGCGGAATGAACGCGCCCAGTGCAAACGTCAGCAGCGACGAGATCGCGGACGCCCATGGCGAACCCAGTTCGTCGGGATCGATGCCGAGCACTTCACGCGCGTACGATGCCAATGCGGTCTTCGGATTGCGCGCCAGTTCGGCGCTGACGGTGCGTGCGGTGCGCGCATCGATGCCGCGGCTGGTCAGTGTCCGTTCGAGCACCTTGCGTTCGTGCAATGGGTCTTCGCGCATCGCCTCGCGCTCGTTCAGCAGCAGGCGGCACAGCAGCTCGACTTGCGCGCGCATCGAAATGTACTCGCCGACCGCCATCGAACACGCGCCGGCGACCAGGCTCGCCAGTCCGGCGATGCGGACGAATTCGGGATCGGCAGTCGCGCCCACCACGCCCAGGATCAGCGATACGTTGGTCACCAGCCCGTCGCTGACGCCGAGCACCGCGGCGCGGGCAGCGCCGCTCTGCACGCTGATCGCCTGTTTTCTCTGTTCGGCGGTTTCGGTGGCCATGAAGCGTGCTCCGTTCGGATAAATGGATGGCGTTGCAGGATGTGTCTCGAACGACTACGACATCGGATTCGGTACTGGCGCGGGCTCGTCCGGAAGCGGGATGAACTCGCAGTTGTCCAGCGGCGGCAGCGGAATGCGGCCGGCGCGCCAGTCGGCCTTTGCCTGCTCGATGCGATCGCGGCGCGACGACGCGAAATTCCACCAGATGTGGCGCTCTCCGAGCGGCTCACCGCCGAGCAGCATCAGGCGCGATGCTTCCAGCGCGCGCAGTGTCGGCACGGCACCGGCGGCGAAGATCAGCATCTGACCGTCGGCGTGGCGCGTGCCGGCGATTTCGACGCTGCCGCGCGCGACATACACGGCGCGTTCGGCGTATTCGGCGGGCAATGTCATTTGCGCCTGCGGCTGCAGCTCGGCGTGCGCGTAGAACAGCGGCGAGTGAATTTTTGCCGGACTGCGCGCGCCGAAGACACTGCCCGCGATCACGCGGATCGCAACGCCGGCATCGTCGACATGCGGCAGGCTGTCGACGTCATAATGGTCGAACGCCGGCGCATCTTCTTCATTCGCTTCCGGCACCGCGACCCAGGCCTGGATGCCGTCCATCGCACCGCCGCTGTCGCGCATGCCGTCAAAGCGTTCGGAATGGCTGATGCCGGCGCCGGCGGTCATCCAGTTGAGCGCGCCCGGCAGTATCACTTGTTCCACACCGAGGCTGTCGCGGTGAGTCAACTGGCCGTCGAACAGATAGGTGACGGTGGACAGGCCGATATGCGGATGCGGCCGCACGTCGGTCGTGCGCGGGATCGGCGCAGGCATGTCGGCGGGGCCCATGCGATCGAAAAAAATGAACGGACCCACCATGCGCCGTCGGCGAAACGGCAGCAGGCGCTGCACCTTGAATCCGCCGCCGAGATCGTGCTGGCGCGGTTCGATGATCAGATCGGGCATGGCTGTCTCCTGTAAAACACCGACGATGGCCGCATTCGGGCACGATTAGTTTTAGTCCCGGACAATCAGGATCGGGCTCGGGAATCAATCCTGACAAGACGTGATAATATCGGAATTACTCATTGAATTGAGATCGGCAAGCCCGTGCCTGACCACACTCTCCGGAACCGCTTCATCGATGTCGCGCACAAAAGTTTTGTACTCATTAGCCGGGGTGGCGGTGCCGAATACGCGGTGAACCGTTTTTGCCGGACCGTGCCCAATTCTTGCAAACAGCTTGCAGCGGCCATGGCCGGACACGAGGGCCGCGCATGACCGATTCGGTTCCTGTTCCGCAGGCCGTGGTGGCGCCGCTCACGCGCGCCGCGATTTTTCTGGTTGTGACGGTGAATCCGGGCGATGCCAGTGCCGTTGCCGCGCGCTCGCTGTGTGCGGACCTTGCGGCGCTGTTGCGTGCGGTGGGTTTTCGCGACGAGGAAGCAAGCCTTTCCTGTGTGATGGGGATCGGTTCCGACGCGTGGGACCGGCTGTTCGGCCAATCACGACCCGCAGAACTGCATCCGTTCCGTGAGTTTCGCTCCGGCACGCGCCACGCCGTCGCCACACCCGGAGACCTGCTGTTTCATATTCGTGCCGACCGCATGGATCTTTGCTTCGAACTGGCGAGCCAGATCATGGTACGGCTCGGCGACGCCGTTTCAATGGCGGATGAAGTGCATGGCTTCCGCTATTTCGATGCGCGCGATCTTCTGGGGTTCGTCGATGGCACCGAGAATCCGGCGGGGCAGGCGGCAAGCGAAGCCGCACTGGTGGGCGAAGAGGATCCCGCGTTCGCCGGCGGCAGCTATGTGATCGTGCAGAAGTATCTGCACGATGTTGCCGCGTGGAACACGCTTTCCACCGAATCTCAGGAGCGCATCATGGGTCGTACCAAGCTCTCCGATATTGAACTGGACGATGCCGTGAAGCCGTCGTCGGCCCACAATGCGCTGACGACGATTGTCGAGAACGGTAAAGAGGTCAAGATTCTGAGAGACAACATGCCCTTCGGCAGAGCCGGCCACGGCGAATTCGGGACCTACTTTATCGGATACAGCCGCTCTCCACGGACAACTGAACAGATGCTTGAGAACATGTTCGTCGGACGTCCGCCAGGCAACTATGACCGGCTTCTGGATTTCAGCCGGGCCGTCACCGGAAGTCTGTTTTTCGTGCCGTCAGCGACTTTTCTTGAAACTGTCGGTGACGCGGCACCTGCGGCGGGTTCGCCACCGGCGGAACCGGATCGTTCATCCGCTTCGCCGGTGCGCGACACGTCACTCGGAATAGGATCGCTCAAAGGAGTTTCAAATGAATAACTTCCATCGGGAACTGGCACCCGTTTCGGATGCGGCATGGACGCAGATCGAGGACGAAACGACGCGCACGCTGAAACGATACCTCGCCGGCAGACGTGTAGTCGACGTCAGCGCCGGCGGTGGAGTGGCGCTCCCCGGTATTGCGACCGGCCATCTGGTGTCAATCACATCGCCGGCCAAGGGTATCATCGCCCACCAGCGCGAGTTCAAGGCCCTGGTGGAAGTGA
This sequence comes from Burkholderiales bacterium, assembly GCA_035700525.1. Classification (GTDB taxonomy): domain Bacteria; phylum Pseudomonadota; class Gammaproteobacteria; order Burkholderiales; family JBDZVW01; genus JBDZVW01. Next base: position 9,094 of record DASSON010000125.1, read on the forward strand.
GGGTGCCGTTTGAATTGTCGCGACAGGCGATTGACGATGTCGAGCGCGGATCCGAGGATTCCGATTGGCAGCCCGCGAAGGACGCGGCGAAGACGCTTGCGTTCGCCGAGGACCGCGCGATCTTCGAAGGGTACGCGGCGGGGAATATTCAGGGCGTTCGTGAAGGCACCAGCAATCCGATCAAACCGCTGCCCGATGATGTCCGTGAATATCCGGACGCCGTTGCCCGCGCGCTGAGCCAGTTGCGCCTGGTCGGCGTCAGCGGTCCGTACGCCGTGCTGCTCGGAAACGATGAATATACGGAACTCGTCGAAACGCGTGATCATGGCTATCCGCTGCTTGAACATGTCAAACGAATTGTTGACGGTCCCATCATCTGGGCGCCGGCGATCAGCGGTGCGTTTGTACTGAGCACCCGTGGCGGCGACTTCGAACTCACCATAGGATCGGACGTGTCCATCGGTTATCTCAGCCACACGGATGACATCGTTCGTCTTTATCTGCAGGAAACGTTCACCTTCCGCGTCTTGACGAGCGAGGCGTCGGTTGCGCTTTCTCATCGCCAGAGCGCCGCGAAGAACAAGTAACCGGCGCGGAGGGCGGCATGCAGCCGAGAGTCGATACTTATCTCGGTATCACGGGCGAACCGGATGCGTGGGTGCACTCGGCGTGCATCCTGTGCTCGAACGGTTGCGGCGTCGACATCGCGGTCAAGGACGGACGCATCGTCGGCGTTCGCGGCGCGGCTGATCATTCGGTCAATTTCGGTCATGTCGGCCCGAAGGGCCGTTACGGGTGGGTCGCCAACCATTCGCAGCGCCGCGGCACGACGCCGATGATCCGCCGCAGCAAGAGCGAGCCGCTGCGGCCGGTGAGCTGGCCGGAGGCGATGGCGTTCTTCGTCGAACGTTTCAGGGAAGCCTGGCAGCAGGGGCATGACAATCTCGCCTGCTACAACTCCGGGCAGCTCATGCTCGAGGAGTTTTACACGCTGGGAAAGCTGTGGCGCGGCGGTCTGCAGTCGGCCAACATCGACGGCAATACGCGCCGGGAGAGGTCTTCGTGCCGTTTTACTACGGGCACGGCGCCCAGTCCGCCAACCAGCACACCTGGTATGCGCGTGATCCCGTCAGCCACCAGCCGCAGTTGAAATCGTCCCCGGTCGCGGTCCGGCGGCTCAGTTTCGGCCGGCCGGAGCCTTGGCTTGTGACGCGCCTGGCGGAACTGAACGGCGAGATCACCGAACCGTTCGCAGCCAGAACTTTTTGAGGGCGCGAGACTGCCCTGCGTGATGCCGGTGACGTCGCGTCACGGCTGAGCTCATCGTTGCGCCCGCATGAATTCCTCGATCACGCGCGCGAGTTTTACAGGCTGGTCAAAGTGCATCATGTGCCCGCAATCGGGGATGGTCTCCTCACGCAGATTGCGGAACGCCTGCTTGCGCTGCGCGAGTTCGCGCGGCGTATCGGTGGCGAGAACGCGGGCGGTCGTGTCCGCGCCGCGCACCCATAATACCGGCGCGTCGATCGCCTGCCAGCACGCGAAATTTTCGTCGATGCGGTTCAGCACCGGATTGACGATGCGATGGCGCGGGTCGGCGCGCAGCCGGACACTGCCGTCGGACATCTGTTCGGCGCGATGTGATGCGAGGAAGGCTGCCTGTTCAGCGCTCAGCCGCGGATTGTCGCGCCCGAGACGTGCTGCGAGCGCATCCAATGATTCATACAGTTTCCACGCCGTCGGCTCGTGCAGCTCGTCGAGCCATTGCGCATAGCGTCGCGGCGCTTCGTCGGAAGCGACACGCGGTGTGCCGAAACCTTCCAGCGATATCACGTGCGCCACGCGCTGCGGGCGCATGCCGGCATACATCAACGCGACGTTGCCGCCCATGCTGTGGCCGACCAGGTTGACCGGCGTATCCGGCTGATACAGATCGAGCAGCGCGTCGAGATCCGCGTAATAGTCGGGAAACCAGTAGCCGCCGGGTGCCCATGTGCTCAGTCCGAAGCCGCGCCAGTCCGGCGCCACGACGTGCCAGTCGTCCTGCAGCGCATCCACGACGAACTGGAACGATGCCGATACGTCCATCCAGCCATGCAGCAGAAACAGCGTCGGGCTGCGCTCGTCGCCCCAGGTGCGCACGTGATGGCGCAATCCGCGTATCTCGTGAAAATGTGATGCGCCGGGTTTCATTTGCGTATCATCGTACCCGAATATCGTTGCGACGTTCGATTTCGGAAGACGCGTGGGCGTTTTCATCGCCGCCGGCCTCGTCGCGGCGGGTTGCCCATGTCAGCAGCGCGAGGCCCGCCGCGATCACGACGATGCCGGCGAGCTCGCTGCCGCCCGGCCGTTCGCCGAGTTGCAAGCGGGAAAACAGCGTGCCGAGTACCGGCACCGCCATCATCGACAGCCCCGCGATGCCGGCCGGCAGCCGGCTCAGGATGAACAGCCACAAAAACCAGCCGACTGCGGTGCTGAAAATGATCATGTACGCGAGCAGCCAGCCGAAATAGGGCGTCCAGTGAACCGGGTGCGACGGCACCAGCCACGCGATGATCCCGAGCCCGATACCGCCCAGCAGCATCTGCCACGCGGTCACCGCCATCAGATCGTACTGTTCATGGCGGCGCCAATGTTTGGCGACGATTGCACTGGCGGCCCAGCAGATGCCACCCGCGAGTGCCAGAATCTTGCTGGCGACCGTTCCGCCGAGATGCCACGGCTCCAGCACCAGGATCAGTCCGGCACCGGCCAGCGCCACGGCCAGCCATTGCAGCCCGCGCACCCGTTCGCCCAGCACCGGCCATGCAATCAGCAGCGTCCAGAACGGCATCGTGTAGACCAGGATCGCGGTCTTGCCGACGCCGCCTGCCAGCAGCGCCCAATTGGTGAATGCGATGAAGCCGGTGGTCTGGAACAGGCCGAACAGCAGCGTGCGCCACGGCGACGGCAGCCGCAGCGGACGGCGCGTCGCAATCATCGCGCCGAACAGGATCAGTGCGCTGGGGATCGAGCGCAGTACGCCGTAGTCGAACGGTCCGGCGAAGCGCAGCCCTTCCTTCTGCACGACCCAGGTATAGCCCCAGATGAACGACAGGGCGATCAGCGCGATGACGCCGGAGCGCGTGGGGCTGCGAGACACGGACGAGGGCGGGGCCGGTGTGTTGTTTTTCAGCACGCGCGCGGCAATGATGTACGCGAAAACCGGCCGCGCAGCGGCTCGGACATGCATCGCATTATCGCGCAATTCGCTGTTCCGCGCATGGCGCGGCCCGTGCACGGTGCCGGGCGATGTTTTTTCTTACAGAACTGCCGTATGTTGTTTCGCGGCAGGGTTTTTCGACGGCGGCGAGTGTTTTGCCGCAGGGTGGCGGCGCAGATGCCGTGCCGGACGCACGGCCGAGCGTTGCGGCGCATAGATCCCCTGCCGCACCTGCGGCGTGATCACCGGCGCGGCGGCATGCGGTGCCGTGCCGGCTTGCAGAACCGACACGAACAGCGTGAGGATGACGGCGAGTGCGACACGCGGATCGAACATGAAATGAAATCCGGCAGACTGGCAATAGACGCCGCAAGCGGCGATGAGTTCAACGCACTACCGTGCGTGCGGCACGGCAGCGGTGGCTCGCGCCCGGCTACAATCGGCAACCCGCCGTGTCAATACTCAGGCATGCCCGAATGTTGATAAGATAAGCGCCGACATGAGCGAACCATCCTTCATCCACCTGCGGCTGCACAGCGAGTACTCGATTTCGGATGGTATCGTACGCGTCGACGAGGCGGTACGCTGCGCGGCGGCCGACGGCATGCCGGCGTTGGCGCTGACCGATCTGGCCAATCTGTTCGGCCTGGTCAAATTCTACCGCCGGGCGCGCAGTACCGGCATCAAGCCGATCATCGGCTGCGACGCCTGGATCCAAAACGATGCCGACCGCGACAAGCCGTACCGGCTGCTGCTGCTGGTGCAGTCGCGCAACGGCTACCTGCGGCTGTGCGAGCTGCTGTCGCGCGCGTATCGCGAGAACATGTGGCGCGGCCGCGCGGAAATCAACCGGGCGTGGTTTGCCGACGGCGGCACCACCGATCTGATCGCGCTTTCCGGCGCGCACCACGGCGACGTCGGCCATGCGCTGCTGACCGGCAACGAACGCGAGGCCGAAGCGCGGGCGCAGGCGTGGGCGCAGTTGTTCCCGCAGCGCTTCTACATCGAATTGCAGCGCCTGCGTCGCACGCATTTGCCGCTCGAAAGCGGTGTGCAGCGCGCGCTGGCATTGGCGGCGAAACTGCAGTTGCCGGTGGTGGCGACGCATCCGGTGCAGTTTCTGAAGGCCGACGATTTCAAGGCGCACGAAGTGCGGGTGTGCGTGTCCGAAGGGTACGTGCTCGCCGATCCGCGCCGGCCGAAGCAGTTCACCGAAGAGCAGTATTTCACGACACAAGCGGAAATGTGCGAGCTGTTTGCCGATATTCCGTCCGCGCTGGCGAACAGCGTCGAGATTGCGCGCCGCTGCAACCTGAAGCTGGAGCTCGGCATCAACCGCCTGCCGCTGTTTCCGACGCCCGACGGTGTGACGCTCGATGATTATCTGCACAGCCAGGCGGCGGCCGGACTGGAACGCCGCATGCAGCAGCTTTTCCCGGATCCGGAAACGCGGATGCAGCACCTGCCGCGCTATCGCGAGCGGCTGGAATTCGAGATTCGCACCATCATCCAGATGGGGTTCGCGGGCTATTTCCTGATCGTCGCCGACTTCATCAACTGGGCGAAACACAATGGCGTGCCGGTGGGTCCGGGGCGCGGCTCCGGCGCCGGTTCGCTGGTCGCGTTTTCGCTCGGCATCACCGATCTCGATCCGCTGCGCTACGATCTGCTGTTCGAGCGCTTTCTCAATCCGGAACGCGTGTCGATGCCGGACTTCGACATCGATTTCTGCCAGGACGGGCGCGATCGCGTGATCGATTACGTGAAGGAGCGTTACGGCGCCGACAGCGTGTCGCAGATCGCAACATTCGGTACGATGGCGGCGAAGGCAGTGGTGCGCGACGTCGGCCGCGTGCTCGATCTGCCGTACAGTTTTTGCGACCAGCTGGCGAAGCTCATTCCGTTCCAGCCCGGCAAGACCATCACGCTGCAGATGGCGCGTGAGATGGAGCCGCAGTTGAAGGAGCGCGAGGAAAAAGAAGACGAGGTGCGCGAGCTGCTGGAGCTGGCGGAACGCCTGGAAGGGCTGACGCGCAACATCGGCATGCACGCCGGCGGCGTGCTGATCGCGCCCGGCCGACTGATCGATTTCTGTCCGCTCTACATCGGCTCCGGCTCCGATAATCTGGTCAGCCAGTTCGACAAGGACGACGTCGAGGCGATCGGCCTCGTCAAGTTCGATTTTCTAGGCCTCACCACGCTCACCATTCTCGACTGGGCAGTGCGCTACGTGCGCATGCTGAAGCCCGAGCTCGCGGATTTCACGCTTGAGTCGATTCCGCTCGACGATGCCGACGCCTACCGCATATTCTCGAGCGCCAACACTGCCGCCGTGTTCCAGTTCGAATCGCGCGGCATGCGCGATCTGCTGAAGCGCGCCCGCCCCGACCGTTTCGACGACATCGTTGCACTGAACGCACTCTACCGGCCGGGGCCGATGGACCTGATTCCGGATTTCATCGACCGCAAGCACGGGCGTCAATCAGTGCAGTATCCGGATCCGCGGCTGGAACCGATTCTGGGGCCGACTTACGGCGTGATGGTGTACCAGGAACAGGTGATGCAGATCGCGCAGGTGATCGGCGGCTATTCGCTGGGCGCGGCCGATCTGCTGCGGCGCGCGATGGGCAAGAAGAAGAAGGAGGAGATGGCGGAGCACCGCGACATCTTCATTGCCGGCGCCGCAAAGAACGGTGTGTCGCAAGCAGCCGCCACCCAGCTCTTCGATCTGATGGAAAAGTTCGCCGGCTACGGCTTCAACAAGTCGCACGCCGCGGCCTACGCGTTGGTCGCGTACCACACTGCGTATCTGAAGGCGCATTTTCCGTCGGCGTTCATGGCGGCGACCATGTCTGCCGACATGGCCGATACCGACAAGGTGCAGTCGATTTACGACGATGCACGTGCCAACGGGCTGACGATTCTGCCGCCGGACGTTCATGAAAGCGATTATCGCTTCACACCGGTGGATGAAAGTACGATCCGCTACGGACTGGGGGCGATCAAGGGTACCGGCGAGCAGGCGATCCGCGGCATCATCCACGCGCGCGAAGCGGACGGACCGTTCAAGGATCTGTTCGATTTCTGTCTGCGCGTCGACAAGCGGCTGGTCAACCGCCGCGTGATCGAATCGCTGATCCGCGCCGGCGCGTTCGACTGTATCGATCCCAGCCGCGCGCATCTGATGGCGCTGGCCGGCATTGCACTGGAAGGTGCGGAGCAGGCGAGCCGCGCCGCGCAGCAGGTGAGCCTGTTCGACGGTCTCGCGGTCGCGCCGCAACTGCCGGCAGTGAATGCCGCGCCGTGGCCGGACAAGGAGCGGCTGCAGAACGAAAAGCTGGCGCTGGGCTTTTACTTGAGTGGCCATCCATTCGAGTCGTACGCGGAGGAGTTCAGGGGCGTGCTGCGCATGACGCTCGACCGGCTGCAGCCGAGCGATTCAACTGTCATACTCGCCGGCATCATTTTCAGCGTGCGTATCCAGATGACGCGCCGCGGCCGCATGGCGGTGATCATGCTCGACGACGGACGCGCGCGGGTCGAGATGACGGTGTTCAGCGAAATTTTCGAGCAGCACCGCCACTGGCTCAAGGAAGATCGCGTGCTGATCGCCGAAGGCCGCGTCATGCACGACGATTTCAGTGGCGGACTGCGCATCTCTGCTGACAAGCTGTACGACCTGGCGGCGGCGCGCAGCCGCTTCGCACGCTACATCCGCCTCACCTGCAACGGCCAATCGTCAGGTCAGAAATTGCGTGAACTGCTCGGACCGTACCGGCCGGGCGGCTGCCGCGTCGCGGTCGCGTATCACAATCAGGACGCCGCATGCGAGATCACGCTCGGTGACGAATGGCGGGTCGATCCGCGGGACGAATTGCTGGAATCGCTGGCGGCGTGGCTCGAACCCGGCAATGTGCGGGTCGTTTACGCATAACAGTACAGCCGATGCTTGACGCTCAGTCACGCCGCGTCTCGAACGTATCGTATTCGCCATCGCTTTCCGCGACCGTTACGTCGCGCACGATCGCGCCCGGCGGACCGCGGTGCGCCCATTCGATCATCGCGTCAACCGCCTGCGGGTTGCCGTTCACGACTGCTTCGACCGATCCGTCGGGACGATTGCGCACCCAGCCGGTTACGCCCAGTGTGCGCGCCTGGCGCACCATCGAGTAGCGAAAGCCCACGCCCTGTACCTGGCCGCGGATGATTAGCCGTCGGGTCTGCATTGCATTCGCGTTCATCGTGAACCCGGAACGCCGGCGATTGCGAACCAACGGCTCGTCCGTCTGACAAATGAAAAAGTCATCTCTCGTTTACATTGGCCGATCGTCAGATTATTTCACAAATTCCGGAGCGCGGTCGTGATGCCGGGCGCCGGTCCTCAACCAGCGAATGAATGCAAAGGATCGCGATGATGAAAGTCGGTTTTATCGGTCTTGGACAAATGGGTTCCGGCATGGCGGCAAATCTGCTGCAGGCCGGTCACGAGGTGACGGTTTACAACCGGTCTCGCGAAAAGATGCAGCCGTTGCTGGCAAAGGGTGCCAGACCGGCTGCCGACATAGCCCAGGCCTGCGGCGGAGACGCGGTGGTTACGATGCTGTCCGATGATGCCGCGGTCGACAATGTCGTATTCGATGATGACGGCGTTCTGCGCCGTCTCGGCCGTGGCGCAGTTCATGTTTCGTCGAGCACGGTCAGCGTCACACTATCGGAACGGCTGGCGGCAGCCCATGCACGGGCGGGTCAGCAGTTCGTCGCAGCGCCGGTTTTCGGCCGCCCCGACGCCGCGGCCGCACGCAAGCTGTTCGTCGTTGCCGCCGGCTCGAATGCCGCGATCACGGCAGCGCAGCCGCTGTTCGACGCGATCGGTCAGCGCACCTTCGTCGTATCTGAAACGCCGCAGGCGGCCAGTCTGGTCAAACTCAGCGGGAATTTTCTGCTGGCGTGCGTTATCGAGTCGCTTGGCGAAGCGATGGCGCTGATCGAGAAGGGCGGCGTGGATCGCCGCGCCTATCTCGAACTCCTTACATCGACGCTGTTCGGCGCGCCGGTTTACAAAGGCTATGGTGCACTGATCGCGGACCGCAAGTTCGAACCGGCCGGATTTGCCGCGCCGCTGGGACAGAAGGACATTCGCCTCGCATTGGCCGCGGCGGAGAATCTGCAAGTGCCGATGCCGATCGCCAGTCTGTTGCGCGACCGTTTTCTGACGCTGCTCGCGCACGGCGGCGAAAAACTGGACTGGGCGGCGGTCAGCGACCTTTCAGCGAAAGATGCCGGACTCGGCAGGTATGCGACATCGCCGGCCGAATGAGAACTTCGCAGGTTGGATTACGCTCTGTGAGCTAATTCGACTTACACGCTACGGAGAATGCATGTGGTGCGCCGGCGCGCCTGACAACCCGTCCGCTGCGCGTCCACCCCTCCTCTTTGAGGAGGGGAGAATTCGTGCGTCGTTTACCGCACGATACGTTTTTCCCCTCCTGTTTGTAAGGAGGGCGCCTCGGAGCGTCGGCCGAGGGGCCCGAAGGGGATCGGGCAGCGCAAAGGATGCCGGCGAGCGCGTCTTGCGGCGCCCGCATCCCGCTCCAGGGTCGCACCCGCTTCGCGGGCCCTGCTCCTCCTTGCGCGGTCGCAGGAGCGAAGCGGAGGGGTGGTTGGTTTTCAAACATAATAGGGTGTGCCCCGCGCACCATCATACTTGTGCGCGCTTGTCGCTCAGCAACTTGCTGATCGGCTCCGAAATTTCGTAGACGCTCTGCACCGCGAGCTCGGGTCCGTATTCCGTGTGCTCGCGTTCGGCGCGCTGCCGTAGCTTGGCTTCGTGGATTGCGAGTATTTCGTTCGAAAACGGCATCAGTCCCGGATCGAGAATGCGCAGGCAGCCGTCGGCGTCGCGCGCCGGCAGCACGCGGCTTTTGACGTGACGGTTCGGTGACCACGGAATGTCGAGCACGCCGGCTTCGAACGCGCGCACGGTGCCGACCGCGACGTCGCCGTCACCCATTTCCAGCACCTTGTCGACGATGGGCCGCACTTCCTGCCCGATCAGTTTTTTCTCTTCCTCGTATTCCGCAAAGCCGTCGAGCCGGATGTGGCGCGCCAGATAGATCGCGGTGCGCGTCATGCGCAGGCCCTCGGCATTGGCCTGCGGCGTCGGCAGGCCGAATGCTTCGTGCGTGGTCTTCGTCGTCACGCTGACCGCGCCGCCGATCGCGGCCAGTGTGCCGCCATAGACCACCAGCGCTGTCGCCTGCGCCTCGTCCTGCGGCCATGCACCCATCCAGTGCAATGAGGAGATCGACGTGAATACGTTGTAATAGCCGAGCCGTTGCAGATATTCCTGGCACAACTCACGGCACGCCGCGATCGCCGCCGCGTCCTGCACCAAGTGCAGCGTCTGGCCGAGCTCAAGCCCGTAATTGCGTACGCCCTGCGCACACGCCAGCAGACAGTCGAGCACGCAGGTGATGATCGCAATGCATGGCGGGATGTTGGTGCCGGTCAGAAATCCCGGCTGCCGCCGATGCAGTTCGACGCCGCGTTCGCGGTACATCGCCGCCAGGCGGTCGAGATACTGGTAGTTGCGGATGCCATCCTCGATCGACAGGTTCTTGATGTAGGACACGGTGTACGCAATGCCTGAACCGAGATAGCCGGTGTAGCCGCCGGCAAAGCCGATCTCGCCGGTGAGCTTCGGCATCGTGGTGCCGGTCAGCATGATCGCGGGCTTGTCGATGGCGTTGATCAGGTCGCGTGCGCGCGCCACGCCGTAGTTCACGATCGGATAGCCGTTGAGCATCGAGCGTCCCGCTTCCTGTGACGCCTCGATGCCGCGCTGCGCGAGCTCGAACTGCTCGTTGCGGGTGTAGCTGTCGGTGGTGGTCGGAACGACGTCGGCGAGCCCGTCGCGATCGAGCACCTGCATCAGCTCCTTCTGCAGTTCAAAGGTGCCGAAACCGCCGCGCGGCTGCGTCAGGCAGCGCCGTTCGAGGTCGGCCTGCTGCAGCACGGCCGCCAGCTGCTTGTGTTGCGGCAACGTCTGGTGCACTTCGACCGCCGCATCGAAATCGACTTCGGCGCCGGTCGGCCAGCGTGCCAGATTTGCGCGCCGCATGGCCGCGAATTCGTCGTCCGCGATGCGCGTCTGTGACAGTGGCCGGCGGGTGGCGTCAGGCGTGGCAGGTGCGTTCATGGATGGCCTCCGGGTCGAGCAACACGAGATGCTTGAGTGCGATTTCGATCGCGGCTTCGGGCGCCACCGCGCCCAGCAAGCCGCAGGCATAGAGCAGATAGTCCCGATCGAGCATCAGTTGCGGCCGGTGCGGCCGCAGCGAATCCGGCTGGTCGGCGCTCGCCAGCGCCGCGGCGAGCAGCGCCTGCGGCTCGGTGGCATGCGCGAGTACGCCGCCGGTGCCGATCACCGCGCGCACGGCGGTCAGGTCTTTTCCATGCTGCAGCGTGACCGGGCCGGTCGGCGTGTACACCGTTTCGACCCGGCCGCAGTGACGCTGCACCGCGATGCGGATAGCGGCCTGGCCCAGCGCGCGATCGAGCGCCGCTTCCTGCGCATTCTGCGGCAGGCGCTCGACATCGGACAACAGATTGTCGAGCATGGCGCGCGCCGCTGACGGATCGAGTCCGGCATCGCGCGCGATCGTTTCCAGTCCGGCGGCATCGGCGATGTTGGCGGCGTTGTGCCGCATGCCGAGATCGCCCTCGACGGTGCGCTTGTCGTGCGGTTCCGGCAGGCCGTGCCTGACGACGTCGGCCGCCGGCGTGCCGTCCGCGACCGAATGCACGTCGGTGGTGGCGCCGCCGGGATCGACCACCATCAGCGGCCCGATGCCTGGCGTCGAACCGTGACCGTCGGCGAGCAGCCTCGCGCCTTCCAGCACCGCGGCCGGTGTCGGCATCAGCACCGCGTCGAACGCTTCGCGTGCGCGGTCGATGCCTTTCGCATGCACGATGCGCTCGATGAAAATCTTGCGGATCGCGGCGCGGGCCGGTTCGATCTCGATCCGGTTGAATTCCGGCATCACGTTGTCGGCGATGATGACGTTGCGGTCTCCGAGATGCGCGCGTGCCTCGTCAGCCGCGTCGCGGTTGCCGGCCACCACGATCGGGCAATCAAGCGGACTCTTGCCGAGCATTTCGGCGTTGTGCAGGATGATGTCGCGGTTGCCGCCGTCGGTGCCGCCGGCCAGCAGCAGGATGTCCGGTGCGAGCTCGGCAATGCGCGCGACGTCGGCGGCGGTCAGACGGTAGGCAAACGTGCCGACCAGCTTGGCGCCGGCGCCAAGCGCCGCCTGGCGCGCCGCCTCCGCGGTCAGCTCGCGCACCAGTCCCACGGTTACCATGCGCAGTCCACCGGCGGCGCTCGACGATGCCAGCCGGTAGCGGAAGTACGGCAGTTGCCCGATGCGGTGTTCGAGATCGGCAAGCGCGGCGTTCATGCCGATCGTGATGTCGGTGGTGACGGTCGACGGCCCCTGGCCCGAACCGATGATCGCGTGCCGCTCGAGATCGAGCACGCGCAGCTTGGTCCAGGTGCTACCGAAATCGATCAGCAGGGCGGAGGTCATTGGATTCTTAACCGCCACGGCGCCAGGGACGCCAAGGGAATCTCGGTGAACCATGAATGCGCAAACAGCGAAAATCCCTCTCCTGCCCTCCTTTGACAAAGTGAGGTGAAGGGGAGATTTAACCCGCGTTCATCCATGATTATCTGTGGTTTCGGCATCGGCTTTTGCTCGGCGCCCCTGGCGGTTGAATCTTCACCCCCGTGCTGCGAAATCCTGCTCCAGCCATTGCAGTACGGTCTCGACGCGTGTGCCGGGAGCGGCGGCGCGATCGAAGCCCATTGCGAGAAAGCGTTGTTCGACTTCCACCCACGGCTGTTTGCCGACCACCAGGTTGCCGCCGACGTAGATCAGGATGTTTTCCAGTCCGGCCTCGATGCACAAATCGCGGAAGCCGCGGCAATCGAGCTCGCCCTGACCGTAAAGTGAAGATACCAGGATGGCATCGGCGGCGGTTTCGATCGCCGCCTTGATGAATTCCGGCGCCGGCGTCAGCGCGCCCAGCGTCACCACCTTGTAGCCCGCCTTTTCGAGCGCCATCGTCAGGATGCGGTTGCCGACGATATGCGTGTCGGCGCCAATGACGCCGGTGACGATGGTGCGGATTCGCGGCTCGGGCATTGTCTGCGGGGCGGCCATATGCGTCCTGCTCAACAGATGAACGAGCCTATGGTAACAGCAAATAATTATCAGAGAATCAAAATTAATTTGACTTTTAGTTCATAAAACGTGAAGTTACGCAAAGCGCGAATATCGATGGGTGGGTTGATTCATGAGCATGCGAAAACTGAAGGCGCTGATTGCGGTCGCCGATCACGGCAGCCTGGCGCGCGCGGCGCACGTGCTCAATCTGACGCAATCCGCGATCAGCATGCAGATCGGCGCACTGGAAGACGAGTTTGGCATGCGGCTGTTCGATCGCGGCCGCAAGCCGCTACGGCTGACCGCCGACGGGGTGGCGCTGCTGGAGCGCGCGCGCGAAGTCGTGCGGCTCTACGACGAGCTTGGCGAATCGCTGTCCGGCGCCGACCGTCTGTCGGGGCGGCTCGTTATCGGCGCCATCCCGGGCGCGCTGATCAGCATCATTCCGCGCGCGCTGGCGCGGCTCGCCGAACTGCATCCGCGGCTGGCGGTGCGCGTTACGAACGGCATTTCGGAAACGCTTACCATGCAGCTTGTGCATGGCGAGCTCGACGCGGCCATCATCAGCGAGCCGCGCCGGCTGCCCGACCGGCTGGTGTGGCGGCCATTCGCATCGGAACCGATCATGGTGATCGCGCCGCCCGGCGCGACGTATGCGGGCGATGTTGCGGCGCTGACATCGCTGCCCTATATCCGCTATAACCGCACGTTCTGGGTCGGCCGCATGATCGAGGCCGGGCTGCGCAGCCGCGGCATCACGCTGCGCGCCGCGATGGAGCTCGATTCACAGGAAACGATCGCACTGATGGTCCGACACGGGCTCGGCGTTTCAATCCTGCCGGTATGCGACACCGATCTCGACGTTTATGCGAATGTCACGCTACTGCCGTTCGGCGACCCGCCGTTGCACCGGCGCATCGGACTGGCCGAGGCGCGCGGCAGCTTGAAGACGCGGCTTGCCGGCGCGTTGTTTGCCGAACTGCTGCGTGCGTCCGAGCAGGCGTCGCGGACGCGCGGTGGTTAATACGGAACATCAACCGTTCGCAAGGTCGTTGTGCTTTTATGGAAACCGAAATGGAAACCATCTCGTGGGATGACTTCACCCGGGTCGAATTGCGCGTCGGACGTATCGTGAGTGCCGCGGTCTTTCCGGAAGCGCGAAAACCGGCCTATGTGCTGCACGTCGATTTCGGTGAGGAGATCGGCGTGAAGAAATCGAGCGCTCAAATTACTCATCTCTATCGGCCGGAGGAACTGGTCGGGAAGCTGGTCGTCGGCGTGATCAATTTTCCCAAGAAGCAGATCGGCCCGTTGATGTCCGAGTGCCTGGTGACCGGATTTCACAATGAGCGCGGAGAGGTCGCCTTGTGTGTGCCGGACAAACCGGTTCCGTTGGGTGCGAAGCTTTTGTGAACGATGTCGCGGTCGCGGCGCAGCCAAGTTAGTCTTCGGAGGTTACTTGACGTCACCCTGGAGATTTCCCCTCCTCAAATGAGGAGCAGCTGTCTTGGCTGTCAAGCGAAATGACGAGATTCGTCCCATGGTTTGCCGGTTCTGACCATGGCGTTGAGGATGGTGAGCAGTTTGCGCATGCAGGCGACGAGGGCGACCTTCTTGGGTTTGCCGGCTGC
>DASSON010000126.1:0-32129 GCA_035700525.1 Burkholderiales bacterium
AACAGGAATTCGGCCAGCGCCTTGCACAGCTCGGTCTTGCCGACACCGGTCGGCCCCAGGAACAGGAACGATCCGTACGGCCGGTTGGGATCGGCGAGCCCCGCGCGCGAACGCCGGATCGCATCCGACACCAGCCGCACCGCCTCGTCCTGGCCGACCACGCGCCGATGCAACTGCTCTTCCATCCGCAGCAGCTTGTCGCGTTCGCCCTGCATCATCTTCGCCACCGGAATGCCGGTCGCGCGCGACACCACCTCGGCGATCTCTTCGGTGCCGACGTGGGTGCGCAACAGCTTGTGCTGCACCCCGGCCGCTTCGGCCTGTGATACGTCCTTGAGACGCGCTTCAAGCTGCGGCAGCTTGCCGTATTGCAGCTCGGCCACTTTCTCCAGTTTGCCTTCGCGCTGCAGTTTCGCCATCTCGGCCTTGATGCGGTCGATCTCTTCCTTGATCTGCGCACCGCCCTGCACCTGCGCCTTCTCGGCTTTCCATATCTCCTCGAGATCGGAATATTCCTTCTGCAAACGCGCGATTTCGTCCTCGATCAGCGCCAGGCGTTTCTTCGACGCTTCGTCCTTCTCCTTGCGCACCGCCTCACGTTCGATCTTGAGCTGGATCAGCCGCCGGTCGAGGCGGTCCATCTCTTCCGGCTTGGAGTCGATCTCCATCTTGATGCGCGCGGCCGCCTCGTCTATGAGATCGATCGCCTTGTCCGGCAGGAAGCGGTCGGTGATGTAGCGATGCGACAGCTCGGCCGCGGCGACGATCGCCGGATCGGTGATTTCGACGCCATGATGCAGCTCGTACTTTTCCTGCAGGCCGCGCAGGATCGCGATCGTATCCTCGACGCTCGGCTCTTCGACCAGCACTTTCTGAAAGCGCCGCTCCAGCGCCGCGTCCTTCTCGATGTACTTGCGATATTCGTCGAGCGTGGTGGCGCCGACGCAATGCAGCTCGCCGCGCGCAAGCGCCGGCTTCAGCATGTTGCCGGCATCGATCGCGCCTTCGGCCTTGCCGGCGCCGACCATCGTGTGTAGCTCGTCGATGAAGACGATGGTCTGCCCCGCGTCCTGCGCGATTTCCTTCAGCACGGACTTCAATCGCTCCTCGAATTCGCCGCGGTACTTCGCGCCGGCGAGCAGCGCCGCCATGTCGAGCGCCAGCACGCGCTTGCCCTTCAGCGTTTCCGGCACTTCGCCGTTGACGATGCGCGCCGCCAACCCTTCGACGATCGCGGTCTTGCCCACGCCCGGCTCGCCGATCAGCACCGGATTGTTCTTGGTGCGCCGCTGCAGAATCTGCACCACGCGGCGAATTTCGTCGTCGCGGCCGATCACCGGGTCGATCTTGCCCTGCCGCGCACGGTCCGTAAGATCAACGGTATATTTTTTCAATGCCTGGCGGCTGCTCTCGGCGTCCTGGCCGGTGACATTCTCGCCGCCGCGCACCGTGTTGATCGCCTGCTCCAGGTGCGCGCGCGTCGCGCCGTGCTGCTTCAGCAGCCGGCCGGTATCGCCCTTGTCGCCGGTCAGCGCCAGCAGGACCATTTCGGACGCGATGAACTGGTCGCCACGCTTCTGCGCTTCCCTGTCGGTTACGTTAAGCAGATTGCCCAGCTCACGCGACACGTTGACTTCGCCGCCAGTGCCTTCCACCTTCGGCAGGCGCTCGATGTTCTGCTTGAGCGCGGCCTTCAGCGGCGTGACGTTGACGCCGGCCTGTGCCAGCAGCGACGCCGTGCCGCCATCCTGCTGATTGAGCAGCGCGTAGAGTACGTGCTGTGGCTCCATGTAGGCATTGTCGTGTCCTACCGCGAGACTCTGGGCGTCGCTCAACGCTTCCTGAAATTTGGTCGTTAACTTGTCGGAACGCATGCTGTGGATTCCTGAAAATTTACAAATCCATAATGGGGCCGCTATTTTGCGTTTTCAAGTTTCAGTAGCAGAATATACCGGTCCTGCGGCGAAATCATCTCCGGCAGTCGATCCCTTTCCATAAGGAGGTTCATGATGGCAAAGGTAAGAATGGAAACCGAGCTGGCCGTTCCGGCAAATATCCTGTGGCAGTCCATCGGCAGTTTCAGCGCGCTTGGCGACTGGCATCCGGCAATCGAAAAATGTGAATCGGATGGTGACCGCAAGGGTTCCATCCGCAAGCTGAGTCTGATCGGCGGCGGCACCATCATAGAACGTCTCGAGGACGTCAGTGAGACGGAAAAGATTTACCGCTACTCGATCACCGACAGCCCGCTGCCGGTATCCAACTATCTCTCCGAAATCAAGGTCACCGACAACGGCGATGGTACTTCGACCATGGAATGGTCGGGCCAGTTCGATCCCCGGAACGCATCTGAAAATGACGCCGTCAAGGTCGTGCGCGGCATCTATCAGGCCGGCTTCGACAATCTGCAGAAAATGTTTTCGAAATAGCGCCAGCCTGCGGCGGATGCTTCGCGCACGTTCGTCACCGTGCGCCTCTCAGGCGAGACGCGCCATCCGAGCAAAGGAGGTTTGCCATGGCCGCTTTGCAAATGCGTCCCGATCCCACCTTCTATCCGTCCGCAAGGATTGCGATGGAGGCACCACGCGAACGCTATGCCTACGTCGTGCTGCTCTGTCCCGACGCATCGAAGCCGGACGCAGTGGCGGTTGTCGATGTCGATCCCGCATCGTCAAGCTACGGGCACGTGGTGCATCAGGTCACACTGCCGAACAAGGGCGACGAACTGCATCACTTCGGCTGGAACGCCTGCAGCGCGATGTTGTGTCCGCTGAGCGCGCATCCGTTTACCGAGCGCCGCTACCTGATCGTTCCCGGCATCCGCTCCTCGCGCATTCATGTCATCGACACCAAACCCGATCCGAAGCGGGCGACGCTCGTCAAAGTGATCGAGCCCGAAGAATTGCTGAAAAAAACCGGCTATTCACGGCCACACACTGTCCACTGCGGACCTGAAGGACTCTACATCAGCACGCTCGGCGGCAAGGGCAGGAACGGCGATGAAGGACCGGCCGGAGTCTTCCTGATGGACTGCGAGAGCTTCGACGTGCTCGGCCGCTGGGAGATCGACCGTGGCCCGCAGCTGATGCACTACGATTTCTGGTGGAACATGGCAAGCAATTACATGGTCAGCAGTGAATGGGGCAAGCCGCCGCAGTTCGAGAACGGTGTCGTTCCCGAGGATCTGCTGGCCAACCAGTACGGCCACTGCCTGCACTTCTGGGATCTGCGCGGCCGCCGTCACCTGCAAACCATCGACCTCGGTGCCAACCACCAGATGGCGCTCGAAGTGCGCCCGGCACACGAACCGACCCGGGACTACGGGTTCCTCGGCGTGGTCGTCGATACCACGAATCTCGAAGGCTCGATCTGGACCTGGTACCGCGAGAACGGCTCATTCAAGGCAACCAAGACCGCGACGATTCCACCCGAGCCCGCCGACGCCGATCAACTGCCTGCTCTGCTGAAGGGATTCAACGCAGTGCCGCCGCTGATTACCGACATTGACCTCTCGCTCGACGATCGCTTTCTCTACGTGTCGTGCTGGGGCACCGGCGAACTGCGGCAGTACGACGTATCCGATCCGATGCAGCCGAAGCTCGCCGGCTCGCTGCACATCGGCGGCATCACCCGCAAAACGCCGCATCCGAACGGCAAACCCTACGTCGGCGGGCCGCAGATGGTCGAGATCAGCCGTGACGGCGAGCGTGTCTATTTTACGAATTCGCTCTACAGCACGTGGGACGAACAGTTTTATCCCGGCGCGATGCCCGGCGTGCAGGTGATGGCGAACGTGAAGGACGGCGGCGGACTGGAACTGGATCCGCGCTACTTCGTCGAATTCGCCGACGGCTACCGCTCCCACCAGACCCGGCTCGAAGGCGGCGATTGCTCGACCGATTCATTCTGCTATCCGTCCGCCTAGCGGCTGCCGAGCGCGGCTCGTGGAACTGAAAATTTTCAGGGACGTATTGCGCCGGACCGCAGGTTCGGCGCAATGCTGACCGCGAGCTTCACGGCTCATCCCGGGGCATGGACCGCACTCGCGCTGCTCGGCGTCTACCACGGCATCAACCCCGGAATGGGCTGGCTGTTTGCACTGTCGAACGGCATGCAGCAGCGGCGCGCGCGCGGCGTATTCGCGGCGCTGCCGCCGCTCGCCGCCGGGCATTTCCTGGCGATGGCGGCAGTACTGCTGCCATTCGCCACGCTGGCGGTTTACATCACCCGCTTCGAGCTCGTGCGCATCGCAACCGGGGTGTTGCTGATTGCTTTGGGTCTCTACAAGCTGATCGATCGCCGCCATCCGCGCTGGCTCGCGCGCATCGGACCGGGTCATCTGGTCACATGGTCGTTTCTGATGGCGACCGCGCATGGCGCCGGACTGATGCTGGCTCCGGTTTATCTGAGCCTTTGCGTGAACGATGGACACGCCGGCATGCACGCGTCGGCGATGGCCTTGTTCCGGACCGGCGCCAGCCTGGCGCTGTTTGCAGCTTTTGCTCATGCGGTTATCATGATCACCACTGCCGGCGCGATCGCCTGGCTGGTTTACCGCTATCTCGGTCTGAGATTGCTCAACCGCTCGTGGGTCAACCTCGATCTGATATGGGCGATATTCCTGATTGCCGCCGGCGCGATTGCCGTCGCCCTGTGAGCGGCCGCCGCTGGAAATGAATCGATGAGATAGGGTTCTGTCACGGCCATGATCAATCCCAGCATAGACATTTCCCGCTGGCAGTTTGCGATCTCCACCACCTTTCACATCGTTTATCCGGTGCTGACGATCGGGCTGTCGATCTTCCTGGTGACGATGGAAGCGCTGTGGCTCAAGACCGGGGATCAGGACTATTATCGCCACGCCCGCTTCTGGGCCAAGCTGTTCCTGCTCAATTTTGGCGTCGGCGTCGCCACCGGGGTGCCGCTGGAATTCGAGTTCGGCACCAACTGGGCGCCGTTTTCCCGTGAGGCAGGCAGCTTTTTCGGCAACATGCTGGGCTTCGAAGGTGCCATGGCGTTCATGCTCGAAGCGGGCTTTCTCGGCATCATGCTGTTCGGATGGAGGCGCGTGGCGCCCGCCATTCATTTTTTTGCCACCTGCATGGTGGCGCTCGGCGGGTCACTCTCGGCAGTGTGGATTCTCGCCGCGAATTCCTGGATGCAGACGCCGGCCGGCGGCCGTTTCGTCAACGGCCATTTCGTGGTGGATAATTACTTCGCCGCGATTTTCAACCCCAGCATGCCGTGGGGTGTCTCACACATGTGGGTGGCCTGCCTCGAAACCAGCCTGTTCGTGATGGGCGGACTGAGCGCCTGGTATATCCTCAAAAATCGCCATACCGGATTTTTTCTCAAATCGCTGAAGCTGGCGCTGGCACTTGCCATCGTCATCACACCGCTTCAGATTTATCTCGGCGACGGCTCCGGGATCACGGTATTCAAGTACCAGCCCGCGAAGGGCGCAGCGCTCGAAGGGCATTGGGAGACGAATCCACCGGGACAGCCGGCAGCATGGTCGGTCGTGGCATGGCCCGACAAGGCCGCGCAGAAAAACGACTGGTCGGTCGAGATCCCGTACGTGCTGAGCCTGCTGGCAACACACAGCCTGACCGGGCAGGTGACCGGCCTCAAGGCTTTCCCGCCGCAGGACCAGCCGCCGCTGCTGCCGCTCATCTACTATTGCTTCCGCGTCATGGTCGCGATCGGATTCTGGTTTTTCGCGCTGATGTTGCGGAGCGGATGGCTGTGGCTGCGCCAACGGCTGACAGCGGAAGCCGTCGGCCGGCACCGGGTATTGCTGTGGGCATGGGTGGCATCGATCCCGCTCGGTTATGTCGCGGTGGAGTGTGGCTGGACGGTACGCGAGGTCGGGCGCCAGCCGTGGGTGATCTACGGCGTGATGCGCACCAGTGAAGGCGCATCAGCGCTGCCGGTGTCCAGTGTCACCGCCACCACCGCCCTGTTCGTCGTGGCCTACGCCGTGCTGATTGTCACCTTTCTGTATTTCGCGCGCCGCATCATCGTACGCGGACCGGACCTCGAACTCAGTGCGGAACCCCGTCATGCGCAAGTGATCGACACGCGTCCAACCTGGGAAGCCGGCGACCATCCGGCGCGCGAAGGCCTGTAGCGGTAACGACATGGATGCCGGCATCCACGGATTTCTGACCAACATCTGGTACGGCATGATCGGCCTGATCCTGATGCTGTACGTCGTGCTCGACGGCTTCGACCTCGGCGTCGGCATGATCACGCTGCGCAGCCGCAGCGAGGACGAGCGCGGCATCATGATGGCCACGCTGGGCAGCATCTGGGACGGCAACGCAACCTGGCTGGTGCTGTTCGGCGGCGCGCTGTTCGGCGCGTTTCCGGTCGTATACAGCAGCGTGCTGCACGGCCTCTATGTGCCGATCATGGGCATCATCTTCGGGCTGATGTTTCGCGCTGTGGCATTCGAATTCCGCGAAACCGCACACCGCAAGCTGATGTGGAACGTCGCATTCGGCTTCGGCAGTCTGCTCGCTGCACTGGCACAGGGCTTCACGCTGGGCGCGATCATCCACGGCATGGAGATCCGGAATGGCGAGTTCGTGGGCGGCATGATGGACTGGTTCAGCCCGTTCTCACTGCTGGTGGCGATCGGCGTCTGCTGCGGCTACCTGCTGCTCGGCGCCACCTATCTGATCGTCAAGACAGTCGGTCCGCTGCAGGAAAGAGCCTACCGCACCGCCGCCGTGGCGGCGTGGCTCACGGTCGCCGTCGGCGTCAGCGTCAGCATCTGGACACCGCTGGTTTTTGATTTTGTGAAGGACAAATGGTTCGGGGACGCGCTCTACGGCCTGATGTGGCTGCCGATCGCCGCCGCCTGCTCATTCCTGATGCTGCTGCGCGCACTACGGCGCCGCCACGAAGTGGCGCCGTTCGTATGGAGCATCATCATTTTCGCCGTCTCGCTGATCGGCCTGGCGGCGAGCCTCTACCCGTACATCGTGCCGCCGTCGCTCAATGTGCATACGGCCGGTTCCGCTTCGAAGACGCTGATTTTCATGCTCACCGGCATCGGGCTGCTGATTCCGATCATGCTCGTGTACAACGGCTATCAGTACCTGGTGTTCCGCGGCAAGGTGACCCAGCCCGGTTATGGCGCGGATCACTGAATGAACCGCCCGGCAAGGTTCCGGAAACGGCAGGCGCACTCGATCCGGCGCCTTTTTCAGGCGCCGGATCGTTTGTCAGCTACATCCGCTTGTTCCACTGCGGCGCCGGATAGATCGGTTTGCTGGTCGCCCATTTTGCCGGCCCCACCACCGCGTATTGCTGATTCTGCACTTGGTACATCACCATCGACTTGGCGATGTTCTCGCCGGCCGCATTGAACTTGATCGGCCCGTAGAACGTCATCAGGTCGGTCTTCGCCAGCGCATCGCGCACCTTCTGCGGATCGAGCGATCCGGCACGCTCGATCGCGTCGGCGAATACCTCGACCGGCGCCGTCGATTCCGCCGCCTGATACGGCGGATCATAGTGGAAAGTCTTCTTGAACAGATCCGCGTATTTCTGCGGCGTACCGAACCAGCGGTCGGTATAGGTCAGACGATGATCCCATTGTGACGGGCAGAACGTATAGTTCGCATCCTTGCCGAATTTCTTGATGATCTGCGCCGAATCGCATTGCGTCGTTGCCAGCATCGGCACGTACACCTTCTGCGCCGCGACCTCCCGCACACCCAAGATCGCGCCCTTGTCGTGCCCGGAAACCATCAGCGCGTCGGGTCTGAGTGCCTTGACCTTCGCCAGTATGGAGCTCATGTCGTTGAGATCGGGCGGCAGCTTCTCATCGATCACGACGTGCATGCCATATTTCTTCGCCGCCTCCACGATGCCGTTGCGCACGTCCTGCGAGTAGTTGTCGTTCTCGATCGCGATCGCGATTTTCATCGACTTCGGATCGCGCCCCGCCTTCTTCGCCTCATCGGCGAGGATGGTCACCGCCGGCCGCAGATAATTGTCGGCCGTGTCGAGCACCGCGAACAGATACTTGTAGCCGTGGCTGAACAAGCTGCGATCGGAGCCGTTCCCCTCCACCATCGGAATCCTGTATTTCTCGGTGATTGGCGCAATCGCCTTGGTCAGCGCGGAGCTGTACGGCCCGAGCACGAAGTTCACATGATCCTGCTTGATCAGCCGCTCGACCAGCTGCGCGCCGCGCGCGGAGGTGGACTCGTCGTCGTAGTACTTTACTTCAAGCTTGTAGTGCTTGTTTCCGACCTTGACGCCGCCCTTCTCGTTGATCACGGTGACGGCGAGGTCATAACCGTCCTTCGTATTCTTGCCGAGCGTCGCATACTTGCCGGTCAGCGACACTGCGGCACCCAGCACGATCGTGCCGTCCGCCGCCAGTGCGCTTTGCGCGACGCCTCCGCCCAGCATGGCCGCCATCGACACCGCGGCAATAGCCTTCAACTTCCAGTTCATGGTTGCCTCCTCACATGGTTAATGAGCCGGCCAAACCGACGGGATCAGGCGCTGCTATGAGTTATTGTTATAGCGCCAAGGCCGGCGCCGCCACGATACCCCCGTTCACGGGCGGTTGGCAACCTGGTGCCGATGTCGCCTTCAGCGATGGTACAGAGCCGCACCGACGACGTTTTTCAACCGGATTGTGATGCAAAGTATCTATTTAACTGCAGCTTTACCGAATAAACCACGACAATCGTGAATATCGGCTCAAATAAACAGAAGGTCTAGTTTTTAACTATATATTACAAGACTCGACCCCATCTTTTGCGTACTTCTTACGCTGAACCAATCTCATTGCTGCCCCGCCTCTTGCAATCGCCACCCACGCTGCGCCATACAGCCAGCAAACACTTTCAGTTGCGCCGCCTTCGCGTTAGCTATCTGCTGTTCAGCGCGGGCCTGTGCCTTACCAGCAAGATAGCCAGACAGAGGGCCTGTGCCAAACGGGCTTGTGTCCTGTGGTGTGGGCGTGGTCTGAACTTGTCCCGTATACATGCGGCCGTCTTGGTCCATGGCACTGAATGTTGAAACGGAACTGGTTGGCGGTGGCTGGTAGGTCGGCGCCCGATATTGAGGAATGGGAATCTGCTCCGCAACCGCAGTGCACTGTCCTTGGTCGATGAGCAATTGGCTTTGGGCCGCATCGCCCGTCAGATTCACGTTATACCACTGGTAGTGCCTTTGGGGCTGCACCGCACATGAGATCAGCCCTGGAATCACGGTCGCAACAATAAATGCCTGCACCGGTCGCATTGACACCTCCTCTGTCGTTCGTTATCAGGGTTATATGTTATACGTGATCGTCATACCCAGCACATGTCCATAGCTCTCATGAGAGACTCGTTTGCGACGGTGAAGTTGCAAAGCTGACCCCGTAAGTTGTAGGCCCACTTTGAACCATGAAAGTAATTGTTGCGGAAGCGGTAAATAATGATGAACAAAGCAATAACTGAATCCACTGGATCACGGTTGTTGCCAGATAGCACCGCTTTTACCATAGCAGGGCTGTCGTTGTTCCGGATATTAAGGCTGTTAAAGTGGTGGGTGAAACGGCCATCTTCGAAGTAGCGTTTCTTGAAGTAGTTGAGGGCTGGATAGAACGCCGCTGGATCTAGTTTGCCTTGTTGATGCAGGTCTCGAATCCAAGCAGTGACCGCGTAGGACGAGCCATTTGCGTGTAAAGCCTCAGCCTCGAAGTAACTCCACAATAGCGAAAAGTGCATCGGGGCAACGCGCTCCGGATGGCCCAATGCGGCAAAACCTGGAGCATTTTCGTCAAGCCATTGGATAGCGTCCATCACATATAAGGCCGCGTTGATTTTTAAGGGGTCAATTCTGATTTTATAGTGATTAATCTATCTCTATAACAGAGGTTAAAAGTGCACTCCATTCATCGAGAACCAAATGGCCCGGCATGCCATCCTCTCTTCCAGCCTTTCTTTGCGTCCCTTTGCGGTCTCTGCGCCTCTGCGGTTCAGGTCTTACCTTTGATTTTGCTCAAGCAACCGCCGCAACCGGCTCCCGCCGCCCCAGATACTCCGCAATCTGCGCCAGCAGTTCACCTTCCTCGTACGGTTTGCCGAGGAAGCGGTTCACGCCCAGTTCGAACGCATGATCGCGGTGCTTATCGGCGGTGCGCGACGAAATCATGATGATCGGCACCTTTGTAGTCTCGGCGTTTGCACGGACGTTTCTGACCAGGTCGAAGCCGTCCATGCGCGGCATTTCGATGTCGACCAGCATCACGTCCGGCACGATGTCCTTCAGCTGCTCCAGCGCGTCGATGCCGTCCTTTGCCGTCGCAACACGATAGTTTTCGCGGCTGAGCAGGCGGCTGGTGACCTTGCGCACGGTCAGCGAGTCGTCCACTACCATGATCAGCGGCGCCGGCGCCTCCTCGACTGCGATCGTGGTTTCGGCAAAGGCGGAGGCCATGTGCGCGAACGTGATCAGTTGCAGCGGATTGATGATCAGCGCTGCGTCCCCGCTGGCCAGAACGGTCGCCCCCGCGATCCACGGCAGCCCGGATACCTGCGGCCCGATCCGTTTCACCACCACTTCGGCGTTGCCGGCCAGCTTGTCAATATGCACTGCGACGCGTCCGGCGCGACTGCGCAGGAACAGCAGCGAGCTGTAGCCGATTACCGGCGGCTCGGCCGATGCATGGCCAAGCATGTGCGGCAGATAGAACAGCGGATAGGCGCTGCCCTGCCATTCGACGTCTTCACTCATGCGCAGCTGCGGAACTTCGGCCGCCCGTACGTCCTTCACGTGTTCGATCAGTGAAGCCGGGATCGCGTAAGTGCGGCGGGCGGCTGACACCAGCACCACCTGCGCCACCGCGAGCGTCAGCGGCAGATAGACCGTGAATGCCGCGCCACGGCCGCTGCGGGTCGTGGTTTCGACACGGCCGCCGAGCGCGGCAATCTCGTTTTTCACGACGTCCATGCCGACGCCGCGGCCCGCGATTTCGGTCACCTGCTCCGCGGTCGAAAATCCGGATGCAAAAATCATTTCGGTCAGGCGTGCGGCATCGACCGTTTGTCCCGGCACAAGCAGCCCGCGCGCACGCGCGCGGCGCTCAATCGCATCCAGGTCCAGACCGCGCCCGTCATCACTCAACCGAATGACGATCTCGTTGCCTTCCTGCGTCGCATCGAGCGTGACCTGACCCGATTCCGGCTTGCCGGCGGCGGCGCGCTGTTGCGGCGTTTCGATGCCATGAGCGATCGAGTTGCGCACCATGTGTTCGAGCGGCGCGACGATGCGCTCGAGCACGCTGCGATCGAGCTCGACCTCGGAGCCGTGCACCACGAGCTGCGCTTTCTTGCCCAGTTCGTGCGCGGTCTGGCGCACGATGCGATGCAGCCGCTCGGCATGGTGCGCCAGCGGTACCGTCTGCATCCGCATCAGTTCTTCCTGAACACCGCGGTTGAGCCGTACCTGGTGCGTCAGCGCCAGCTCGGTCTCGTCGATATTGCCCAGCAGCGACTGTTGCACAGTCGTGATGTCGTGCAGGCTCTCGGCCATCAGCCGGGTCAGTTCATGCAACCGTGTATAGCGGTCGAATTCGAGCGGATCGAATGCCTGTTCCTGTTCCGGCGCCAGCGACAGCTGCGCTTGCAGTTGCGTCTCGGCCTGGATTTCGACTTCCCGCAGTTGTGCACGCATGCGCTCGACACTGTCCGTCAGATCGAGCAGCGAGCGGCGGATCGTCACCATTTCGGTTTCGATGCGCCCGCGTGCGATACTGGTTTCACCGGCCTCGTTCACCAGCCGTTCGACGGTTGACGCGCGCACGCGCAGCATGAATTCCGGCGCAGGCGCATCGGGCAATTCCTCACGAACGGCGGCGGCCGGCACTGCACCGGCGACAACCGGTGCGCCTTCGCTGTGCTGCAGACGTTCGATGTCGGTGGCGAGCCGGTCGAATTGTGCGGTGAGCTTTTCGAAAAAGCGCTCATCGGCGTTGTTTGCGGCAATGGCATCG
Source organism: Burkholderiales bacterium (assembly GCA_035700525.1). Lineage (GTDB taxonomy): Bacteria > Pseudomonadota > Gammaproteobacteria > Burkholderiales > JBDZVW01 > JBDZVW01. Next base: position 12,011 of record DASSON010000126.1, read on the forward strand.
ACCACCACCGTTTCCATGTTGTGCGACAGCTCGCCCAGACGCATCAGGCCGGCGGTGCGTGCGCCGCCTTTCACGGTGTGCAGCAGACGCTGCAGCGAATCCGGCGCCAGCCGCTCCGCCGGATGAGCCTGCCATTCGCGCAGATCGCGGCCGATCGCCGGCATCAATTCCTGCGCCTCTTCCAGGAAAATTCCAAGCACTTCCGGATCGACGTCGTCATGCAGCACACGGCGATCCTCAACCGCAATGGAAGAGGGTGCATCGATCGCATCATCGATGGCGGCGATTTTCTCCAACCCGTCCGACTGATCCGCTGCACCCGCGTCGACGGCATTCGCCTCGGCGTCCGCAGCGGCATCGATTTCGGTGATGACCGGTTCGTCATGCTTCTCCGCCGCAGCGGTCTCCGGTGCGACGGCCGCATCCGCTTCGTCGTCGGCTTCTGTGCCGGGTGTCAGCAGCTGGCCGTACATCTCCGTTGCCGGCATTGCGCCGACTGATGCGTCGGCACGGAATTCGCCCAGCGCCTGCACCAGCGCATCTTCCGGCTGCGGTGAGACGCAATTTGCCACCGCATCGAGCATGCGGCGCAGCGCGGCGACGCTGTTCGCCGTCGTTTCGTGTTCGGTGCGCGTCAGCACGCGATCATCGCCGCGGGTCCGGTTCAGGAAATGTTCCAGTGCGGAGGCCAGCGCGCGCATCGGAACGAAGCCGGCAGTTCCGGCACTGCTCGCCAGCGTATGGGCGGCACGCACCAGCTCGGCGCTGACCGGCTTGCCGGCCGCGGCGCTTCCGCATTCGCGTTCCAGTACCGCCATGTGCACCGCGGCTTCGTCGGCAAAAATCTCGTACAGCGTACGCGACAGCGTGGTCTCGCCGACGTGCACTTCATCGCTGGCCGTAACGGCATCGCTTTCGATAGCCGGACTGCCCGCTTCGAGCGCAGCAGCCGGTGCCTCGATCAACGCTTCCGGCACCGGCTGTTCGGCCGGCGCCGGCGCTTCCGCCGGCCTGTGCGAGACTGTATTTTCAACGGCCGGTGCCGCCGGCTTCGGTGCGGGGGACGCCGCCGGTTTTCCGATTGCCGCGCCATCACGCAGCGCCCGGGCATCGGCAATCAGCGCATCGGCATCTATCCTCACCGCGCGGCCCTGCGACAGCTCGGCAACCCAGCCGCCAAACGCATCGTGCGCCCGCGCCACCGTGTCCAGCAGATCCGGTGTCGCCGGCTTGTTGCTTTCCAGCCAGCGATTGAGCAGTTGTTCGATTTCCCAGGCGACCTCACCCAGGTCGTTCAATCCCACCATGCGGCCGCTGCCCTTCAGCGTATGGAAGCCGCGACGCACCACCGTCAGGCTGTCGCGGTCCGCCGGCTGCTGGCGGCACGCCGCCAGATGCTCGTTCACGGTTTCGAGCACTTCGCCCGCTTCGACGAGATACACTTCGAGCAGTTCGGGATCGATCGCCGCAGGTGCCGGTTCTGCGGCAGCGGCGGGCGCCGGTGCATCCTCGCGGGGTGCCGCGGGCGCTTCATCGGCCTTCGGCATCGGCGCCGGGCCTTCATCAACGGGTGCCGCCACGGTCGTCGCAGGACCGGCAAGCCGCTGCAGGAGGGACGCGATCATGTCGTCCGGCTGCGGCTGCTCGGTCTCGGCAGCATCGAGACTGAATCCGATCGCGCTCAGCCCTTCGGCCAGCAACTCCAGTTCGGGGTGCCGGATGTCGGTGCCGGGCTGAGCCAGCTGCCTAACGCGCGCGGCACAGGCTTCGAGCAATTGCACCGCATGGTCCAGCCCCAGCACGTCGAGCGCGCCGCGCGTCTGTGCGATGATCGGATCCAGCTCCTTGAGCCGCGGCTGCTGCGAATGATCGCGGAAAAATTCGTCCAGCACCTGTTCAACATGCAGCAGATTGGTGCGAATCTCGCGCACCACCTGCCCCACGACCTGTTTTTCCTCAACCTTGCGGCTGGCCGCTTCCAGGCGCGCCAGCGCCGGCGCGCTACGGTTGTACGGGCGGCCGTCGGCGAGCGCATCGAGCTTCTCGCTCATCGCCCGCAGCTGTTCGTGAAGTTCCTCCGAGACGTCGGGGCAGTCGTTGAGTGCATTTTCGACCAGCAGCAATGCCGTCGCCATGTCGAGCGCCATCACTTCGCGCGCACGCTGCGATACGGTGCCAAGCTTGATCGCAAGCTTGCGAATGACCTCGATCAGCTGCGTCAGCGGCTGCACGCCGATTTCGTCAAACAGCGGAATCGCGCGGCCCACCGCGGCCTGGAACTGCGCCAGTGCCTGCGGACTGCCGGCGCTGCAGCGCGCCCACGCTTCCTTGATCTCGGCGAGCTGGGTTTCGAGCCCCCGCACCAGTTCCCGCAGCCGTTCATCATCCAGCTCGAGCACACCGACCATCGTGGTGTCGGCGAGATAATCATCAAGCCGGTAGGTTTCCCGGATCTGGGCGATCCGTCCCGGCAGGTCCGGCACCAGCGCCAGCCGGTAGAGCATGCCGCGCAACAGGCGTTCACTGTCATCCGACACGCCACCCTGAGCCAGATTGCGCAACTGCAGGTCGACGCGGCTCAATACCTGCTTCGCCTCGACGTCAAACGGAATTTCGTTCTGCGCCAGCGCTTCGATGAATCCAGCGGCCACCCACCACAGCGCACGATCCGGTGACGTGCTGCGCACCTGCTCGACCGCCAGCAGCGTTTCCTGCATGATGGTCTTGCCGCCGGCAGCGTCCGGTTTGCGCAGCGCTTCGAGCAGCCCGCGCTGGAAACGCGTGCGCTGGCTCTGCAGAAACGCCGGAAGCTGCCCCGGCAGCACCTGCGCGCTGCGCGTCATCGGCAACTGCACGTTCAGATTCGGAAAGAACAGATCGATGGCGCTGGTGGCGGCGACGCCGCGTGCCTGCTGCAGTTCCTGGTACAGCGACAGCAGATTGAGCGGCACGTACGGCCGTCCCTTGACCAGATCGTCAAGGAACTGGCGCAATGCAAGGAAGCCGCGATCGATCAGTCCCAGCACCGACGGCACCGGCTTGATGCGGCGTGCGGCGAGCGCGTCGAGCGTATGCTCGACTTCCTGGCTGAAGCAGGCGAGTCCGTCAAGTCCGACGATCTGGATGGCGCCGGTAGCCTGGTGCAGATGAGTCTGACAATCCGCGATCGGCGCCAGATCGACCAGTTCCTCGCGGAACCTGGCGAAGCTCTCGCACGCGCGCTCCAGTGCGAGGTCGACCTCGCCCTTGATCCACCCCAAAGGCACGAGCCCGATATCACCCACGGCGCATGCTCCTTTCATTGAGCAACCCGGTCACAGCCGGAAACCGGCAACCGACGTCTTCAGTTCGACAGCCATGTTGGCGAGCTGGCCGATCGCCACCGTCGTCTGCTGCGTGCCGCGGGTGGTCTGCTCGGTAATGCGCAGAATCTCGCGCATCTTCGCCGCCACCTTGTTCGCGATGTCGGCCTGTGAATGGGTCGACGCCGAAATCGACGCAGACAGCTCGGCCAGGCTCTTGGACACGGTTTCGATTTCGAGCAGCGCCTGACCGGCAGCGTCCGACAGTTTCGCGCCCTGGATCACGCCCTGCGTGCTCTGTTCCATCGCCGACACCGCTTCGCCGGTATCGGTCTGAATGGTGCGGACGATCGCCGCGATCTTGCGCGTGGCGTCGCCGGAGCGCTGCGCCAGGCGCTGCACTTCGTCCGCCACCACCGAGAATCCGCGCCCGGCGTCGCCGGCGGTCTTGGCCTGGATCGCGGCATTCAGCGCCAGCACGTTGGTCTGCTCGGTAATGTCCGAAATCAGTTCCACGATTTCGCCGATCTCCTGCGAGCTTTCGCCGAGCCGCTTCATGCGTTTCGCGGTCTGCTGGATCTGCTCGCGAATCTCGTTCATGCCGGCGATCGTGTTCTGCACCGCGGTGGCGCCTTTGGCCGCCGCATTGAGCGACAGTTCCGCCACCTGCGCCGATTCGCTGGCGCGCGACGACACTTCGCGGATCGAGGTGGCCATCTGCACCACCGACGTGCCGCTGTCCTGAATTTCATGCGCCTGGCGCTGTGTTGCCTGCATCAGCTGCTGCGAAATGGCCTGCGCCTGTCCGGTTGCGGACGTCACCTCCAACGCCGAACGGTTGATGGTGCCGACCACCTTGCGCAGCTCGTCAACGGTGAAGTTGATCGAGTCGGCGATTGCGCCGGTCATGTCCTCCGACACCCGCGCCCGCACCCGCAGGTCACCTTCCGCCAGGTCGCCGATGTCGTTCAGCAGGTTGAGAATCGCTTCCTGGTTGCGCTTGTTCTGCGTTTCGTTTTCCAGCGCCCGGTCATGCTCTTCGATCGCGCGCTTGCGCGCTTCGTCGACGACGGCCTTCGCCACCATCAGCAGAAACGCCACGGCGATCACGCCGAACACCACCGCCAGCCATGCCTGCCAGCGCAGACTGTCCACCTGCGCGGCATACGGTTTTTCCACCTGGCGCGACTGGGCGAGCAGGCGGTCGGCGGCAACGTACACCTCGCGGCTGGCCTGTTTCGCCTGCGACAGCTGTGCCATGTTCTTGACGATGCTCTCGACGCTGGTCTCAAACGGCGTGAACACGCTGCGCAGCTGCTCCGCCACCTTGCGCGCGGCGGGGCTCGCCAGCGCCGGAATGCCGAGCGTCTTGTTGTCCCCGAGCAAGGCGTCGAGCTTCGCGCCGAAATGGCGCGCGTTGCCCGCCAGATGGAGCGCCACCCGCGGATTCGGCTTGTCGGTGGAAAGCAGCTGGTCGGCATTGCCGAAACTGAAGTTGCCGACATCGCGATACAGCTGCCGTGCCACCGTCACCGCGAACACGTCTTCGCCCTGCTCATCGGCCACCACACCCAGCTCCTGGGCCAGCCCGCTGAGTTTGGATTGCGCCCCGTTGATGGTGGCGACGTTCTTCTGCAATGCCAGCAATCCGCTGCGCTGCGCCAGAATCAGACCGATATTCTTCTCGACACCGCGCCAGATCGTTCCCAGCGCCGACAACTTGCCGGCGGCGTCACCGCTGGATGCGGGCACCGTTACACCGTTTCTCGTGCCGCCGCTGCGCAGCAGCTTGAGGTCGGCATCGAACAGATGGCGACCATCCTCCAGTCCGCTGAAGCCCTGGACGTTTCCGGCCGCAGCGCGCTGCGCGCTGTTGGCGATGAGCTGCGACAGCATCTGCATTTCGACCGCCGTCGAAAGCTGGACCGATTTGTCGCGGGTCTGCACGTTGTACCAATAGACCGTTGCGGCGGCGAGCAGAAGAAACAGCAGCGCCAGCAAACCATACGTCCGCAGCCGTCCGGCGATGGCACTGCGCGGCGCCTGAACGGCGGCCGGCGGTGCGTTCTCCGCAACGGCCGGCGCCGGCTGTTGCGCCACCGTGGGCGCAGCGGCGGCCACAGTCGCCCCGCCGCGTGCGCCATCCCTGCCGAAGAACGGCAGCTTGAGGCTTGCCACACTGATTGCCATTTCGATCTCCTCCGAAATATTGATCAGGCCGGCACGGATTCCGTGCGCCCCGCCTGCTCACCTGCCTGTAAAAACTGCGGATGGCGCACCAGCTCGCGTACCGCCAGTTCATTCCACGTGCAGCCATCGGCGTCACGCCAGGCCGCCCCCATCCAGGGTGCGGCACCATCGGGGGCCGCACGCCGTTCAAACTGTTCGATGTAATACAGTCCTTCGACCTGCGTCACCAGCAGCGCGGCGCGTACCGCAAATTTCTCGGCCAGCACGACGATCCGCGTATCACCGCCGGTAACCGGCCCCCCGCCCAGAAACAGCGAGAAATCGATCACCGCGATCAGGTTGCCGCGTACGTTGGTCAGGCCCTTGAACCAGGGCCGGGTCAATTCCACCGGCATCACCGCCCCCGGCGCGATCACTTCGTTCACATCCTGCAGATCGACCAGCCAGCGCCCGTCACCGCAGCGAATGCCGAGATGCGAACTGGCGGTCGCGCCGGCGGCCGCCTCGGCCATCCGTCCGGCCAGCGCTTCCTGATATTCCCGCAGGTTGATGCGTGCCATCGTCTATTCGCCTCCCGTCTGCGGCCAGCGTCCGGCTCAACCGAACGAAGCAATCTTCTGCAGCACTTCCTGCGCGTTGATCGGCTTGGTCACGTATTCCTTCGCGCCCTGTCGCAGCCCCCACACCCGGTCGGTTTCCTGATTCTTGGAGGTGCACATGATGATCGGAATGTGCTTCGTCGAATCGTCGCGGGAAATCGTGCGCGTCGCCTGGAAGCCGTTGATTCCCGGCATGACGACGTCCATCAGGATCAGATCGGGATGCTCGCTCTTGGACTTGGCGATGGCATCTTCACCGCTGGCGGCAGCCACCACCTGGTAGCCGCTCTGCGTCAGCAGACTTTCCAGAAAGTGCAGATCGGTCGGAGAGTCGTCCACCACCAGAATTTTTTTTGCAGCCATTATTGGTTTTCCTTCGCTATTGAAACATCACGCTTACTGGCGCTTGCGCGCATAACTCATCACGGCCTTCACCAGGCCTTCCTTGGTAAACGGCTTGGTGATGTACTCGTCGGACCCCGCCATGCGTCCGCGTGCGCGGTCAAACAAACCGTCCTTGCTGGAAAGCATCACCACCGGCGTACTGCCGAATTTCGGATTGCGCTTGATCAGCATGCACGCCTGATAGCCGTCCAGCCGCGGCATCATGATGTCGACCAGGATCAGGTCGGGACGATGGTCGCCGATTTTTGCGAGCGCGGCGAAACCGTCTTCGGCCAGGATCACTTCACACCCCGCCTGCGACAGAAACAGTTCGGCGCTGCGGCGAATGGTGGTGCTGTCGTCGATCACCATCACCTTCATCCCTGTCAGACTGCCTTCCAACCAACCCTCCTGAACCGTGTTGTATCCATCCGTTTTTGCGCAAAACCTGTCGGCAGGCGTCACTTTGTGACACAGCCGGACCCTTAGTGCCGCTCGCCTCGCCTCGGCGAGCCGCATTGCGGCACTGTTAACGGTGATGCGCGCTTCACACCCATTTGCCCCGACAACGCTTCGTCGAACTTTTATTGGTCCGGTTTCGCGGCGGCGCGACGCCGCCGCGGCCGGTATTGTCATGCTGCCCTGCGCGGAACGATCCCCCCTGTTGCCCCAGCGATCTCCCTGATTCGCGCCTTTGCACGTCCGATCGTCCCGGCGAAGTGATGAGCAAGAATCGTGCGCGCCGTTGTCAACCGCGCCCTGCCTTGCTTTGACGATCACCGGCGCGCCGCCCACGCGGCAGGTGAACATTCCCCGATTCGGCTCTACAATCGCGGGCATGGATATTCCGGTTCCGGACCGTATCGGACGCTACCAGCTGTCACGCAAGATTGGTGACGGCGCGACCAGTCATGTCTATCTGGCACATGATTCGGTCAATGCGCGGGACGTGGCGCTGAAGGTCTTCCTGCCAAACGCCGACGTCGATCCCAAGACCTTCAAGCTGCTGAAGAAGAGCTTCATCAACGAAGCCCTGCTGGCGGGCAAGCTCGATCACCCCCACATCGTGCAGATTTTCGACGCTGCCGTCGAAAACAGCTACAGTTACCTGGTCATGGAGTACGTGCCGGGCACCACGCTCGACTCGCATGCGTCGCCGGCCACGCTGCTGCCGCTCGGCAAGGTGGTCGAGATCATCTTCAAATGCATTCGCGCGCTGGACTTTGCATTTCAGAACGGCGTCATCCATCGCGACATCAAGCCCGGCAACATCCTGATGGGTGAGGACGGCGACATCAAGATCAGCGACTTCGGCGCGTCACTGCAACGCCAGGCGAAGGAATATCAGAGCACGCAGATCATGGGCATCGGCTCGCCGGCATACATGTCGCCGGAACAGGTGCGGCTCGAGGAAATCACCCATCAGACCGATATCTATTCGCTGGGCGTGGTGATGTACAAGCTCGTCACCGGCCGCCTGCCGTACCAGGCCACCAGTCAGGTCAACCTGATCTACCAGATACTGAACCGCCCGCCGCCGCCGCCGCGCACGCTGCGGCCGGAGCTGCCGCCGCTACTTGATACCATCATCATGCATGCGATGGCCAAGAGCCGGGAAAACCGCTACCAGTCATGGATCGAATTCGGCCGTGACCTCACCAAGGCGTTTTCCGCGCTGCGGCTCAGCGGCGAAACGATTTCCGACTCGCAGAAATTCCACGAATTGCGCAGCCTGGATTTCTTTCGCTACTTCACCGATGCCGAGCTGTGGGAAACGCTGCGCATCGGCGTGTGGCGGATGCTGCCGGCCGGCGACGTCATCATTCGCGAAGGCGAGCAGGGAGAAAGCTTCTTTATCCTGGTATCCGGCGAAGTCGACGTCACGCTGCGCGGCAAGCCACTCAGCGCGATCAATCGCGGCGGCTGCTTCGGGGAAATCCCGTACATGAGCGAGCGCGTCAGGCAGCGCGCCACCACCATCCGCGCACAATCGCCCGTTGCCGCGCTCGAAATCAAGGGCAGCGCGATCAACAAGGCAACCGAGGCCTGCCAGGTTCAGTTCAACAAGGCGCTGATCCAGGTGCTGATCGAACGCCTCGACTACGCCAACGCACTGCTGGCGGAACGCTGAGTCTTCAGAAAGTCCGAATGCCGGGGAAGTCGTCCGCGTGCTCGTGACGCGTGCCGGCATCATCGTACCAGTACAGCTTGTCCGGCGCCTCGTCCGCAGTCTTCTTGTGCGATCCGTCGCAGAACGGCTGATTTTTCGAAAGTCCACAGCGGCAGATGTATTTCTCCTCGCCGCCGATGGCGAGCTTGTACGGACTGGTGTGCGTGCGTTTGACGATACGTGCCATGACTGCCTCCTTTGGATTTCCGGTTTTGCCGCGCCGCGGCGCCGCTGCGACGCAGGATAGTGATAAAGCGTATGCGATGCAAGATGCGACGGCCCACGGTTGCGATAGAATGCCATCATGGCCGGAAACACACTTGACATGCAAATCGCATCCGAAATCCGACGCAACGTTTCCGCGGCGCTCGCAGAGGATGTCGGCAGCGGCGACTATACCGCGCAGCTCATCCAGGACGGCACGCGGGCGCAGGCCACCGTGGTATCGAGAGCCGAAGCCGTGCTGTGCGGGCGGCCATGGTTCGACGCCTGTTTTCGGCAACTCGATCCCCGCATCGAAATCAAATGGTTCGCGGCCGACGGCGAAACGGTGGCGGCCGGAGCGCGGCTGGCCTCGATCGGCGGCAATGCGCAATCCCTGCTCACCGGCGAACGCACTGGGCTGAATTTTCTGCAACTGCTGTCCGCAGTCGCGACCAAAACACGCCGTTACGTGACCGCCATTGCCGGTACGCGCGCGGTGATCGTCGACACACGCAAGACGCTGCCCGGGTTGCGCATCGCGCAGAAATACGCGGTGCGCACCGGTGGCGGCACCAATCATCGCCTCGGCCTTTACGACGGTATCCTGATCAAGGAAAACCACATCGCCGCTGCCGGCGGCATTGCGCCGGCGCTGACGCGGGCGCGCCGCATTGTGCCGTCCGGTGTATGGATTCAGATCGAGGTGGAAACGCTGGAGCAGATTGCGGAGGCTCTGGCTGCCGGCGCGAAAATGATCCTGCTCGACAATATGCCGCCCGACATGATGCGCGAAGCAGTGCGCATCGCCGCCGGACGCGCGCAGCTCGAAGCGTCCGGCGGCATCACGCTCGACACGGTCCGTACCATCGCAGAAACCGGCGTCGATCGCATTTCGGTCGGCAGTCTGACGAAGGATATTGAGGCGGTGGATCTGTCGATGCGGTTTGAGTGACGGGATTGGAGATTAGGGATTTGGGATTGGTAAACGTAACCGGGCGCGCGAAGCGCGCCGCACATTGCCACTAATCTCCAATCCCCAATCCCCTAATCCCGCAGTTTTCCGGCAATTACCCGCTCGATCTCACTCTTTTCCGCTTTCACCGTCAGCGGCTTCACGCTTTGCGCGATCGCCGTGTCGGGATCCTTCAGACCGTGGCCGGTGAGCGTGCAGACGATGGTCTTGCCGTCGGCGATGCGTCCGCTTTTCAGATCCCTGATCATGCCCGCGATCGACGTCGCTGACGCCGGTTCGCAGAATACGCCTTCGTTTTGCGCGAGCAGTTTTTGCGCGGCCAGAATTTCGTCATCGGTCACGGCATCGATCCAGCCGCCGGATTCGTTGCGCGCTGCCAGCGCCTGCTGCCACGACACCGGGTTGCCGATACGGATCGCGGTCGCAATCGTCTCCGGATTTTCGACGATCCGGCCATTTGCGATCGGCGCCGCGCCGGCCGCCTGGTAGCCGGCCATCACCGGACGGTGCGTCGCGATTTTTTTCTGATGGTAGCCGCAGTTTCCGTCGCAGAACGCGCACGCCTGCGTATGCTCGCAAACCGCCTCCGAATAGCCGATCCAGTGCGCGCTGATGTTGCCGGCATTGCCGACCGGCAGTATGTGGTAGTCGGGCGCGTCGCCGAGTGCTTCGATCACCTCGAACGCGATCGTTTTCTGGCCCTGCAGCCGGAACGGATTGATCGAGTTGACGATGGTGACCGGCGTGGTGCGGGCGACTTCCTGCACCAGCCGCATGCCGTCATCGAAATTGCCGTGGATCTGGATCACGACCGAGCCGTGCATCATCGCCTGCGACAGCTTGCCAAGCGCGATCTTGCCTTCCGGAATCAGCACGAAACACGCAATGCCGGCGCGAGCCGCGTAGGCGGCGGCCGCCGCGGACGTATTGCCGGTGGACGCGCAGATGATCGCCTTGGCGCCGGCTTCCACCGCCTTCGTCACTGCCATCGTCATGCCGCGGTCCTTGAACGAGCCGGTCGGATTCAGCCCCTCGAACTTGACCAGCACGCGTACGTTGCGGCCCAGTATGCGCGGCAGATTCCGCAGCTCGATCAACGGCGTGTTGCCCTCGTTGAGCGAGATCACCGGCGTGGCGGCGGACACCGGCAGGCGGTCACGGTATTTTTCGATGAGTCCGGTATAGTGCTGTGTCATTTCAGAGCAGTTCTTCGACGCGGATGCGGGTGACTTTGCCGTACATCACCGGCAGGTTTTCGATTTCGGTGATGGCGGCGTTGACGTATTTTTCAAGCGTGCGGTGAGTCAGCATGATGATGTCGGCCTGGTCTTCGCCGGCGTCCGGTTCCTTCTGCACCATCGCTTCGATCGAGATGCTGCGCACGGCCAGGATGCGCGTGATGTCGGCCAGCACGCCCGGCCGGTCTGCGACCCGCATGCGCAGATAGTAGGAGGTCTCGACTTCGGCCATCGGCAGAATCGGCGTGTCGGACAGTGCATCGGACTGGAAACCGAAATGCGGCACGCGATGCTCGGAATTGGCGGCCAGCATGCGTGCCATGTCGACGAGGTCGGCGACGACGGCTGATGCCGTCGGTTCAGCGCCCGCTCCGGCGCCGTAATACAGCGTCTGCCCCACCGCATCGCCCTTGACCAGGATCGCGTTCATCACGCCTTCGACGTTCGCGATCAGGCGGCGCGTTGGAATCAGCGCCGGATGCACGCGCAGCTCGATCCCGGCCGGCTTGGATTTCGTGATGCCCAGCAGCTTGATGCGATAGCCGAGTTCCTCCGCGTAGCGAATGTCTTCCTGCGTCAGTTGCGAAATGCCCTCGGTGTACGCCTGCGCAAAGCGCATCGGGATGCCGAAGCTGATCGCCGCCATGATCGTGAGCTTGTGCGCGGCATCGATGCCTTCGATGTCGAACGTGGGATCGGCCTCGGCGTAGCCGCGCCGCTGCGCTTCCGCCAGCACGGTAGCGAAATCCAGTCCCTTGTCACGCATTTCGGACAGGATGAAATTGCTGGTGCCGTTGATGATGCCGGCAATCCATTCAATGCGGTTGGCCGTGAGCCCCTCGCGCAGCGACTTGATGATCGGCACGCCGCCGGCGACCGCGCCTTCGAACGCCACCATCACGCCGGTCTCTCGCGCCGCCGCAAAAATCTCGTTGCCGTGCTCGGCAATCAGCGCCTTGTTGGCGGTAACCACGTGTTTGCCGTTGCCGATCGCGGCCAGAATCAGCTCGCGCGCAATGCCGGTGCCGCCGATGAGCTCGGCAACGATGTCGACGTCGGGATCGCGGGTCACCGCGAACGCATCGTCGATCAGCGCCACGTCGTCACCGGCCAGCAGGCGCGCACGCGCCAGATCCTTGTCGGCGATCACGGTGATGCGGATGTCGCGTCCGGCGCGGCGCGTGATTTCCTCGCGGTTGCGCCTGAGCACGTTGAACGTGCCGCCACCGACCGTGCCGATGCCGAGCAGGCCTACACGAATGGGGGTCATTTAAGTCTTTTTTTGAAGTTGAACGAAGTGATCACGAATCCCTCGCGAAAATAAAACTTGTGGGCCTGCTGCCGCTGCGCGCCCGAATCCAGCACCAGGCAATCGCCGCCCGCGTCCCGCGCCGCGTCGTCCAGGTATGCAATCAGCGCCTGTCCGACGCCGCGCGAACGCCAGGTTTCATCGGTCACCAGGTCGTCGACGTAGAATTTGATGCCGGTAGCCGTATCCTCGTAACGGCGGTAAACCGCAACACCGGCGACCTCCCCGTCCGCAACCGCGACTGTCATGCGGGCGCCATCGGCAAATACCCGTTCCATCTTGGCGCGATAATCCGCCGGCATGTGCGGACGCAGTTGACGGTGCACGCGCTCCGATTTCGCCAGCCAGCCGGGCTCGACAACGGCGCCGCCGGCGTCGGTGATTTCGACGATCCCGCCAATGAATCGTGACGCGCTCACAGCCGGCTGCCCTGCCCGCCGCTGCGTGGCTTCGCATTCGCTGCGGGAATATCAAGCCGTGCAAAAATGAAACCGGCTCTCACAACAAGCCATCTTTCCGGAACATGTCCCTGATACCACGCAAGGCTTGCCGAGTACGGGCTTCGTTGTGCCTTCGGCCGCCGCTGCGTGGCTTAACATTCGCTACGCGAATGTTAGCCTCCGCCGAAATGAAGCCCGATCTCACAATAAACCGTCTTTCCGGAACATGTCCTTAATTCCGCGTAACGCTTGCCTGGTACGGGCTTCATTTTCAATCATCGCAAAGCGGACGCGGTCGTCGCCGTATTCGCCGAAGCCGATGCCGGGTGAGACCGCCACCTTCGCGTCCTTCAGCAGTTTTTTCGCAAATTCGAGCGAGCCGAGCGCCCGGTACTGTTCCGGGATCGGTGCCCATACGTACATCGTTGCCTTCGGCACGTCGACCTTCCAATTGACCGCACCGAGTCCGCTGCACAGCACATCGCGCCGTTTCTGGTAGATCGCGCGCACCTCGGACACACACTCCTGCGGGCCTTCGAGCGCGATGATCGACGCCACCTGGATCGGTGCGAACATGCCGTAATCGTGGTAGCTTTTCATGCGTGCGAGCGCCGTCACCAGTTCGCGGTTGCCGACCATGAAGCCGACCCGCCAGCCCGCCATGTTGTAGCTCTTCGACAGCGTGAAGAATTCGACCGCCACTTCGCGCGCGCCGGGAACCTGCAGGATCGACGGCGCGACGTAGCCGTCGAACACGATATCGGCGTACGCCAGGTCATGCACGACGTAAATCTGGTGTTCGCGCGCGATCTCGATCAGCCGCGTGAAAAATGCCAGGTCGACGCACTGCGTGGTCGGATTGCTGGGGAAATTGACGATCAGCATCTTCGGCTTCGGATACGATTCGCGGATCGCCTTCTCCAGCGCCTCGAAAAAATCGACGTCCGGCAGCATCGGCACGTGCCGGATGTCGGCGCCGGCGATCACCGGCCCGTAGATGTGAATTGGATAACTGGGGTTCGGCACCAGCACGACGTCGCCGGTATCGAGCGTCGCCAGCGCCAGATGCGCAATGCCTTCCTTCGAACCGATGGTAACGATCGCTTCCGCATCCGGGTCGAGTTCCACACCGTAGCGCGTCTGGTACCAGTTGCAGATCGCGCGCCGCAGTCGCGGAATGCCCTTCGACACGGAATAGCGGTGCGTGTCGGGACGCTGCACCGCCTCGATCAGCTTGTCGACGATGTGACGCGGCGTCGGCTGGTCCGGATTGCCCATCCCGAAATCGATGATGTCCTCGCCGCGATGGCGCGCCGCCTGCTTGATCTCGGTCGTGATATTGAACACATAGGGCGGCAGGCGCTTGATGCGTGCAAACTCTTCCATGCGGATTCCGGTAAGCCGTTACGATGACATGCGGTGGCGTCACAGCGTGCGCCACTCCATCTTTGTTGAACCATCGACCGGTTTTCAGCGCGGCATCCGTTCATCGTTGCCGGAGCCGGCCGCTTGAACCGCGAAAAAGCATATAATTCTAGCGAAGAGCCCCGACTGCAGCAATGAATCGGCAGCAACGAACCCCGGTAACCGCCCCACACGATGAAACTGCACCTGGATGCCGGCCCCGGCCAGAATTTTTTCACCGGCTACGGCGACGGCTATGTCGCGGTCAATCAGGAACGCTACGAGGAAAATCTGGTGGTGACGCCGGAGCGGGTGATCAGCGACTGGCAACCGCAGGGCATCGACGGGCTGCGCGCCGAACACTTCGATTTTGTCGCGGAGTTGACGCCGGAAATCGTCATCCTCGGCACCGGGCGCGCGCTGCGCTTTCCGCCGCGCGAACTGCTGCGCTCACTGGCGGAAGCCCACGTCGGCGTCGAAGTGATGGACACGCACGCCGCGTGCCGCACCTACAACATATTGAGCGGTGAAGGCCGCAGGGTCGCTGCGGCGCTGTTGATCGAAAAATAGCGCCATCCCCGCTGCCGCGGGCCATGGCGCCGGGGTGTGAGGGAATCAGGCCTTGGGAGAAAACGCGATACAGTAGCCGTGCGGGCTGATCGTGCCTTCGACCACCTTGCAGGTGCCGTCCGCACTGGCGCTCTTGCCCGGAATGAACTGGACGCATTTATCGCATTGCTTGTCACCGTTGGGCTTGTCCTGATACTTCACCGCCGACTGCGGAAGTTTCGATGCGGCATGCGCCGTCTGATGGCCCGCGAGGCCGGCAACAGCCGCCGTTCCCGCCATAATAGCCACGCTTTTCAGCATGTTGCGACGTGAGTGTTTGAAATCTTCGCTGTCATTCATCGTGTGCATCTCCTTGTTGTGAAAGAACAACATCATTGACTGTCCGGAACCGGAAAAGGTTTCGGACGGATTTCACGCTTGTTGCAGCACCCGCACGTGAACGGCGGCAGACCGGCCCAGCGCCTCCAGTTCGTAGCCGCCTTCGAGCACTGAAACGATGCGGCCACCGGCAAACGTCCGTGCGGCGTCGGTGATCCGCTCCGTCACCCAGACATAGTCGTCATCGGTAAACCGCAGCATCGCCATCGAATCATCGCGATGCGCGTCGAATCCGGCCGACACGAAAATCATCTCCGGCCTGAAACGCTCCAGCGCCGGCAGCCAGTTTTCAGTTACCGCGGCGCGGAATTCCACACCGCCGGCGCCGGCCGGCAACGGAATGTTCACCATGCGCTCGGAACGCCCTTCGACGCCGGAGAACGGATAGAACGGATGCTGAAACGTCGATACCATCATCACCCGTGGATCGTCGCGAAAAATATCCTCGGTGCCGTTGCCGTGATGCACGTCGAAATCGACGATCGCGACCCGCTGCAGGCCATGATGGTCGAGCGCACGGGCCGCCGCGACCGCGACGTTGTTGAACAGGCAGAAACCCATCGCGCGCCGGCGTTCGGCGTGGTGGCCCGGCGGCCGCACGTTGCAGAACGCTGCCCCGGCTTCGCCGCCGATCACGAGGTCGGTTGCCTTCACCGCCGCCCCCGCGGCGCGCAGCGCCGCCCCCAGCGTATGCGGATTCATTGCGGTATCGGGATCGAGGTGCACCAGTCCGGACTGCGGCGCGCTGCGCTCGATCGCGTCGACGTAGCGCGCATCGTGCACACGCAGCAGATCATCGCGTTCCGCGTGCGGCGCGGCGACGCGCTGCAGCGTATCCATCAGCCGCAGTGCAATCAGCTTGTCCTCGACGGCCTGAATGCGCGCCGGACACTCCGGATGCCCGGCGCCCATGTCGTGCAGCAGGCATTCACGGTCGCTCACGTACGCAATCGATGACATCAGAATCCCGCTCCTGTTCGAATTTCAACCACGAACATGGTACTCCCGGGCGCGCCGCGGCGTCCAATGCGGCGCCGTTCGGGCGCCCCGCAACGCACCCTGACCATCCGCAAAACGCGCATGGAACTGCTGCTTGTGGCAAACTGCAGATTGTCGCTACGAATCAAGAATCACAACATGGCCCACCCTGTCGACGGCGTCGTCGCCCAGCTCAACCAGATCATTCTCGGCAAGGAACGCCAGATCCGCCTGGCGCTGGCGTGCCTGATCGCCGGCGGGCATTTGCTGATCGAGGATATTCCCGGCGTCGGCAAAACGACGCTGGCGCACGCGCTGGCGCGCACGCTGGGACTCGAATTTCAACGCATCCAGTTCACCAGCGATCTGCTGCCGGCCGACATTCTTGGCGTTTCGGTTTACCAGCGTGACAGCGGCACGTTCCGTTTCCATCCCGGACCGATATTCGCGCAGGTGGTGCTGGCCGACGAAATCAATCGTGCGACACCGAAAACCCAGAGCGCGCTGCTCGAGGCGATGGAAGAGCACCAGGTCACGATCGAGGGCGGCACGCGGCGCCTGCCGGAACCGTTCTTCGTGATTGCGACGCAGAACCCGTCACATCAGATCGGCACTTTTCCGCTGCCGGAATCCCAGCTGGACCGGTTTCTGATGCGGATCGAGCTCGGCTACCCGGATGCCGGCGCGGAACGCGAACTGCTCGCCGGAATCGAACGGCGCGATCTGCTGGCCCGGCTCGATCCGGCGATAACGGTGGAGCGGATCTGCGAACTGCAGCATGCGGTGCCGGAGATGCACGTATCGAACGCCCTGCTCGACTATATCCAGGCACTGGTACACCGCACGCGGCATGGCAATCAGTACGCGAACGGCCTGTCGCCACGCGCCGGCCTGGCACTGCTCAAGGCATCGCGCGCGTGGGCACTGATGGAAGGCCGCGACTACGTGATCCCGGAGGACGTGCAGGCGGTGCTTCCCGGCGTCGTCCGCCATCGTCTCGGCAGCGCGCTGGTACCGGCGCCCGAAGGCGACATCGACGTCGCCGCAGCGTTGATCCGCGAGGTCGCCATTCCCTGATTGCCGCGGAGGCATGATGCAGCGGACGCAAACCGGTTTCCTGTCGGCCGTCACCGGATCGCGGACCGCACGGCTGCGCGACCGCCTGCAGCGCTGGATGTTCCAGTTGCACGGACCGCAGCGCGGCGTGGTCACGTTGGTTCAGCGCCGCGTCTTCATTGTTCCGACGCGTGCCGGCCTGGTGTTTGCGCTGGCGCTGCTGCTGATGCTGATCGGCTCCATCAATTTCAGCCTCAGCCTGGGCTTCATGCTGGCGTTTCTGCTGGGCGCGATGGGTATCAACGGCATGATCCTGACGTTTCGCAATCTTGCGCATCTGCGGGTTTCCGCCGCCCGCGCGCCGGCGGTGTTTGCCGGAGACACTGCGCGCTTCACGATCTGTCTCGACAATCCGGGACGAACCCGCCGCTTCAGTATCGGCATCACGCACGACCGCCATGACATCACGTGGTGGGACATCCCCGCGCGCACCACGATCGATGCGCAATTGCGGGTCGCCGCCGTGCACCGCGGAATGCTGAGGCCTGGCCGCTTCACGCTGTTCACGCGTTTCCCGCTGGGGCTGTTTTACACCTGGTCGTATGTCGAACTGGACATGCAGTGCCTGGTTTATCCGCGTCCCGAATCCGGCTCGCCGCCGTGGCCGGCGGACCGGCCGGCAGCGCGCCAGGGCGGCAACGCCGGCGATCAGCAGGGCCTCGAGGATTTCGCCGGCCTGCGTGCCTACCGCAGCGGTGACTCGCCGCGCCACGTCGCCTGGAAATCGCTGGCGCGCGACGGTGAGTTGCTGACCAAACATTTCACCGGCGAGGCCGACCGCGAGCTGTGGCTCGACTGGCGCGATCTGCCGTCGACGATGGATGTCGAGCGACGGCTGTCCCGGCTCGCGCGCTGGACGCTCGATCTGACCGCCAGCGGCCACCGCTTCGGCATGCACCTGCCCGGGCGCGTCATTGCCCCGGCCAGCGGTATCGCGCATCGCGACCGCTGCCTGGCCGCGCTGGCATTGCTGGACCTCCGATGAGCGCCGCACGTGCCGCACCGTCCGCGCTGACGCAGCGCGATGCACTGTGGCTGCTGATGGCGCTGGCGCTGGCCGCCGCGCCGCAGCTGCCGCACCTGCCGTGGTGGATCAACGGGTTGTTCGTGGCCTTCTGGATCTGGCGGCTCTACATCGCACGCGAGGCACTCGATCTGCCGCCGAAGCCGCTGCTGATCGCGTTCGTCACCGCCGCCAGCGTCGGCATCTACTTCCGCTATGGCACGCTGTTCAGCCGTGAAGCCGGCGTCGCGCTGCTGACGCTGATGCTGGCGCTGAAACTGCTCGAGATGAAATCGCGGCGCGACGCGCTGCTGCTGATCTTCCTGTCCTACTTCCTGGTCGTCACCGGCTTTTTCTACTCGCAAAGCATCCCGACGGCGTGCTACATGTTTTGCGTGGTATGCGTGATCACCGCGGCAATGGTCGGACTGCAGTACACCGGCAGCCGACCTTCGGTGCAGCGCCAGCTGCTCGGCGGCGCAATCATGCTCGGCCAGGCGCTGCCGCTGACGATGGTGCTGTTCCTGCTCTTTCCGCGCATTCACGGGCCGCTGTGGGGCGTGCCGGACGCCGGCGCGCGCGCGGTCAGCGGACTCTCCGACACGATGACGCCAGGCTCGATCGCGCAACTGGCGCTGTCGGACGCGGTCGCATTTCGCGTCAAATTCGACGGACCGGCACCGAAACCGGACCAGCTCTACTGGCGCGGCCCGGTGCTGTGGAATTTCAACGGCCGCACCTGGAGCGCACCGCCGCCGGGACACGTCAATGCACCGGCGACATACCGCGCGCTCGGCCAGCGCGTGAACTACACGGTGACGATGGAATCCAACGGCAAGCGCTGGCTGTTCGCGCTCGATTTGCCGGCGCGCATTCCGCCGGCCAGCATCATCACGCCGGACTACCAGCTGCTGCATCGGACGCCGATCGACCAGCGCATGCGCTACGACATGACGTCGTATCTCGATTACCGCCTGGGGGCCGGCGCAGATCCGGCCACACTGCGGCGCGCGTTGCGCCTGACGCCCGGTGCCAATCCGCGCGCGCACGCGCTGGCACAGCGCCTGCGCGCGCAGGCGCCGGACGCGCGCGCCTACGTCAAACGCGTGCTGGCGCTGTTCCATGACGGCGGCTTCGCCTACACGCTGACACCGCCGCCACTGGACGGCAGCGATCCGGTCGACGAATTCCTGTTCGATACCAAACGCGGATTTTGCGAGCACTATGCATCGGCGTTCGCGGTGCTGATGCGCGCGGCCGGCATTCCGGCACGCATCGTCACCGGCTACCAGGGCGGCGAATTCAATCCGCTTGGCGATTACCTGATCGTGCGCCAGTCCGATGCACACGCGTGGGTCGAGGTATGGCTTCGCCACTCGGGATGGGTGCGCGTCGATCCCACCGCGATGGTGGCGCCGGCCCGCATCAACGACGGCGTGATGGCCACGCTGCCGCAACAGACGATATTGTCGCTGGCGGCCGGCCCGGAGCGATCATGGCTGCATGATCTCGGCCTGGTGTGGGATTCGGTTGCCAATACCTGGAATCAATGGGTGATCGGCTACACGCCGGAACGCCAGCGGCAATTGCTGGCGCGTGCCGGCATCGATCATGTGAACTGGCGCACGCTGGCCATCGCACTGATCATCGCCAGCATGGCGGTGATCCTGGTGCTGACGCTGGTAATACTGCGCGGCGTACGGCATGCCGCAACGGACCCCGGGCAGCGCGCATATCAACGGTTCTGCCGCCGCCTCGCCCGGCGCGGGATCGTGCGCGCCGCCACCGAAGGTCCGTCCGATTTCGCCGCCCGCGCTGCTCTCACACTGCCGCACGCGGCGCACGTCATCCGCGACATCAC
>DASSON010000127.1:0-8602 GCA_035700525.1 Burkholderiales bacterium
GCGATACGCGCGAAAATGATTGCGCCGTGAATTAGCGCCAGGTCTTGCAATATAGGGGTGTTCGCGGTGCGCTGGCTGATGTGCCACCCGCCCGGTTGACGCGAAATCAGTTCGCTGCCGCCCGCTCACGGCGCACCAGCCAGTACAGCGGCACGACGATGATGATCATCATGCACGCGACGCCGACGTAGATCGGCCCGTAGCCCGTGAACGCGCCCAGCTCCAGGCCGACGATGGGCCCGAGGCTGCCGCCGATGTCGCCGTAAAGCTGATACAGCCCCATCACCCGGCCCTGCGTCCGATGTCTGGCGGTATCGCTGAGCAGTGTCAGCAGCGGGATATTGAGTGCGCCGCCGCCGACGCCGATCGCGGCCAGCGCCAGCGCCATGCTCCAGACATGGGTCGCCAGCGCCAGCCCGGCGAAGCCCGCGGCCGTCAGCAGCGCACCCGGCAGCAGCAGTGCGGTGCGGCCGCTGCGGCGATCCAGGAACGTTCCGGCGCCGAGGGCAGCCGCCGCCCGGAACAGCATCAGAAACGCCATCAGCATGCCCGCGCTGCCCTGGCTGCCGAGGTCGAATACGCGAATGCCGCGGGCATTGACCAGCACCACCAGCGTCGACAGCAGCACGCCCGACACCGCGAAGAAGATCAGCGCATTGCTGCACCAGATGACCTGCAGCAGCGGATTTCGCAGCAAATCGCGCCAGATTGTGCGTCGCGAGGTGTCCCGGTGTGCCGGCACCGGCGCACCGCTGTCGCGCGGCAGGATGAACAGCGCGCACGCGCCGGTGGCGAAGGTCAGCGCCGCCGCGGTCAGAAACGCCGCATTGGGCGACGCGAGGTCTGCAATGACGCCGCCGAGCAGCATGCCCGCCGGCAGTCCCATCACCATCGCGGTGCGCACGCGCCCGGTCAGCCGGCCGCGCGTCTCGTACGTCGAAATGACCATCACCGCCGCCAGCGCGCCGACCATGATCAGCGACGAACCGATGCCCCACACCGCACGGCCGGCGATGAACCAGATCGCGGGTGAACGTGAATGCAGCGCGGCGCTGAATGCGAGCACCGCGACGGTTTCGAAAAACAAGCCGAAGGCGACCGGCCGGCGCGCGCCGAAGCGGTCGACCAGCGCGCCGGTGAACGGATTGAAGAAGATGCGCGTGATGCGATTGGCGGACAGGATCAGGCCGACCATCGCCGCCGACAGCCCCAGCTGCATGCCCAGCATCGGCAGGATCGGAAACACCACGCCGCCGCCGATGCCGCTGAGGAAGGCGATGACGGCGATCCACCAGCCGGCACGCAATGCATGGTGGACGCCGGATGGGCTCAATGGGCGAGCAACGCGACCGCCCAGAAACCCACGCCGCCGAGGGCGGCCAGTCCCGCCACGCCGAACAGCCACGCTCGCCCGGTTAGTACCGTTACCGAAGCGACGCTGATCCCGATCTGCAGCAGCATGATCGCCAGCGTGAAATTCAGCCTTGGCGTTCTCAGCGCCGCGCTCTTCGTGTTGGCCACCGTGACTTGTTGTTCGAGCATCTCGGCTCTGGCTTGGATCTGGTCCTTCTGGTTTGCGTATTTCGCGAGCCTGCCGTCATAGTCCGCCTGCCCGGCTTCGGGCGCCAGCGTTTTGGCCAGTTCCGTCAGCAATGCCTTGGTGCTGACCTGCTGGTAATAGGCCCATTGATTCGCGGCCTCCGCCTTTTTCAGCACCGCATCATTCTTGTAGAGGATGGCTTCGTTGGCCGTCTCGCTCGCCTCGTGACCGACGATGGCGCCGAACGTCGCCACCAGCGCGGTGAAAATCGCGATCCATTGCGTCAGCCCGCGCTCGCGGCGATGAGCGTGGTGCGGTACGTGAATCTCGTCGTCGCTCATCGAGGGCTCCGGCCGGCGGTTGTTTTTCAGTCTTGTGCGTACGGCTGCAAGTCTCTGCAGCCCCTTGTCGGTCTCCGATACACGACAGCCTGATCATGCGACGGGGACGCGCAATACATTATATTGCCGGATTCCAGCCTCATAAACAGACGGGGCCGTGGCCCCGGGTCCGTTCATGATTCTGATGTCCGTCCTTGTCGTGCTGCTCGCGTGCCGGTTTCACGCTTTCGCCGGGCCGGCTTTCGATTACCCGCGTTCGATGAGACGGTCTGCCTTCATCAGTTCCCACTGCCGCTCGTATTCCATTACGTAGGCGACGGTATCGATGAATTTGTCATCATGGCCGAACCGCGACAGCAAATGGAATCCCATTTCCAGCCCGGACGAGATGCCGCCGGCGCTGACGACACGGCCCGTATCCACGACACGGTGGCGATCGATCACGCATTTCGGTGCGATCTGGGCGAGGCGGTCGATCGGCACCACCGGCTCCGATGGATCGGCGTGCTTGCGGTTCGTCACCTTGAGACCGTCGAGAAGGCCGGCGGCGCCATAGATCCAGGAACCGGTGCAGACGCTGACCAGCAGCGTTTTCTCGGGCAGCAACTTCACGAACTCGATCAGACGGCCGTTGTGCATCTCGGTGCGGGTGCCGATGCCGCCGGGTATCAGGAAGGCGTCCATGTCGGGCCGGTCGTCGAGGCTGTAGCGCGGCACCACCATCATGTTGCCGGCCGATTTGACGGGCGCGGCCGTGTCGCCGACCAGGAAGGCATCGAGCTCGGGATCCATGCGGCGGGCGACGGCAAAAACGCCGACCGGCGCGGTGAAATCGACGACTTCGACACCATCAAAAACATAGACGCCCAGGCGCTTCATGCTGATTCCTTTCATAACGGTTAAGGGGTGATGCGAGTTTGGTGCTGGCGGGGCCGCATCCCGGCCGGGATGGGGTTTGCGCCGGGAGCCGGCGTTCGATCGATTATCCGGTGAGCAGGCGGATGCTGGCCGTACGCGCGGCCGCTATTGGCCACGGATCCGCCGTGACCTGTGTCTCGATGATCGCGCCTTCGAACAGCACCAGCACGGCATCGGCGATGCCTTTGGCGGGGCCGCCGCGGGCCTGCGCCACCAGCTGGCGGATATAGGTCCGAAGCTCCGCCTTGTGCTGAACGATGCGGGCGCGCACCGTCGGGCCGGTCGCAGGCGGGAATTCGGATGCCATGTTGAGAAAAGCGCAGCCGCGAAAGTTGACCGCGGCCAGCCACGTTTCCAGATAGTCGAACAGTCTCGAAATCCGCTTCTTCGGATTCGCTTCGTTTTCGACGAAACCGCGCAGGCTGTCGAACCACTCCTGATGACGCTTGTCGAGATAGGCGAGCGCCAGGTGCTCCTTCGATGGGAAGTGATCGTAGAAGCTCGCCTTCGCCACACCGGCCTCGGCTATGATCTGATTGATGCCGGTGCGGACGTAACCCTGTTCATAAAACAGCCGGTCGGCCACGCCGAGCAGCCGTTCCTCGGGACCGTCGTGTCGCAAATTCGTGCGCATTCCAATATAATTAAAACAGACCGGTCTGTCTGTCAAGGAGTTGAGATGTCCGGAGCGGCCTTGAGGCGGGCCCGGCTCCATGAAATGTGCCGCCGGCGTGTCGCGACCGGACTGCATGCCCGGGAAACGCCGCCGAATGGGCGCATCCGGCCGGCGCGGCACGGTGCCGCCCGGCGGCTGCATCCCGCTTGCCGTCGAGCGACGCGTCCGATGTATACTTTTGCCCCAAGGGGGCGAACAAACGGGAGACGCGTGCCATGCAGGCCGTGATTCGGCCTTGCCATCGTCGCGGCCGACAGGTGCGTGGTGACGGTCTCTACTTCAACCAATAATGGATAACGTTTCTCCCCCGGTATCCATTGCTGCAAGCGATTTGACATGGAAAGCAAAATCCGTGACCGCTTGATCAAGATAATGGACCTGCTGGTCGATGCAGTCTGCATCGTCGATGCCGACGGACGGTTCGTTTTCGTCAATGCGGCATGCGAGCGTACTTTCGGCTACAAGCCGGAGGAGATGATCGGCCGCAACATGATCGATCTGGTGCATCCGGAAGACCGCACGCGCACGATGCAGGCCGTCGACCGCATCATGGACGGATTTCTGCAGCAGCATTTCGAAAATCGCTACCTGCGCAAGGACGGCCGCGTCGTTCACCTGATGTGGTCCGCGCGCTGGTCCGACGACGACCAGCTGCGGCTGGCGGTGGCACGCGACATCACCGAGCTCAAGCACGCCCAGATCAAACAGAATGCGCTGTACGAAATTACCGAAGCGGCACATGCGGCGGAAAATCTCGTGGCGCTGTATGAACGCATCCACCGCATCGTCGCGCAGCTGCTGCGCGCCGACAATTTTTTTGTCGCGCTGTACGACGCGTCGTCGAATGTGCTGAGCTTTCCCTACTTCGTCGATCAGTACGACCGGCCGCCGCTGCCGCACGCCTTTGAATCGGGCACGCTGAGCGCCGAGGTCATCCGCGGCCGCAAGCCCATTCTGCTGACCCGGGACAATGTCGGCGACCCGCCCGTGCGCGGCCTGCCGATACATGGCCACGAGTGTTCCAACTGGTTGGGCGTGCCGCTGACTTCACAGAAAAGCGTGATCGGCGCACTGGTCGTGCAGAGCTATACGGATGACGTGCGTTACACCGAGCAGGACAAGGATCTGCTGCTGTTCGTGTCCACCCAGATCGCGTCCGCGATCGAGCGCAAGCAGAATGAAACCCAGCTGCAATATCTGGCGCGCCACGATACGCTGACCGAGCTGCCCAACCGCAAGACATTCGATGACCGTGTGGAGGTCGCGCTGGCACGGGCACGCCACGAGCATTCCGCGTTCGCGATTCTTTACGTGGATCTGGACGGGTTCAAGCAGGTCAACGACCGCTTCGGCCACGCGGTGGGGGATCAATTGCTGTGCAAGGTGACGCAACGGATGGTCCATTGCGTGCGTGCATCGGACACGGTGGGACGCATCGGCGGTGACGAGTTCACCATCCTCGTCGACGGCATCGAGCGTGCGGACCAGGCCGAAATCGTTGCGGCCAAGGTGCGCGCGACGTTCGAGCAGCCGTTCAGGCTGGACGATCACCTCGTGAACGTTTCACCCAGCATCGGCATCGCCGTCTATCCCGACCACGGCGTGAGCCAGCGGCAACTGCTGCAGTGCGCCGATGCCGCGATGTATGCGGCCAAGCGCGGCGGCGGAAACTGTTTCAGGATGGCGGGCAACGGGCAGCACGGAAAAGCCGAACTGGAATCACAGGCCGACGGCTCCGAAATGGCGTGAGCGCATTATATTGTCGGATTCGGCCCTGCACTCCCGGGCGTGCTATTGCTCCCGCGTCTCGTATTCGATACCGCCGAGATATTTGAACATGAAATTATAAAACCAGCACCCGATTACAATCATGATATAGCCGATCACCAGATACAAAAGCGGGAAAAGAAATGCGATTGCGGGCGGCGGCGTGTTGACCGGCTGCCCGGCGGGATTAACGGCCGGCAGCATGAGAAAGCCGATAAACATCGGTATCGCAAAAATCAGCGACGAGAGTGCGGTCAACACCGCGAATACCTTGGCATTCTGGTGTGGCGAAAGCCGTGCAATTTGAACTTTCATTTTTTCTCCCTGGATTGAAAATCTGATCGGCCCGCTTTACTTCGCTCCTTGTCGTACGGCTGAAACGGCATCGGGTCTGATTTTATAGCCGCCGGCTGCGTGATGGAATTTTGGCGGTTTGAGTGAGCAGCGGCTCGCAGCCGAAACCTGGCCATCGTATTCCCGCGGCGGCCATATTTCCGTATGATCGCTGATCTTCATGACTATTGACTGGCAATACATATGCCGCGTGTCGCCGCTCTGTATCGTTACCCGGTAAAAGGCTTTACCCCCGAGGAATGCGCATCCCTCACCATCCTTGACGACGGGCGCGTGGCCGGCGATCGCGTGCTCGGATTTCGTTTCGCCGATTCGGCGGCGCCGGACGACGAATGGAGCAACAAGTACGAATGCGTGGTGCTGGCGAATACGCCGGGCCTGGCGCAGCTGCGCGTTCAATTCGATCATCGGGCATTGCGACTGCGTATCGACGTGAATGGTGACGTATTGATTGACGAGACGCTGGATGATGGCGGCCGCCAGCGAATCGTTGCTGCGATGGAAAAATACGCGCTGGCGTTGAACGAGAATCCGCTGTCCGGCAATCCCGGCCGGCTGCCGTTGCGGATGATCGGTGACGGTACGACGCCGCGCTACCAGGACGATCGTGCCGGCCGGGTGACACTGCATGGCCGCGCAAGCGTGGCGGCGGTTGCCGCTGCTGTCGGCGATTCCGCGCTGGACGAGCGGCGTTTCCGCTCGAACATCGCCATTGAAGGGCTGGATGCCTGGGAAGAATTGGCGTGGATCGGCCGCAAGGTTCGCATCGGCAACCTGCAATTCGACGTGGTCAAGCCGAAAGTCAGGTGTCTCGCCACGCACGCGAATCCCGATACCGGCGAGCGCGACCGGCCGATTCTCAAAACGCTCAAAGGCGCTTTTGCTCAGGAGCAGCCGACCTTTGCGGTTGCGATGGCCGTGATTGGCGGCGGCGGAGAAATACGTGTCGGCGATGCGGTAACGCTGGTCGCATAGACTTTCCACGGCACGAAAGTACAGGCAGGATTGTCCTTTTCCGCGGCACTTCATGTGTTGCGCGACACCCGTTCATGCGCTCCAACCCTGATCCAAAGGAGAAGATCGTGACCGCCAGACCCGTTCCCGATGGTTATCACACCGCCACTCCGTATCTGATCGTGAACGACGCCGCCGGCGCCATCGAATTCTACAAAAAGGCCTTCGGCGCAACGGAAACGATGCGCATCGCGTCGCCGCCGGGCAAGGTGGGGCATGCCGAAATCCGCATCGGCGATTCGGCGATCATGCTCGCCGACGAGTTCCCGGACATGGGTGCGCGCAGCCCGCAGTCGATCGGCGGCTCGCCGGCAAGCATTCTGCTCTACGTTGAGGACGTCGACGCAATGTTCAAACGCGCGGTTGCGGCCGGCGCGAAAGTGCAAAGGCCGATCGAGGACAAGTTCTACGGCGACCGCTCCGGCAGTGTGGACGACCCGTTCGGCTACACTTGGCATGTCGCGACGCGCAAGGAAGATCTGTCGGCCGAAGAGGTGCAGCGGCGCGCGCAGGCGCTTTTCGGCTAGAGCTGCGCGGCAGCCGATTCAAGAGGAGAGCAGGCATGGAGCAGGCTGTCGCACCGACGCGGCACGAGACCGACGTCTGCATCGTCGGCGGCGGTCCGGCCGGGATGATGCTGGGACTGCTGCTGGCGCGCGCCGGGATCGGCGTGATCGTGCTGGAAAAGCATGCCGACTTCCTGCGCGACTTTCGCGGCGACACAGTACACCCGTCCACCCTCAATGCGCTCGACCGTATCGGGCTCGGCGGCAAACTGCTGGCGCTGAATCACCGCAAGGTTTCGCACCTCGACGTCAATTTCAGCGACGGCCGGTTTCGCGTTGCGGATTTCAGCCGGCTGGCGAACGTGCATCCGTACATCGTATTTTTGCCGCAGTGGGATTTTCTCGACATGCTGGCCGCGGAAGCGGCAAAGTATCCGCGATTTTCGCTGCTGCGTTCGACCGAGGCGGTCGATCTGATGCGCGACGGGGCGCAGGTTACGGGTGTGGTTGGCAAAAGCCGGGACGGCAATGGTGCTGTCGAGGTGCGCGCGAAACTCACGGTGGCGGCCGACGGCCGCCATTCAACGCTGCGCCAAGTGCTCGGATGGGTGCCGCAGGAACTGGGCGCGCCGATGGACGTGCTGTGGTTCCGGCTGCCGCGGCACGATTCCGACGTCGACGGACTCGACATGCACGTGAACCAGGGCGGGATATTGTTGCTGATCGACCGCGGCGATTACTGGCAGGTTGCGCTGGTGATCCGCAAGGGCGGATACGACGCGGTCGCCGCTGCGGGGCTCGATGCATTCCGGCAAACGGTGACGTCGCGTGCGCCGATGCTCGCGGGCCGCACCGACGCAATCCGCTCATGGGATGACGTGCATGTGCTGTCGGTGAGCCTGAACCGCCTGCAGCAGTGGCACGCGCCCGGCGTGCTGCTGATCGGCGACGCGGCGCACGCGATGTCCCCGATCGGCGGCGTCGGCATCAACCTCGCGGTTCAAGACGCGATCGCGACTGCAAACATCATCACCGGCCCGTTGAAGGCGGGCTCGCTTGACACCGCGCATCTGGCGGCGGTGGCGCGCCGTCGGCGCTGGCCGACGACCGTGATCCAGACCGTTCAACGCATCGCGCAGCGCCGGTTCGTCGAAAAGGTGCTGGACGGATCGGGCGGCGTGCGTGCGCCGATGGCGCTGCGGCTGCTGCAGAAAATTCCGCAGCTGCAGTATTTCCCGGCACGGCTGGTTGGCGTCGGCGTGCGTCCGGAGTTGCCTGCGGTTGATCAATAGCAGAGGGTATTCCGTGGCGGGAAGGTAGTCGATTTTTCAGCCGCCGCCCACCGCCCCGCCCGCCGTCGCGGGGCGATCGCGAAAAGTGGAGCAGGGCCCGCATAGCGGGTGCGACCTTGGAGCGGGATGCGGGCGCCTCGGAGCACGGTCGCCGGCACCTCTACACTGGCCGATCCCCTGCGGGGCCCCTCGGC
>DASSON010000128.1:0-8691 GCA_035700525.1 Burkholderiales bacterium
GCGCCGACGGTCGCGAATCCAATCCGGCTGTCGCAGACACCGGTCGAATACCGCAGCGCGCCACCGACGCTCGGCCAGCATACCGATGACGTGCTGCGCTCGCTGCTGGGACTGACCGACGGGCAGATCGCCGTGCTGCGCCGCGACCAAGTCATCTGACCATCCTGTTCCAACAAACCGTCCGGCGGCGTTTCGTTGGCCGTGCCGCAATCCGTACGGCGGGCGGGCGGAACTCCGAATCAACGACGGCGTCCGACCGGGTACGGCTTCCAACAAGGAGACGAACCATGGTCAAGTACGCCCTGTATGCGCATCTGAAGGCCAGGCCCGGCAAGGCGGTCGACGTCGAGAATTTTCTTGCCGACGCACTGCCGCTGGTGCAGGCGGAATCCGCCACCAGAACCTGGTACGCGATCAAGGAAGGCGATTCCGGCTATTCCATCTTCGACACCTTTGACGATGAAGCGGGACGCGACGCGCATCTCAACGGCAAGGTCGCAGCGGCGCTGAAGGCAAAGGCTAACGAATTGTTTGCCGAGCCACCCGTGATTCACAAGCTCGACCTGCTCGCCGCGAAGTAATCCTCGCAGCCGGCCTCCCGCAACGTGCGGGCAGTCCGGCGAGGCCCTCCGAAAACAAGCGCTGCACGGTATAACGCCCCAGTGCAGAGCGGCAGCTTTGCCGCACGATCAATGTCAACAAAATAGTCAACCAAATTGTTGACAATATATCCGTCACTTGATAGTGTGATGCCACCATGCGCTTTGGAGGAGGCCGGGGACTCGTGGCACAGAAAGTCGTTTCGATGGCACCCCGCCCGTCCCGCGCACGCGGGACGGGCGGCGGCCGCAACCGGCGTCGCACGGCGGCGCCGAACGTGCTGCAGGTGTTGCGCGAGCGCATCGTACGTCAGGAAATCGCCCCCGGCAGCAAGCTGCGCGAAAACGAGCTGGCACAGGAATTCGGCGTGCCGAGAACCCGCATTCGCGAGGCCTTCTCGGTACTCGAGCAACGCGAACTGATCGAACGCATCCCGAACCGCGGCGCGGTGGTGGCGCGGCTCGACCTGTCCCAGGTATTCCATATCTATGACGTGCGCGAAGTGCTGGAAGGACTGTGCGCGCGCCTCGCGACACAGAACGTCGCACCGGAATCGTGGCAGGACCTGCTCGACCTGTTCAGCGGCCCGATGAAGAAAAGTGTCGAAAAAAACGATTTCGACGCATTCCTTGCCGGTTACGCGAGCTTCCGCCAGCGCCTGGCCGGCGCCGCCGACAATCCGGTACTGACGCAGATGCTGGACAGTATCTACGAGAAGACGCAGGCGCTGATTCGTCGCATCATCATTCTGCCGGGCCGCGCCGAGATCGGCCTGCGTGAGCACCGCGCGGTGCTCGAAGCGATGCGCAAAGGCGACGCCGAAGCGGCGGAACAGCTGCGGCGCGCCAACATGCGCAGTGCCAAGGAATATCTGCGCCAGTTTCAGAAATACGTGCTATGAAGCATCGCACGCCTTTCATGCAGCGAGAAATTGCAATTGCCTGAACCGGAGGATCGTCCGCACATGAGCAGGGAATTACCGGCGGGACCGCTTGACGGCTATCGCGTTCTCGAACTCGGCTCGACGGTCGCCGGTCCGTTCTGCGGCCGGCTGTTCGCGGATTTCGGCGCCGAAGTGATCAAGGTCGAGCCGGTCGAAGGCGACCCGGTGCGCTCGATGGGACGGCGCTGCGAAGGCAAATCACTGTACGCGGCGAGCCTGTTCCGCAACAAATCATTGATCAGCATCGACCTGCGCACCGACGAAGGCCGTGACATCGTGCGCCGGCTCGCCGACAAGTGCGATTTTCTGATCGAAAACTTCCGCCCCGGCACGCTCGAATCGTGGGGCCTCGGCTACGATGCGCTGAGCGCCACCAATCCCGGGCTGATCATGGTGCGCATCAGCGGTTACGGCCAGAGCGGTCCGTACAGCTCGTGGCCCGGCTACGGCGTCATCTGCGAAGCCGTCAGCGGCCTGCGCCACCTCACCGGCGATGCCGACCGCCCGCCCGGGCGCGTCGCGACATCGATGACCGATTACATCACCGGACTTTATGCGGCGTTCGGCGCGCTGCTCGCGCTCGAAGCGCGTCACAGCACCGGCAAGGGCCAGATCGTCGACGCGGCGCTCTACGAAAGCGCGTTCAGTTTCATGGAACCGCACGTGCCGGCGTACCAGAAGCTCGGCGTCGTCGCGATGCGTGCCGGCTCGCGCCTGCCG
Organism: Burkholderiales bacterium; assembly: GCA_035700525.1. Classification (GTDB taxonomy): domain Bacteria; phylum Pseudomonadota; class Gammaproteobacteria; order Burkholderiales; family JBDZVW01; genus JBDZVW01. Next base: position 2,264 of record DASSON010000128.1, read on the forward strand.
GGCAACACGCCGAACAATCTGTATCCGACCGCCGACGGACAATACGTCCATATCACCGCCGCCAGCGACGCGGTGTTCCGCCGCCTGGCGCAGGCGATCGGCAAGCCGGAGATGATCACCGACGAGCGCTTCGCGACCGCGATCGCGCGCATCGAAAACGAGGACGCGGCGGATGAAGCCATCGGCGCATGGACCGCGCAACGCGATTGCGCCGAGGTCGAGAAAGTCCTGCGCGCGGCCAAGGTGCCGGCCTCTCACATCTACACCATCGCCGACATTTTCAACGACCCCCATTACGCCGCACGCGGCATGCTGGCGAATGTTCCGGACAACGAGCTGGGCGACATTACGCTGGCCAATGTCGTGCCGCGGCTGCTGCAAACGCCGGGCGAAATCCGCCGCAGCGGCGGCCGTGTCGGCCAGGATACCGCGCGCGTGCTGCGCGAGCTGGCCGGGATGAATGAACTGGAAATCGACGCGCTGAAAAAACGGAATATCGTTTCATGCGATCCGCATACCGCTCCGGCGCGCGACGTCGAAGCATCGGAGGCGTCGTGAAAGACGGATTAACCGCAAAGACGCAAAGGAAAACCAAATCGGAAATTCCTTGCGGCTTTTCTTTGCGCCTTGGCGTCTTTGCCGTTGCAGTCTTTTAAGTTGGCGCTTTGGCGCCCTGGCAATGAATGTTTTTAAGTAAAAAGGAAAACAACGCAATGGCAGCAATCGAAATCAAATCCGAAATCACCGGCACCGTATGGCAGGTGAAGAAACAGCCGGGCGATACCGTCGAGGAAGGCGACACGCTGATCGTCATCGAGTCGATGAAAATGGAAATTCCGGTGATTACGGAAGACGCGGGTACCGTCAAGGAGATCCTCGTCAAGGAGAAGGACCCGGTCGCCGAAGGCCAGACCGTCGCGATAGTGGAAGACTGACGATGGCATTTGAGCAACTGATGGAAGAGTACGATGCGCAGCGTGTGCGGGCGCTGGCGATGGGCGGCCCGGACAAGCTTGCGAAACGCCGCGCAGCCGGCATTCTCAATGCGCGTGAACGGCTTGATCGGCTGTTCGATGGCGGCACTTTCCTGGAGTCCGGACTGTTCGGCACGTCGGCGTTTGCGGACGATCGCGCGAGCACACCGGCGGACGGCAAGATCACCGGCTTCGGCAGGATCCGCGGCCGCGAGGCGGCGGCAGTGGCGAATGATTTCACGGTCAAGGGTGCGTCGAGCAGCACCACCAACATGAAGAAGATCGGCCACGTCAAGCGCACCGCGACGGAGCGCGGCATTCCGCTGATCTTCCTCGGCGAATCGTCCGGCGCGCGGCTGCCGGACAACATGGGCGCGCGCGGCATGGGCAGCATGCTGGGGCTGGATCCGCACCAGTATCTGCGCAGTCGCGAGTCGCCGTGGGCGGCGGCGGCGCTCGGACTGTGCTACGGCTCGTCAACCTGGTATTGCTGTCTCGCCGATTTCAACGTGATGCGCAAGGGTGCGATTCTCGCGGTGTCGAGCTCGCTGCTGGCGTCGCTGGCGATGAACGATCCGGTGGATCCGGAAGAACTCGGCGGCTGGCGGGTGCATGCCGAAATCACCGGACTCGCGGACCGGGTGGCCGATAGCGACGAGGAAGCGATAGACGCGATCAAGACCTTCCTCGGCTACCTGCCGTCGCACAGCAACGAGCCGCCGCCGGTGGCCACGGTGCCCGCCGGTTCCGGTGCGCAGATGGAAGGCATTGCCGCCCTGCTGCCGGAATCACGTACCCAGGTTTATGACATGCGCAAGGTTCTGCGCGCAGTGGTCGACAGGGACAGTTATTTCGAGCTGAAGGCGCGTTTCGGCAAGGCCGGCGTCACCGCGCTGGCGCGGCTCGGCGGCCAGTCGGTCGGGCTGATTGCGAACAATCCGCTGTTCAAGGGTGGCGCGCTGGACGCCGATGCCTGCCAGAAGATCACCAGCTTCATCGTGCTGTGCGACTCGTACAACATCCCGATCGTGATGTTCGTCGACACGCCCGGCTTCGCGATCGGCGTCGAGGCCGAGCGCAAGCGCGCGCCGGCGATGATCATGAACTTCATGAACGCGCTGTCGTTGGTGACGGTGCCGAAGCTGACAGTGCTGGTGCGCAAGAGCTACGGTCAGGCGTACATCAACATGGGCGGCGGCCGTAATTCCGACGAATTCGTCGCCTGGCCCACCGCCGAAGTGAGCTTCATGGATCCGAACTACGCGGTGACGGTGGTGTTCGGCCTCAAGCCCGGCGATCCCGGCTTCGATGACGCACACGCCAAAATGCAGCGCGACAGCTCGGTTTACGACATTGCGTCGATCTACGCGGTGCAGGACGTGATCGCGCCGCATCACACGCGCGACTACCTGATTCGCATGCTCGACGTGCACCGGCTGCGGCGCTCGAACGGCGTCGGCAAGCATCTGATGGCCGCGTGGCCCACCACCTGCTGACGGAAACGGAACACATGTCCTGGAAACCCGAAGCCGACGAAATCGCACAGCGCCACCGCTGGGCCGAGCAGCTCGGCGGCGAAGAATCGGTGCAACGCCACCACGATCAGGGCCGGCTGACGATACGCGAGCGCATCGACGCGCTGCTCGACACCGGCTCGCTGCAGGAAGTCGGCAAGCTCACCGGTACCGCGACCTACGCCGACGGCAAGGTCACGCACGTGACACCGGCCCCGTACGTGATGGGCGTCGGCACGATCAACAGCCGCCCGGTCGCGATCGGCGGCGAGGACTTCACCGTGCGCGGCGGCACCAGCTGGGGCAGCAGCCGGCGCAAGGGCGGACAGGGCGGCTTCATCGAGGATCTCGCCGCCAACTACCGCATCCCGCTGATCAACCTGATCGACGGTGCCGGCGGCACCGTCACCTCCGCACGCAGGCGTGGCTACACCGTGTTTCCGGGTGTGCACGGCTTCGAGCGTTCGGTCGAGCTGCTCGGCATCGTGCCGGTGGTCAGTGCCGTGCTCGGCACCGCAGCCGGCGGCCCCGCGGGCCGCGCGATCCTGTCGCACTGGTCGGTGATGGTACGCGGCACCAGCCAGATTTTCGCCGCCGGTCCGCCGGTGGTCGAACGCTCGCTCGGCGAAAAGCTGTCGAAGGAAGAGCTCGGCGGCTCGCGCATGGCGGTCGACATCGCCGGCACCGTCGACAACGGCGTCGAATCCGAAGCCGAGTGCTTCGATGCGATCCGCCGTTTTCTCGGCTATCTGCCGCAGAACGTATGGGAACTGCCGCCTGAAATTCCGTGTGACGATCCGCCGGACCGCCGCGACGACGCGCTGTTGAAGATCGTGCCACGTGAACGGCGTCAGCCCTACAACATGCGCAAGCTGCTCGGTATGATCGTCGATCGTAATTCGGTGTTCGAAATCCAGCCGACGTTCGGCCGCTCGGTCATCACCAGTCTCGCCCGCATGAATGGCCGCACGGTCGGCATCATCGCGAACAACCCGATGATGCTGGGCGGCGCGATGGACGCGAAGTCGGCGCGCAAGCAGACGCATTTCATCGAGCTGTGCGACACTTTTCACATTCCGCTGATTTTTCTGGTCGACGTGCCGGGCTTCATGGTTGGCAGCCAGGCCGAAGCGGCGGCCACGCTGCGCGAAGGCATGCGCACGGTGTACGCGGCGCTGCAGGTCAGCGTGCCGATCCTGACCGTGGTGATCCGCAAGTGCTACGGCATGGCGGGTATGGGCACCACCGACAAGATCGGCACCGACTTCAAGATCGCGTGGCCGTCCGCCGAGTGGGGATCGCTGCCAGTCGAAGGTGGCGTTGCCGCGGCATTTCGCCGCGAGATCGCCGCGGCGCCGGACCCGGCGCAACGCCAGGCAGAGATTGAAGCGGAATTGCGCACGCTCGCATCGCCGTTCCTGACGGCAGAGGCGTTCGCGGTCGAGGACGTGATCGACCCGCGCGACACGCGCCCCTATTTGTGCCGCTTTCTCGACGCGGCGCAGGCGCGGCTCAGGACGACACTGGGGCCCAGGCCGAAAACCGGCGTGCGCCCGTAACCGGATAACAACAAAAAAACAGCGGCGGCACAAAACGCCGTCATTTTGAAGCAGCCATCAACGGAGGATACATGATGAAGTGCAAAACGCTGATTGGAATTGCCGCAAGCCTCGTGCTGACTGTGGGCGCCATCACCAATGCCGTCGCGGCGCTGAGCGAAGTGAAGGTCGCGCTGCAGTACGGCATCGGCTACCTGCCGCTCACGGTGATGAAACACAACAAGCTGATCGAAAAGCATCTGAAACAGGAAGGACTGAAGGACACCAAAGTGGTCTGGTCGCGGCTCGCCAATGGTGCGGCGATGAACGACGCGCTGCTGTCCGGCAGCTTGCATTTCGCGGCCGGCGGCGTCGGACCGCTGCTCATCATGTGGGACAAGACGCACGGCCACAAGGACGTGAAAGGAATCGCGGCGCTGTGCTCGATGCCGATGTTCATCAACACCAACGATCCGAAGGTCAAGTCGATCAAGGACCTCACCGACAAGGATCGCATTGCCATCGCCGGCGCCGGCTCGTCGATCGAAACCGTCGTACTGTGGATGGCCGCGGCGAAAATCTACGGCCAGGACAACTACCGCCACTTCGACCCCATCATGGTCAACCTGCCGCACCCGGCCGGCATGGACGCGCTGCTGTCGAAGCACACCGTCACCGCGCAGTTCACGTCGCCGCCATACCAGTACATGGAGCTTGAGCATCCGGGCATCCATACCATCCTCAATTCGTACGACATCACTGGCACGGCGACCTTTCTGACGACGTGGACGACGAGCGCAATGCGCAAGGACAACCCGAAGGTCTACAAGGCGTTTTACGACGCGCAGAAGGAAGCGACGGAATTCATCAATCACAACAAGAAAAAATCTGCCGAAATCTACGTCGAGGATCTGCACAGCAAGATGAAACCGGAATTCATCCTGAAGATGCTGAACGATCCGCAGATCCACATCACGATGACGCCGCAGGCGGTGAAGAAGGCCGCGGATTTCATGCAGAAGATCGGCGTGATCAAGCATGATCCGAAATCCTGGAAGGACGTATACTTCCCGGATGTGCATGACCTGAAAGGGAGCTGATATTGAGCGGTGCGGAGCACGCTTCCGCAGCGGGACACGGCGCCGGCTTTCGCGACTGGCTCAGCCGCCGCGAAAGCCGCGGTGACGTGGCCGCAGCGTGGCCGGCGGCCGCACTGGCCGCAACACTGGATATCAACGACGTGCGGCCGGCGGCGGGCGCCCCGCTGCCGCCCGGCTGGCACTGGCTCTATTTTCTGGACACCGCGCTGCAATCGCAGCTCGGCGAAGACGGCCATCCGCGGCGCGGCGGCTTCCTGCCGCCGGTAACGCTGCCGCGCCGCATGTGGGCCGGCGGACGCTTCGAATTCCGTCAGCCTCTGCAGAGCGGCGAGACGATACGCCGCGATTCCGAGATCATTTCGATCGAGCCGAAGCGCGGCCGCAGCGGCGACATGGTATTCGTCACCGTACGCCATACGGTATCCGGCGCAAACGGTGTCGCGGTGATCGAGGACCACGACATCGTCTATCGCGAGGCGGCAACGGCCGACAGCGCACCGCCGCGGCGCGAACCGGCACCGGTACAGGCGCAGTGGCAACGTGAAGTCGTGTCCGATCCGGTGCTGCTGTTCCGCTTTTCAGCACTTACGTTCAACGGCCATCGTATTCACTACGACCCGGATTACGCCACACGCATCGAGCATTATCCGGGGCTCGTGATACACGGACCGCTGCAGACGATCCTGCTGCTCGACCTGTGCCGCCGCCACGCGCCGCAACGAACGCTGACACACTTCGACTACCGCGCGCGCGCCCCACTGTTCCATCCGCAGACGTTCACGGTGAACGGCACACCGTCGGCCGATGGCACTCACGCCGACCTGTGGACCGCCGATGCGAACGGCTGTTATGCGATGACAGCGACGGCGCGGTTCGGAACCGTGAGGAGTGAGGCGTGAGGTGTGAGGAGTCCGAATTTCGGCGTTTCACGCGGCAAAACCTACGCGTGGTACCAACCGTTTCTGAAGTGAGAGAATAATGCGGCGCGTGACACGCGCCGGATGCTTTAACTCCTCACACCTCACTCCTCACGCCCTACAAGGAGCCGCTCATCTCCTTCTCCGGCGTCGAACTGATGCGGTGGATGCTCAGATCCGAGCCGTTGAATTCCTGCTCGGGATCGAGGCGGATGCCGACACTGTATTTCAACGCGCCGTAGACCAGCGCGCCTCCAATCAGCGCCACCACGATCCCCAGCAGCGTGCCGCACAACTGCGACAGAAACGACACGCCGCCGACTCCGCCGAGAAATTTCTGACCGAAGATTCCGGCGGCGATGCCGCCCCACGCGCCGCACAAGCC
>DASSON010000129.1:0-3139 GCA_035700525.1 Burkholderiales bacterium
CAAGGCGAGCCCCGGCATCATCCAGGCTGCCGCCAGGGCCAGGCCTTTAAACCACTTGCTGGTCATGCTTCCCCCAATAAACAAAGCACAAATCTCCGTGTCCGGTTCACCAGCCGGCCACCGTGTCCAATGTTCCGCGCGTTACTAGTACGCGCCACGCAGTTCACGGCGCAGCACACTCGCGACGTCGATCCGTTCTTCAGCGGTCAGAAACCGCCCGAACTCGACCTCCCTGCCACGCGAGCGCAGCGCAAGGCGGCTACCGTCGGCAGCACACACCACCTGCGCCCAGTAACGATCCAACTCGATACGCCGTACGTGATCCACTTCAACAAACTCGAACTGCAGCCGGTCACCGGCAATCGCGAGACGCTCGTAATCTCCGGCATGCAGGCCAATGTAGCGAAACGCCAGAAACAGCCCGACGATTTCGAGGCCGCCAAAAGGCAGTATCGGCCACGCGCCACCCACTACCAGAAACGTCAACCCAATGCTGAGCGTCACAAACAGAACGAAGCCGAAAACAAGATTTCGGCCAGATGATGAAAGGGAGTTATTGCGCCTGGCAGTAACAGAATAGCCGGCCAACGCCCCCGCCACTGCCTCGTTCATCATGCGAATCAATCCCGATAAATCGGTGAATCGAGCTTCGTTTCGGGCTGCTGAAATCTATCATACGCCTTGAAGCAAGGCAACTAAAACCCTGTTCCGATGCGCGCTATTGCGTTCGTGTCAGGCGTTTTCGACAACTGTTGCATCAAGCATTTCAGCGGCACGGCGCCAGTCCGCTGTTGCGAGCCGTGGAATGTGTGCCAGCCGCGGCGCCGCGATGCGCGCGTCGAGCGCGGCAATATTTTGTGCCGGATCGTCCATATCGGGATCAATGCCGTTCGCGATCCAGCCGGCAATCGTCAGTCCGCGCGCGCGGATCGCGGCGGCGGTCAGCAAGGCATGATTGAGACAGCCGAGCCGCAGCCCGACCACGAGAATCACCGGCAGCGCCAGGCGGCACGCCAAGTCCGCGGTGTCCTCGCGCGCGTTGAGCGGCACGTAAAACCCGCCGACGCCTTCGACGATCACCGTCCCGGCGACGCGCGCCAGTGCGGCAAACGCGGTTTCGATGCGCGCCAGTTCGATCGATTCGCCGACCTGCGCGGCGGCGATGTGCGGCGCGATCGGCGGCACGAAATGATACGGATTGATCAGCTCACGCGGTGCACTGACGCCGGACGCCGCGATCAGGTTTTCGACGTCTTCGTTACGCCACTCGTCCGCAACGCGTTCGCAGCCTGATGCCACCGGCTTCATGCCGATCGCGCGCCGTCCACGGGATGCAAACGCATGCAGCAATGCGCATGACACCAGTGTCTTGCCGACGCCGGTATCGGTGCCGGTCACGAAATAGCCGCCGGTTTTCATGTCGCGCGCCTGTCAAAATGCAGGTGAATCGGCTGCAGATCATCCGCACGATGACGCCGCTGCGACATCCAGGCGTGGCCGTACACCACTTCGAATGTCGCCGGCAGCCGGCCGTCACGGCGCAACGGCTCGTAGCCGCGCGCCACGGCGGCCAGCGCGGCCTTGCCCGACAAGCCCGGCGGACGCCCGTGGAGCGCGTTGCGCGCGCCAATCGCCTTCAGATCATGCATCAGCGCACGCACGTCGGCATAGGTCAGCGTCACGTATTCCATGTCCATCACCGGATCGGCGAAACCCGCCGCCAGCAGCATGTCGCCGAGATCGTGCATGTCGATGAAGCGGTTCACATGCCGGTGCGCATCCGCCGCAGCGTACGCGGTGCGCAATTCCTTCAGCGTGTCCGGTCCCAATGTGCTGAACATCAGCAGGCCACCCGGCGCCAGCACGCGCGCGATCTCGGCGAATGCCGTTTGCGCATCGTTGACCCACTGCAGTGCGAGGCTGGACCACACCATGCCGGCCGCCGCGTTTTTCAGCGGCAGCTGCTCGATATCGCCGCACACGGCATGCGCCGCGGCCGCGCCGAATGGCAGCAACCGGCGTGGCAACCGTACGCGCGCACGGTGCAGCATCGCCGGCGCAATATCGAGCGCGACGATCTCCGCCTTGCGGTAGCGCCCGCGCAGACCGGACAGCGCGTTGCCGGTGCCGCAGCCGGCATCCACGATCAGCGCAGGCTCATGCTTGATGTAGTCAAGCCGGCCCAGCATGCGCCGGCAGACTTCGTGCTGCAGCACCGCCGCCGCGTCATAATCGTCCGCCGCGCGGTCGAATGCGCGCCGCATGCGGCGTTTGTCCACCAGAAGATCGTCATTCATTCACAAAATCCGCAATCAGACTCGCGACCGTCTCCGGTTGCGAGAGAAAAAGTGCATGTGCGCAATGGTCAATCACGCACGTCCGGCTCCCGGGCAGCCCGGCGCCGAGCCAATGCGCGGCTTCCACCGTAACCACTGCATCACACCGGCCGTGCACGACCAGCGCGGGCTGGCTCACCGCATCGAGCGCAGCGCGCAGGTCCCTATCGCGCAGAATGCACAACCCTGCTGCCAGCGCTGCGGGAGCAGGCGGTTGCTCCCGTGCGGCGTAGCGCAACAGCGACCGCACTGCTTTGGAACGGGTATCGCCGTGCGCCTGCAGGTCCGCGAAACGCAACAGTGTTTTCATGCGATCACGTTCAAAGTCCTGCTCGAACGCATCAAACACCGGCCGCCGCATGCCATGCGGCCAGTCTGCGCGCTCGACGAAGCACGGCGTCGTCGCGATCAGCGCCAGCCGTTCCACCTGCTGCGGCGCGGCCATCGCCCACTGCAACGCAAGCTGCCCGCCGAGCGACCAGCCGCACACCGCAGTGCGCGACGGCAGCTGCGCGATCAACTGCATACACAACGTGCGCAGCGTGTACGGCTCGCCTGCAATGCCGTCGCTGTCGCCGTATCCCGGCAGATCGACGACGTGCAGCCGCACGCGCGTCGCAAGACGATCGGCGAATTCGCCCCACACCGCACCGCCGGCGCCCCAGCCGTGCAGCAGTACCAGATCACGGCCGCGGCCGCGCGATTCGACGGCAAGCGTCACCGGATACGCATCAGTGCGGCCGCCAGACGCTCGACGTCGGCCACTTCGTGCGCCGCGGACAGCGATATGCGCAGCCGCGCCG
>DASSON010000130.1:0-14759 GCA_035700525.1 Burkholderiales bacterium
TGCATAGCGCGGGTTGCCGCCGCTGGTTCAATGTTGAGCGCGATACCGTCAGTTATCGCATCGGCGCAGTCTACAGACCGGGCGAAGCTCCGCCTGAAAGAAAGCAATGAACCAGACCAACCGGCTGCAACAGGGTGGACGCATCGACCGCACGAAACCGCTGAATTTTACATTCAATGGCAAGCGTTATCAGGGTTGCCATGGAGACACGGTAGCGTCAGCGCTGCTGGCGAACGGCGTGATGCTGATGGGGCGCAGCTGGAAATACCGGCGGCCGCGCGGCATCGTTGGCTGTGGCGCCGAAGAACCCAATGCGCTGCTGCAGCTCGAGCGCGGTGCACGCACCGTGCCCAATGCACGCGCCACCGAGGTCGAACTGTACGACGGACTCGTCGCAAGCAGTGTCAACAGCCGGCCGGATGCTGCGTTGGTCGCGCGCCTGTTTCCGCATCTGATGCCCGCCGGTTTTTACTACAAGACGTTCATGTGGCCGCAGCGCATGTGGATGAAGTACGAGCACTTTATCCGCAACGCGTCCGGCCTCGGCGAGTCTCCGGACCAGCCCGATCCGGACCGTTACGACAGAATGCACGCGCATTGCGACGTGCTGGTGGTCGGCGCCGGATCGGCCGGCCTGGCGGCGGCGCTGGCGGCCGGCAGAACGGGGGCGAGGGTTATCGTGGCGGACGAGCAGAGCGAATTTGGCGGCAGCCTGCTCGGCAGCCGCGACACCATCGGGGGCGCGTCCGCTGCGGCATGGATTGCGAACACGGTTGCGGAACTGGCAGGCATGGATGAAGTACGGATGCTCCAGCGGGCCACCGCCTTCGGCTATCACGACCAGAATTTCATCACGGTCAACCAGCGGCTGACCGATCATCTGCCGCTTGATGCGCGCCTCGGGGCGCGCGAACGCATGTGGCAGGTGCGCGCGAAAGAAGTCGTTCTCGCCACCGGCGCGATCGAGCGGCCGCTGGTATTCAGCAACAACGACCGTCCCGGCATCATGCTCGCGTCCGCCGTTTCAGCCTACGTCAATCGCTATGCCGTGGTGCCGGGCTCGCGGGCGGCGATCTTTACCAACAACGACAGCGCTTATCACACTGCGCTCGATTTGCTGGCTGCCGGGGTAACCGTTGCAGCGATCGTTGATGCGCGCGATGCCGTTCACGGTGCTTTGCCGGATAAGTTGCGCCATGCCGGGATCGAGATCATTGCCGGCTCGGCAATCATCGACGTCGACGGGCGCCGGCGGGTGCGGGGTGCGCGAGTGATGAAGCTGAACGGTGACACGCTGCGCGGCCGGGCGCGCAGAATCGAATGCGATCTGATCGCCATGTCGGGTGGATGGAATCCGACCGTGCATCTGCATTCACAGTCCGGTGGCCGGATTCGTTTCGATGATGTGAGCGCGTGCTTCGTACCCGATATATCGGTACAGGCCCAGCAGTGCGCGGGCGCCTGCAACGGAAGTTTCGGGCTTGCGGATTGCCTTGCCGAAGGGGCGGCGGCCGGCGCCGAGGCGGCGCGACGGGCGGGATTCGGCGATGGAGAGACGCCGGCGGTTCCGGCTGCCGATGCGGTGATCGGGCAACCGCTTCGGCCGCTATGGTGCGTGCCATCACTCAAGCCGGTCAGCCGTGCGCCGAAACAGTTCGTCGATCTGCAGAATGACGTCACCGCTGCGGACATTGTCCTGGCGGTACGCGAAGGCTATCGTTCGATCGAGCACGTCAAGCGCTACACGGCACTCGGCTTCGGCACCGATCAGGGTAAGCTTGGCAACATCAACGGTGCGGCCATCCTTGCCCGGACGCTCGGCAACGGCATCGCAGAAACCGGTACCACTACGTTCCGGCCGAACTATACGCCGGTCACGTTCGGCGCGATTGCCGGGCGCGACGTCGGTGATCTGTTCGACCCGGCGCGCCAGACCGCGATGCATCAGTGGCATCTGCAACACGGTGCCGTGTTCGAAAACGTCGGCCAGTGGCAGCGGCCGTGGTACTACCCGAGGCCCGGCGAGACGATGCATGACGCAGTCAATCGTGAATGTCTCGCGGTGCGCAACAGCGTGGGCGTGATGGACGCTTCGACGCTGGGCAAGATCGATATCCGGGGACCGGACGCGGCGGCGTTCCTCGATCGCATTTACACCAACGCATGGTCCACGCTCGGCGTCGGGCGCTGCCGCTACGGCATGATGCTCGATGAGAACGGGATGGTGATGGACGACGGCGTGACGACACGGCTCGCCGAGAATCACTTCCTGATGACCACGACCACCGGCGGCGCGGCGCGCGTCATGGCATGGCTCGAACGCTGGCTGCAAACCGAGTGGCCGCACCTCAATGTGTATCTGACGTCGGTCACCGAACACTGGGCGACGATAGCCGTGGCCGGACCCGACAGCCGCAACGTGCTGCAGCACGTATGTGGCGATATCGATTTTTCGCGCGACGCTTTTCCGTTCATGTCATTCAGGGAAGGCACGGTGGCCGGTGCGCCGGCGCGCGTGATGCGGATCAGCTTCTCCGGCGAGCTTGCTTACGAGATCAACGTCAACGCCAACGTCGGGCGCCACGTGTGGGATGCGGTGATGGCAGCGGGCGCCGCGCACGGCATTACGCCGTACGGTACCGAAACGATGCATGTGCTGCGCGCGGAGAAGGGCTTCATCATCGTCGGCCAGGATACCGATGGCTCGGTGACGCCGGTCGATCTGGGGATGGAATGGATCATCGCAAAAAACAAGGATTGCATCGGCAAGCGTTCGCTCGCCCGTTCCGATACGGCACGGCCAGATCGCAAGCAACTGGTCGGCCTGCTGACCGTGGATCCGCAACAGGTGTTGCCCGAAGGCGGCCAGGTCATCGCCGATGATGTGCAACAGCCGCCGGTGCCGATGCTGGGCCACGTCACTTCGAGTTACCACAGCGCCCGCCTGGGCCGTTCGATCGCGCTCGCGCTGATAACGAGCGGGCGCAGCCGCATCGGCGAAACGGTCTATGTTGCGACGGAAAATGGCGGAAATCTGCGGGCTGCGGTTGCGAACCCGGTGTTTTTCGACCCGGACGGAGCACGGCAACATGTCTGAGCCGGTGTATCGAGAAAGTCCGCTGACAGCGCTCGATTTGTCGGCACGTGCGGATGTTTCGCATCGGTGTCCGGGTGCGGTGGCAGCGGAAAAACCCTTCCTCGGCCACCTCGATCTGCGCGGCGATCCGGCCATGCCGGCCTTTTCCGCGGCGGCAAGAAGTGTGATCGGATTCGACCTTCCGCTCGATGCCAATACGGTGACGGCCGGCCGTGAGCTTGCGGTGTTCTGGCTGGGGCCGGACGAGTGGCTGATTCTGACACCCGGCGGCCGGGAAGTTGCCGTTGCGCAGGCGCTCACCGCCGCGCTGGACGGGCTGTTCGCCGCGGTCACCGACGTGAGCGGCGGCCAGACGGTAATTACGCTCGGCGGCGGACGCGCGCGCGATGTTCTTGTCAAGGGGTGCAGCCTGGACCTGCATCCGCGCGTGTTCGGCCCCGGGCAATGCGCGCAGACACATCTTGCCCGCACCGGAGTTCTGATCCGCCAGGTCGATGAGGCGCCAACGTTTGAGTTGATCGTGCGGCGCAGTTTCGCCGATTACCTGTGGCGCTGGATCGAGGATGCAGCGGCAGAATACGGGTTGGCAGTGATTTCCGATGCGAGACCGGCCGCGCCGACTGGCGCGGCCGTTGCTGTTACCAGCAGTTCGTAACGCACACGGGCTGCCGCATTTGCAGCGACCCGTGACCGCGGAGAGCGGATTTCAGGTAGTGGCCGCGGTCTCGCGCTTGGCGCCGGCACCAGCCAGTTTTTCGACCAGTTCGCGATCCTGCCTCAGATCCTGCGCAGTGCCCGAGTAAACCACCTTGCCGTCGTCGAGCACATAGGCACGATCGGCGACCGACAATGACAGCGGCACGTTCTGCTCAACCAGCAGCACCGATAATCCTTCCTCGCGCATGCGCTTGACGACCTGCATCACTTCCTTGACGATCAGCGGCGCCAGCCCCTGCGACGGTTCGTCGAGCAGCATCAGGCTCGGATTGAGCAGCAGCGGTCGCGCGATCGACAGCATTTCCTGTTCGCCGCCGGAAAGCTGGCGACCAAGCTGCGACTTGCGTTCTTCGAGCCGCGGAAACAGTTTGAACACGCGCTCCAGTGTCCACGGCCCGGGACGCGATTTCGGCACCAGCAGGTTTTCGAGCACGGTCAGCGCGCCAAAGATTTTGCGCCCTTCCGGCACGTAGCCGACGCCGAGCTGCGCGATACGATGCGCCGGCCAGCGCGTGGTGTCCTGGCCGAAGATCTCGATTGAGCCGGCGCGCGGCGGTGTCAGGCCGGTGAGACTGCGCATCGTGGTGGTCTTGCCGGCACCGTTGCGGCCCAGCACGGTGACGATTTCGCCTTCGTTCACCTCCAACGAGACGCCGTGCAGAATGTGGCTCTTGCCGTAATAGGTGTGGATTTCCTGCGCTTTCAGTACTTGCTTCACTCTGCCTCCTCTCCGAGGTAGGCGACACGCACCTGCTCGTTCGCGGAAATTTCGGCGGCGGTGCCTTCGGCCAGTTTTTTGCCCTGATCGAGCACGGTGATGCGCTCGGCGATACCGAACACGATGTTCATGTCGTGCTCGATGAACAGAATCGACAGACCCTGTTCCGCGTGCAGGCGCCGCACCAGTTCCACCATGTGGTCGGTTTCGTTGTCGCCCATGCCGGCGGTCGGTTCGTCGAGCATCAGCAGCCGCGGGTTCATGCTGAGCGCGAGCGCGACTTCGACCACGCGCTGGTCGCCGTGCGCGAGTTCATTCACTACGCGATCAGCCTTGTTTTCGAGATCAACGATGTGGATCAGCTCGTCGACGCGCCGGTCGAGCGCCACGCGCCGCGCGTGGGGCAGCCACGGACGTGCATTGACACCCGCTTCGGTTTCGACGCTGAGCCGGATGTTCTCGAACACCGTCAGATCCGGGAAGACTTCGGTGATCTGGAACGTGCGCACGATACCGCGTCCGACGCGGCCCGGCACCGGCAGCGCGCTGATGTTCTCGCCGTCGAACCAGACCTTGCCCGACGTGCACGGGAAAAAGCCGGTGATGAGATTGAAAAAAGTGGTCTTGCCGGCGCCGTTGGGGCCGATCACCGCGCGCAGTTCACCGGGCGCCATTTCGAACGTGACTTCCTGCACTGCTTTCAGGCTGCCGAAGTGCCGCGAAACGTTATCGAGATGCAGCAGGCTCATATCGGTTTCCGCGCGCATGCCGGCGCCGCCGGCACGCTCTCCATGGGACTCTTCGTCATTAGTATAAACTGCCCGCTGCAGCACATCCGGCTTCATGCCGCCCTCCCGCGCCGTGTCACCATGCCGAGCAGCCCTTTCGGGAACAACAGCACGATCAGCACGAATAACAGACCGATGAAGGTCATCCAGTTGTCGGTGATGCTCGACAGATAATCCTGGGCCCAGACGAACAGCGCGGCACCCAGCACCGGCCCCCAGAAATTACGCATGCCGCCGAGCACGACCATGATCACGAAATTCCCGGACAGAATCCAGTGCAGGTCCTGCGGCGAGCAGAAGTTGAACAACAGCGCGTTGAGCGAGCCGGCCAGCGCGGTGAAAAAGCCGGCGATCGCAAACGATGCCCAGATGTAGCGGTCGGTCTTCAGCCCCAGAAACTGGGCGCGGCGCTGGTTTTCACGGATCGCGACCCAGGTGTGGCCGAGCGGCGACTTGAGCAGCCACCACATGACGATCACCGCCGCCGTGAAACAGCCCAGCACCAGGAAATAATAGGAGCCGGTGTCGTGCAGGCTGATGACGTGCGAACCGAAATGCAATGGCTGGCGCTGGAATCCGGCCAATCCGTCCTCGCCGCCGGTGAACTTGTTCCAGCGCACCGCGATGAAATAGAAGAGCTGACCGATCGCGATCGTGATCATCGCGAAATAGATGCCGCGCCGGCGCATCACCAGCGGCCCCAGCAGCGTCGCGGCGGCGCCGCCGATCAGCGTCCCGACGATGATCGCGACCGGGGTGCTGGGATAGATGTACTTGAGTGTCATGCCGGCCCCATAGGCGCCGAGGCCGAAGTAGGCGGCCTGCCCAAAACACAGGCCGCCGGTATAGCCCAGTATCAGATTGAGGCCCATGCAGGCCAGGCCGTAAATCAGGATCTTCGATCCCAGCGCGGTATAGCCGCCGACCGCCGGCAGCCACCACGGAACCGCGATCAGCAGCCCCCAGGCGACGATGATTCCTGCAATTGGAGCGTAGCGCTTCATTCGAACAGGCCCTCCTGTCCCATCAGCCCGCGCGGCCGGATGACCAGCACGATCAGCATGATGAGATAGATCACCGCTTCACTGGCAGCCGGGAAATAGGTCGTGGTGATGCCAGCGGCAATGCCGATGATCAGTCCGCCCAGCACGCTGCCCAGCAGGCTGCCGACGCCGCCGACGATGATCGCGACGAAGCTTGGCATGATCAGGCTGTTGCCCATCGGCGGGGTGAGTCCGAGAATCCCGGCCGCCAGCACCCCGGCAAGTCCCGCCAGCAGGCAGCCCAGCCCGAAATTGAGCAGGCGCAGCCGGTAGATGTTGACGCCCAGCGCGGCGACGGTTTCGAGATCGCGCGTGCCGGCACGGATGCGGATGCCAAGCCGCGTATAGCGCAGCATCAGATAGAGCGCAAAGGCGGCGAAGATCGTGATCACGACGACGAATACGCGGTAGCCGGTGATGAAGAAGAACACCGAGCTCAACGGTGAATTGAGCGCCTGCGGAATCGCGAACGGCAATCCCTGCGCGCCCCAGGTGGTGCGCGTCAAATCCTCGATGATCAGCGCCAGGCCGAATGTCAGCAGCAGCGTATAGAGCGGATCGGCGCGCTTGTAGAGCGGCCGCACCAGCACGCGCTCGACGACCAGTCCGACCATCAGTGCGCAGATCGGTCCGGCGATCAGTGCACCCCAGAATCCCAGATACGGGCTCAGTGTATAGGCGAGATAGGCGCCGATCACCAGGAAACCGCCGTGCGCCATGTTGATCACCGAATTGAGACTGAGGATGAGCGCCAGTCCGAGCGCCATCAATGCGTAGAACACGCCCTGGATCAATCCATTGAACGCGTTGAACACCAGCAGCGTCATAAAATGTTCCCTTGTTTATGTCGGGTTGTTCTGCACGCGTGCTTGCGCATCGCGTACAAAATGCTGCTGCGGAAGACCCGCGCTGCACCGGCGGGCGTTGGCTGTCAGCAGGATGCGCTGCACAGTCTGCAATCGCCGGTACAGGAGACCTATCCGCAGCAGCGTCAGACGCTCAGGCCGGATAATCCAGCTTGCACCCGGTTTCGGAAGTCGGCAGCGCGATCTTGTCGCCGGCCAGGATGCCGCCGAGCTTGAACACGTCCGGATATTTGCCGTTCGGCCTGAGTTCGGCAGGGAACTCGCTCGACATCAGCTGATGGTCTTCCTTGCGGAAATAGACGTGGTGCGGCTGCAGTTTGACTTCCGGCGGCAGGTCCATGCCTTCCAGCGCGTGGGCGTGCTTCACCGGGTCGATGCTCTTTGCCTTGTTGGCGCCGAGCACCAGCGCATGCAGTCCGGCGTAGCCGAACCAGGTACGGGCGCTGGGATAGGTGTTGTCGTGGTAGGTCTTGCGGTATTCGGCCACCCATTCCTTCACGTGCGGAGTCTTGGGCTGATCCCAGTACCATTCCAGTTCCCACCAGCCGAGCCGCGCTTCCTTCGGCAGCGCCGCCGCGACTTCCAGCTCGGACAGGCCGCCGCCGATCGCGTATTTCTTGTCCAGACCGAACTGCACCGCCTGCTTCATGCAGTTGACCAAATCCTGCCCGTCCACCAGCAGACACAGCACGTCCGGGTTGGTCGACTGCGCCTTGATCAGGTATGACGAAAAATCCGTGGTGCCGAGCGGCGACAGCGAATTGCCGAGCACCTTGCCGCCGAGCCCCGCCAGAATCTTGGCGTAGGCAGCCTGGAAGGTATGGCCGAACGCATAGTCCGGGGTGATGAAATACCATTTGCCGCCGTACTTCTTGAACAGGAAGTTGCACAGCCCGGCCGCCAGCATGTAGGTCGTGGTGCAGATGCGGAAGGTGGTCCAGTGGCATTGCGAGCCGGTTACCGGATCGGTGTGGCCGCCGGTCACCATGTAGACCACACCTTTCTGATGCGCGACCTGGTTCACCGACAGCGCAGTTGCCGACGACACGGCACCCATGATCATCGAGCAGCCGTCCTTTTCGATCAGCTTGTGCGCCTTCTGTGCGGCAAGGCCGGCATTTGCGTTGTCGTCCTCGACGATCAGTTGGACTTCGCGGCCGAGAATGCCGCCCTTCTTGTTGACTTCGGTCACCGCCATCTTGGCGCCCTTTACCTCACTGTCGCCCTCGGCGGCGTAGGTGCCGGTCAGCGGGTCGTGCATGCCGATCTTGATCGGCTTTTCGCCTCTGCCGTAGGCCAGGATAGGGGGAGCGGCCAGCGTCGATGCACCCAGTACCAACCCCGCCTTCAATACATCACGACGAGATACTTTCTTACCCATCTTCCTACCTCCTTTGTTGATTGACGTCAGGGCCGTGCTGCTATCGGAACGACTGCGGCAGACGCCGGCGCCGCGCCGTATTCTGAACCAGGGAACGGGGCGCGCCGAAGTGCGTCCCATGAGCGCCCGCTGCCTGTGGTTGCAGAAACCCGGGGTGGCGTGCGAACGGAAGAAAAAACGGAAAAGTGGTGAGGCGGCCGGCGAAGCGTCGCGGCAGACGGGAGAAATCGTGTCGGCTGCCGGACTGCCATCATCGATTGCGGGCCAATCCCGCACGGCCGAGCGCGGCCGTCGCGGAAGCGACGCCGTATGCAACACGGTTTTCGCGTGCAACGCTGTTCACAGAACACCCCTCGCTGTTTGCCTGTGATGATTCGCGCCAATCGCTTGGCGGATCAATGTTCGACTTTGCGCACCGCTTTCGTTGTCGAGCGCCGGCCTTATCGCTGGCCGGTCAAAGAACATCTCCGGTTCGCACTGTAGTATAAAATCCCGTCATTCGCAACGGAGCGGCGGCAATTAATTCGACTGCATTTGCGGCGACGAGTTTCTCATGCCGACCGGTATCAGACTTGTATCGCTCCGCCAGACAGGTTTTCATACGATACGGGAAGCGGACGCGCATCGCCATGGCACGGCATCATGTTCACTTTATCGTCATCGCGGCTGACGTCCCGTTGTTGTAAACCCATTTAAGCAACCTGTTCTGCAGCGCGCGGGCGGCGGCGGTGCGGCTGTCATTGACCAAGCATACGACCACCACCCGGCGTCCGTCGCGATCCAGCACGTAACCCGCAATGGCGCGCGATTCGGCCAGCGAGCCGGTCTTGATGTGCGCCTGGCCCGCAATCGTGGTGTGGCGCAAGCGCCGCCGCATCGTGCCGTCTTCAGCAACGATTGGCAGCGAGGCGGCGAGTTCCGGCATCACCGGGCTGCGCCACGCGCCGACCAGCAACTGTCCCAGCGTGCCGGCGCTGACGCGCTCGACGCGTGACAGCCCCGAGCCGTTCTCAAGCACCAGTCCCGCGGCCGGAATGCCGCTTTGCGCCAGCCACAGTTTGATGGCGCGTGCGGCATTTTCCACCGTCCCCGGCGGGCCGCCGCTCTCGGCGCCGATGGTCAGAAACAACGTGCGTGCCATCACGTTGTTGCTGAACTTGTTCATGTCGTGAATCACCTGGGTCAGCGTCGGTGATTGGGTTTCGAGCAGCAATGTCGCACTCGGCGGCACGGCAGCTTCGCGCACGCTTCCGGACAGCGTGCCCCCCAGTTCCCGCCACAGTTCGGAAAACAATCCGAATATGTATTGCGGCTTGCTCAACACTGCGATGTGGCGCTGTTTCTCCCCACAGCTTGCCGCGAACCGTCCGTCGTATGCAATCGTCGCGGCATTGCCGCTGTCGTCGATGGCGGCACGCAGCCTGTCCTCCCAGTCGCCGCATGCGCCGTCGGTCAGCCGCAGGCGGTTGACCACTTTCACCTGCGGCAATGGCGGTTCGACCGTTACCATCACGGAACCGCTATGCGGCCGCGGAACGAAATCGATGCGTACCGCGTTGTAATTGACCAACAGTGCGGACGGCAGGGTGTTGTACGGACGCGACGGTTCACCGTCGAAGCTGCCGGGATCGCCGGCGGGCACGATGAAGTAAGTCGTGTCCAGCACCAGATCGCCGTGGATCGTCTTCAGCCCGCGCGCGCGCAGTTCGCGCAGCAGCAACCAGAAATCGCCCAGCGTCAGCTCGGGATCGCCATAGCCCTTGATGTAGAGATCCCCGTTCAGCACACCGTTGCGGATCGGCCCTGCCGCATAAACATCGGTGTTCCAGGTGTAGGCCGGACCCAGCAGCGACAGCGCGGCATAAGTGGTGACGAGCTTCATCGTCGACGCCGGATCGAACGGATGCGTTGCATTGAACGTGATACCCGGGCGGGAAGCCGTGACCGGCTGTACGAAGATGCCGATGTGCGCCGGCGGAATGCCGGAGCGTTCAACGATGCGCGCCACTTCGGGCGGCAGAGTGGTGGTGCCGGTTTGTGCCGATGCCGCGAGCGGCGAAAGCAGCAGGATCAGACCCGCAAGCGGTACCGCGCCTGCGCGCACGAGGCGCTCAATCATCGGACGTTTGATCATCGCGGCCATTATAGGGCCGCCGCTTCACAGCGTGTCGATGATTTCGTGCGTGCGCTTGACGAGCAGCGCGATTTCGTCTTCGTTGATGATGTACGGCGGCATGAAATAAACAGTGTTGCCAATCGGGCGCAGCAGCAGTTCGCGTGCCAGCGCCTCGCGATAGAAGCGCTGCGCGAACTGCGGATCATCACTGTCGACTTCGAATGCCCAGATCATGCCGGTGTTGCGGAAATTTCGCACGCGCGGATGCACTGCCAGGCATTCAGCGGCACGGCTGATGCGCTCGGCGGTGGTGCGATTGCGCGCAATGACATCGTCCGCGTCGAAAATGTCGAGCGTGGCGAGTGCCGCCCGGCAGGCGAGCGCGTTGCCGGTGTAGGAATGGGAATGAAGAAAGCCGCGGCTGACGCGATCGTCGTAAAACGCGTCGTATACGCGGCCGGTGGTCAGCACCGCCGACAGCGGCAGGTAGCCGCCGGTGATGCCTTTCGACAGACACACAAAGTCGGGCGTGATGTCGGCCTGCTGATGGGCGAAGAAGGTGCCGGTGCGCCCGAAGCCGGTCATGATCTCGTCGGCGATCAGATGCACGTCGTAACGCTCGCACAGCGCGCGTGCGCGCCGCAGATACTCGGCGTCGTACATCGCCATGCCGGTCGCGCCCTGCACCAGCGGCTCGACGATCAGCGCCGCCGTTTCGGCGTGATGTCGCGCGAGGTGGGCTTCCAGTGCAGCGGCGCAGCGGAGCGCGAAATCGCGCGCCGGTTCACCGGCTGCGGCCAGCCGCCAGTCCGGGCTCGGCACCTGTTCGCTGCCGCGCAACAGCGGCGCGTAAGTGTCCTTGAACAACGCGACGTCGGTCACCGACAGCGCGCCGACGGTTTCACCGTGATAGCCGTTGGCGAGGCTGACGAAACGCGTCTTGACCGGCCGGCCGCTGTTGCGCCAGTAATGGAAACTCATCTTGAGCGCGATTTCGGTTGCCGACGCGCCGTCGCTGCCATAGAAACAATGGCCGAGTGCGCCACCGGTCATACGGCTGAGCCGCTCCGACAGCTCGACCACCGGCTCGTGGGTGAATCCGGCGAGGATCACGTGTTCGAGCCGCGCGAGCTGGTCGGCCAGCGCGGCGTTGATGCGCGGGTTGGCGTGGCCGAACAGATTGACCCACCACGAACTCACCGCGTCGAGGTAGCGCCGGCCCGAAAAATCGTAGAGCCACATGCCGGCCCCGCGCGCGACCGGCACCAGCGGCAGTTGCTCGTGGTGTTTCATCTGCGTGCACGGATGCCAGACGGCGGCGAGGCTGCGTTTTAGCAGCAGGTCATCCGGAGTGCTGGTTTGCGTCGATGAAGCCATTTCGTTTAGATTTTTGAAGCACGCACTGCGCATGCTTTTTGCTCGTCAAACCGTGGAGAGCTGCGCTGGAATTCGGCTGTGATACGGGTGGCTTGCGGTGCCGGTGCACAGGCGGACGGCAACTCTGATTCGTGAGCTGTGTCATGAGTGTAGCACGGAGGAAATGGACGCCATGCAGATACTCGAGCGCATTGCCGATCAGATCGATTCCACCGGACTGCCGCTGTTCGCGGTGACACTGGCGGCTGTTCCATGTCCCGACACGCCGATCATCCTGACGCTGCACTGGCACGCATTCATCAGGGAAAAGCTGGTTGACGACGAAACCGCCGGTGCGGCGACGTTCAGTCCGATCCCGAGCTCCGCGCTGCAGTTGAACGAGCGCTGGGATGATCTGCTTGCCCTCGATTGCGCCGCGATGGAAGCGGCGTGGGCGCTCGGCGCATGGGACGTTGCGCGTGCCGAACGGCGCGGCTGCCTGCGACCGGGGGCGGAGTCGAGCGAAGCGCTGGCCTGCCTGCAGGCATTCGGTGCGTTCCCGTTCGGCGTCGATGGCAATCAGGCGGTCGTTGCCGATGCGCCGGATACCGACGAGCTGCTGCAGGTAGCGGCGCGCGCCGGCTACCTGATGTGGCTGTTCCGTCCGGTGCAGGGTGGCATCTGGTATGGCTACGCGAACGATGCCACACTCGATGAAGACGGTGGCCGCGAGCCGCCGTGCCCGCACCCTCCTGTTCCTCCGTCCTGCGACGGTGACCGCAGGACTGTCTATCGTTTCGGCGTGTCGAATACGAATGCGGAATTGCTTCCCGGAACGGGAACGGTGCGCTCGTAAGCGGAAGCGTTACGGACGTAGAGACCGAATCGAGACTCTCCCGGTCTGACAGACATGCTGCTGGCGCGCTGCCGTCGGCGTCCGGGAGTCATCGTGATCTGTTGCGGCGCATCAAATTCTGTTCGATTGACCGCGGTCGGCTAATTTCCTTTCACTCCCTCTTGAAATCGGGCAGGCGAGTCACTATCATTGGCACTCGCTGGCACTGAGTGCTAACAGTTCGGTTTTTTCAGCGATTTCAATCATCCGTGTAAGGAGAGTTTTCTATGAAAATCCGTCCGTTGCATGACCGTATCATCGTCAAACGGCTGGAAGAAGAACGCAAGACTGCATCGGGCATCGTGATTCCGGACAGTGCTGCGGAGAAGCCCGATCAGGGTGAAGTCAAGGCCATCGGCAAGGGCAAGGTTCTGGAAGACGGCAAGGTGCGCGCGCTGGACGTCAAGGTTGGCGACCGTGTGCTGTTCGGCAAGTATTCCGGTCAGACGGTGAAAGTCGAGGGTGACGAGCTGCTCGTGATGCGCGAAGAAGACATCATGGGCGTAATCGAATAATCCCGTCGGAAATTCAGGAGAATCCAAATGGCAGCGAAAGACGTCAAGTTTCATGAAGCCGCCCGCAACAAGATCATCGTGGGCGTCAATATTCTGGCCGACACCGTCAAGGTGACGCTGGGTCCGAAGGGCCGCAACGTCGTGCTCGAGCGCTCGTTCGGTGCACCGACCATCACCAAGGACGGTGTGTCGGTGGCGAAGGAAATCGAACTGAAGGACAAGTTCGAAAACATGGGCGCGCAGATGGTGAAGGAAGTCGCGTCGAAGACCTCGGACGTGGCCGGCGACGGCACCACCACGGCGACGGTGCTGGCGCAGGCGATCGTGCAGGAAGGCATGAAGTACGTGGCCGCCGGCATGAATCCGATGGACCTGAAGCGTGGCATCGACCGGGCCGTGAATTCCACCGTGGAAGAACTGAAGAAACTGTCGAAGCCGTGCTCGACCAGCAAGGAAATCGCGCAGGTCGGTTCGATTTCGGCGAACTCGGATTCGAATATCGGCGAGATCATCTCCGGCGCGATGGAAAAAGTCGGCAAGGAAGGCGTGATCACGGTCGAGGACGGTTCGGGACTGGAAAACGAGCTCGAAGTCGTCGAGGGCATGCAGTTCGATCGCGGCTACCTGTCGCCGTATTTCATCAACAACGCCGACAAGCAGATCGCCATTCTCGAAACGCCGTACATCCTGCTGCACGACAAGAAGATCTCCAACATCCGCGATCTGCTGCCGGTGCTGGAACAGGTGGCAAAGGCCGGCAAACCGCTGCTGATCGTCGCCGAAGACATCGACGGCGAAGCGCTGGCGACGCTGGTGGTCAACAATATCCGCGGCATTCTGAAGACCTGCGGCGTGAAGGCGCCGGGCTTCGGTGACCGCCGCAAGGCGATGCTCGAAGACATCGCGATTCTGACCGGCGGCACGGTGATCTCCGAGGAAGTCGGCCTGACGCTCGAAAAAGCGACGCTGAACGACCTGGGTCAGGCCAAGCGCGTCGAGATCGGCAAGGAAGAAACCACGATCATCGACGGCGCCGGCGACAAGTCCAAAATCGAGGGGCGCATCAAGAGCATCCGCCAGCAGATCGAAGAAACCACCAGCGACTATGACCGCGAGAAGCTGCAGGAACGGGTGGCGAAGCTGTCCGGTGGTGTGGCAGTGATCAAGGTCGGCGCGGCGACCGAAGTCGAGATGAAGGAAAAGAAAGCGCGTGTCGAAGACGCGCTGCACGCAACCCGCGCCGCAGTCGAGGAAGGTATCGTTGCCG
>DASSON010000131.1:0-4970 GCA_035700525.1 Burkholderiales bacterium
CAACCAAGCACTTCACGTTGAGAAAGGAGCAGATGATGGAAAGCGCCAGAAGCAACGAAATGGAAACGACGACGAAGCACAGGATCGGAACACGCGAACAATGGCTCGCGGCTCGGCTCGATCTGCTCGAAGCGGAGAAGGAGCTCACGCGTCGCGGCGACGAACTGGCGCAGCGGCGGCAGGAATTGCCGTGGGTACGGATCGACAAGACGTACCGTTTCGAAACGGACGAAGGAGATGTCTCGCTGGCTGACCTCTTCAAGGGGCGCTCGCAGCTTCTCGTCTATCACTTCATGTTCGGTCCCGACTACGCGGCGGGTTGTCCGTCGTGCTCGATGATCGCGGACGGCTTCAACGGGTTCGCGGATCATCTGGCGCACCATGACGTGATGCTGTGGGCGGTTTCGCGGGCGCCGCTGGCGAAATTGCAGGCGTACAAACGGCGGATGGGTTGGAGTTTTCCGTGGGTCTCTTCGCAAGCGGGTGACTTCAACTTCGACTTCAACGTTGCGATCACCGAAGAGCAGCAGCGCAGCGGCGGAGTCGAATACAACTACCGGCGCGGCGGCCATCCGATGATTGAGGCGCAGCTTCCGGAACCGGTCCGCCAGTTCGCGGCGATGTGCGGAACCGACGCGCCCACCTACACACGTGACCGGCCGGGCATGAGCGCGTTTGTGCTCGAGGACGGTGTCATTTATCACACGTATTCGACCTATGCCCGTGGACTGGACGCACTGTGGGGCGCATACCAGTGGCTCGATCGTGCGCCGCGCGGACGCAACGAAACGGGTATCTGGTGGCGTCGCCGCGATGAGTATGATGAGCGCTGAGTTTGGGCGAGTCACGTGTTCCGGCGCCTATTTTTCCCCTCCTGTCTTTAAGGAGGGGAGGAGCGAAGCGGAGGGGTGGTCAGCACTTCGGGCAGTGATAGCGAAGCATAGATCGCTACGCCAATGGCATGAAGGAAAGATGGTTGATTTTTCTGGCGCCGCTCACCACCCCGTCTGCTTCGCATCCACCCCTCCTCATTCGAGGAGGGGATATTCGTATGTCATTCCCTACGCTGTACATTTGTACGCGGAGACATGATCGAGGGGCGGCACATGAGTACGCCAGGTTTTTCCCCTCCTGTTTTTAAGGAGGGCGCTTCGGAGCGTTGGCCGAGGGGCCCCGCAGGGGATCGGCCAGCGGAGAAGATGCCTGCGACCGTGATCCGAAGCGCCCGCATCCCGCTCCAGGGTCGCACCCGTGGTGCGGGCAGCGGCCGGTGAGGCGGAGCAGGAGCCCCATCGTCAGATGGGGTGCGACCCGAATCCGGACGCAAGGCCGCCGACCGCTCATGGCCGCTTCCAAGGTCAGATCCCGGCTCGCGCCGGACCCTCTTCCGCCTTCCGGCGGCCACTCTCTTCCTTTCGCGGTCGCAAGGAGCGAAGCGGAGGGGTGGTGAACGTCGTTATTGCAACCGAAGAATGTACGATCTTGCGGGGCATTGATTCCGAGCGCGCTTCCCGATGGATGTTTTTCGGCATCTTGGGAGTGCTCTTCGCCGGTAGTGTGGCGGTGATGATTATGTGGTGCGCATCGATGTCAGGCGGAATGCCGATGCCCGGCGGGTGGACGATGTCAATGATGTGGCGGCCGATGTGCGGTCAGACGTGGTCCGTCGTCGCGGCATCGTTTCTCGGCATGTGGAGCGTGATGATGGCGGCGATGATGCTGCCGTCACTGGCGCCGGCGTTGTGGCGCTATCGCCGGGCACTCGGCAGGACAGGCGACATGCGCACAGCTGTGCCGACGATGCTGATGGGCACGGGATACTTCTTGGTATGGATCGCGTCCGGTCTGGCCGTATTTCCACTCGGCGTTGCGCTGACAGCAGCCGAGATGCGGTGGCCAGCGCTGGCGCGTGCCGTCCCGGCTGCAGTCGGCGTGGTGCTCCTGACGGCCGGTGCGCTCCAGTTCAGCGCGTGGAAGGTGCGTCACCTGGCGTGCTGCCGGGCGGCACCGGGACGCGGTCGCAGGTTGCCGGCGAATGCCGGCACAGCCTGGCGCTACGGTCTGCGTCTTGGCCTGCATTGCAGCTGCAGCTGCGTCGGCCTGACGGCAAGCCTTCTCGCCGTCGGAATGATGGATTTGCGTGCGATGGCTGTCGTGACTGTCGCGATCACTGCCGAGCGTGTAGCGCCAGCCGGTGAGTGGGTCGCGCGGACGATCGGCGCCAGCGCCGTCGGCGCGGGGTTGCTCCTGATCGCAAACGCGGTTTGCGGCACTACCTGACGTTTGCCGGCAGGCCCGCAAGCCCGAATGCACGCAATTACACGGAACGGCGCGCTGGCGCGGTTGTTGCTCCCTGTTTACGCAGGCCCCGGTGACTCCTTCCGAGGCCATAACAAGGATTATTCATTGTGAACAACCTCCTCGGGGGGCCGGTTTTTTAACCGGCCCTTTTTTCGTACTTAATCCACGTTCTAAAGCCGCCGCCTCAGCGCCAGACTTTTGTGCCGTTCAGTACGCGGCGTTCCAGCAGGCGGGCGCGAGCTTCGAGCTCGGTCAGATTTTTCGCCTGGGCGAGGTAATGGTCACGCACTCCAAGCTCTTGGGAATTGAAATAGGCATCGACCGCGTCGATGATGGTTTTGATCAGTTTCACGTTAGTCTCCATTGATGGTGCAACGCAGCACATATTAGCGCAAACTCGCTTATTTACAATGGATGTGAGCGTGAAATTTAGATGTTATACGATTTAGTTTTATTTATCTTGAATGGAATCGTGCTGGAGTGATGCGGCGCCGGAAGCCGCTCAGAACGACGGCGGCGTACAGGCACTCGCGATTTCACAGACATCCTTGCCGACGTTACGGAAGCGATGCCCTATGCGGCTTGAAAAGTAGTAGATATCGCCGGGGCCAAGCACCCGCGCCCGGTCGCCGACGATAACCTCCACGCGTCCGCGCAACACCAGCCCGCATTCTTCGCCGTCGTGGGTCAACGGCACTTTCCCGGTGTCCGCGCCGGCTTCGTAGCGTTCGTGCAGCAGCTGTATCTTGCGCGTCTTGAGACTGGCGCCGATCTGGCGGTAGGAGATCTTGCCCTTGCCGATCTCGATCAAATCGTGCTTCGAGAAAAACACCTGTTCCCGGTCGAGCAGCCCGTCGGCGAAAAATTCCGATAACCCCATCGGGATGCCGGAAAGTACGCGCTTCAGCGAACCGACAGACGGATTGATCCGTCCGGATTCGATCATTGAAATCGTGGCATTGGTTACACCGGACTGCTTGGCGAGTTGCCGTTGCGATAACCCGGCGCGGGTGCGGGCGGCGCGCAGCCGCGTGCCAAGCTCGTTGTCCATTGCGTCTTCCATTTAAGATTGTTAAATATATTTAACGATTGTAGCCGATAGACGTGGCAAATCAACGCGTCGGCAGAATGCAGTGAACCCTTGTTTAAATACCTGGCCACAGCAATAATGGATCATCGTTTCAAGCGATGCGTTAAAAATCCGATAGCGCCATACTGAATGCCGTGATCGCGCCTGCCGCGCACTGACAGACGCCAGGAGACCCCCGATGAAAATGGATGATGTGAATCTCGACCTGTCGGCATACTGGATGCCGTTCACCGCCAACCGCCAGTTCAAGAGTGCGCCGCTGCTGCTGGTGAAGGCCGACGGCATGTATTACACCGCGCACGACGGCCGCCGCATTCTGGACGGCACGGCCGGCATGTGGTGCGTGAACGCCGGCCATGCACGTCGCGAGATCGTCGAGGCGGTGCAGGCGCAGGTGGCGGAGATGGATTACGCGCCCAGTTTCCAGATCGGCCATCCGAAGGCGTTCGAGGCCGCGACGAAAATCGCGCAGCTCACGCCTGGCGATCTGAACCGGATCTTTTTCACCAACTCCGGTTCGGAATCGGTCGACACCGCGCTGAAAATCGCACTTGCCTATCACCGCGCGCGCGGCGAGGGGCAGCGCACCCGCTTCATCGGTCGCGAGCGCGGCTACCACGGCGTCGGCTTCGGCGGCATTTCGGTCGGCGGCATTGCGCCCAACCGCAAGGCGTATTCCGGCGCGCTGCTGCCGGCGGTCGATCATCTGCCGCACACGCTGAACATTGCCGAGGCCGCGTTCACGCGCGGTCTGCCGGCGTGGGGTGCGCATCTCGCCGATGAGCTGGAGCGCCTGGTGGCGCTGCACGATGCATCGACGATCGCGGCGGTGATCGTCGAGCCGCTGGCCGGTTCGACCGGTGTGCTGGTGCCGCCGCAGGGCTATCTGGAAAAGCTGCGGCAGATCTGTGACAAGTACGGGATTCTGCTGATCTTCGACGAAGTCATCACCGGCATGGGACGGCTTGGTGCGCCGTTCGCGAGCACGTATTTCAACGTGACGCCGGACCTGATCACGATGGCGAAAGGCATCAGCAACGCGACGGTGCCGATGGGCGCGGTGGCGGTGCGGCAGGGAATACACGATACGGTG
Organism: Burkholderiales bacterium; assembly: GCA_035700525.1. GTDB lineage: Bacteria > Pseudomonadota > Gammaproteobacteria > Burkholderiales > JBDZVW01 > JBDZVW01. The sequence goes on from DASSON010000131.1 coordinate 4,485, forward strand.
GTCGACGCCGGTGCCGCCGGCTCCATCGAGCTGTTCCACGGCTACACCTATTCCGGCCATCCATTGGCGACCGCCGCCGCGTGCGCGACGCTTGACCTGTATCGCAGCGAGGATCTGTTCAACCGCGCCGCGCAATTGGCGCCGTATTTCGAGAACGCGATTCACGCGCTGAAGGGACTGCCGCACGTCATCGACATTCGCAACCTGGGACTGGTCGGCGGCGTCGAGCTGGAGCCGCGTCCGGACCAGCCGGGTGCGCGTGCGCACGAGGCGTTCGTCAAATGCTTCGAAAAAGGCGTGCTGGTGCGCTTTACCGGCGACATCCTGGCGTTTTCGCCGCCACTGATCGTCGAGAAGAAGCAGATCGATCAGTTGTTCGAAATCGTGGGCACCGTGCTGAAGGAAATCAAATAGACGCGTGTGTCATCGCTTCTGAGATTCGTAATTCCGTCATGTCGATGCCGGAGATTGGCAGTCGAGACGTTT
>DASSON010000132.1:0-8564 GCA_035700525.1 Burkholderiales bacterium
CGTGCAGCGGCGTCACCGTGCATTTTCACCCGGCCCCCGAAACTTGCGTGCTCGGCAATCGAGAGCGGCTGGAACAGATGTTCACCAACATCATCGCGAATGCGATACAGGTGATGGACGGAAGCGGCGAGTTGAGCATCGCGATTACCGTAACAGGTCGCCATGTCGAAATCACGATCAGCGACACCGGCCCCGGAATCACGCCCGAGCATCTCGCCTGCCTGTTCAAGCCATTTTTTACGACCAAGACGCGCGGACAGGGCACCGGGCTCGGATTGGCCATCTGCAACGAAATCGCGATCGAGCACGAAGGCACGATCCAGGCCGGAAACAACCCCGGCGGCGGCGCCTTTTTTCGTGTCCGTCTGCCGCTCTACACGGAACAGCAATGAAAGAACCGGCGCAGCCCGTCCGCGGTGAAAGAATCCTGGTGATCGACGACGATCCCGGCATCTCCGAATCGGTACGCCTGCTGCTGGAGCAGCACGGCTATCGCTGCGATCTGCGCGCGACCGGAAAGGATGGACTCGCGCGCGCCGGCTCCGACGACTTCGATTTGCTGATCACTGATCTGCGTCTGCCCGATATCGGCGGGCTCGATATCATTCGCTCGATCGGTGAAGCCGGCATCGATCTGCCGGCGATCCTGATGACCAGCTTTTCATCGATGGAAAATGCGATCGAAGCGCTGCGCCTGGGCGCGGTCGATTACATCATCAAGCCGTTCAGCAACGATGATTTCCTGTTCGCGGTGCAGCGCGCACTCAACGAGCGCCGCATGCGCAAGGAAAACGCGGTGCTCAAGCGCAGTCTGAAAAAGGCCTTCACCGACAACAAGATCATCGGTCGCAGCGGGTCCATCAAGCGCGTATTCGAACTGATCGACAAGGTGTCGGCTTCCGATGCGAACGTGATGATCCAGGGCGAAAGCGGTACCGGCAAGGAACTCGTCGCCCAGGCGATCCATTACGCCAGCCCGCGTGCCGATGGCCCGTTCATCCCGGTCAACTGCGGCGCGATTCCGTCCGAGTTGCTGGAATCGGAGCTGTTCGGGCACGCCAAGGGCGCGTTTACCGGCGCGCTGTTCGCCCGCGACGGACTGATCCGCGAAGCGGATGGCGGCACGCTGTTCCTCGATGAAATTGCCGAGCTGGCACTGCCGCTGCAGGTCAAGCTGCTGCGCGTGATCCAGGACCGGCAGGTGCGGCCGCTGGGGTCGAAACACTTTTATCACAGCAACGTGCGCTTTCTCGCGGCGAGTAATCGCGACCTCAAGACGGCCACCGCGGAAGGCGCGTTTCGCCCCGATCTTTTCTACCGGCTGAACGTGATCAACATTCACGTCCCGCCACTGCGCGAGCGCGGCGACGACGTGGAAGTGCTGGCACGCCATTTCATCGATCAACACAGCCGCCGGCTTGGGAAAAAGATAAGCGGCATCGACGACAGCCTTCACGAATTTCTCCACAGTTACCATTGGCCGGGCAACGTGCGAGAACTCGAAAATCTGATCGAACGTGCGGTGATTCTCGCCGAAAGCGAAACGCTGTCAGCGAGCGATTTTCGTGACAGCGCATCGGCCGAGCCGTCGCAGTCGCGGCACGCCGCGGCGCTGTCCGATGAAGCGCTGGAGCGCGAGCTGCCGGTCGAAAAATATATCGAGGCGTTCGTTCGTCGTTACCAGGAGCGCCACAGCGACGCCGAGCTGGCGGCAATGCTCGGCATCGGGCGCAAGGCGCTGTGGGTCAGGCGTCACAAATGGAAACTGTTCCGCGCCGGATCACGCCTTGGACGCGCGGACAGCGGCCGCCGCAAGGCTGCGGTTTGAACAGTCACGCGCGACGTGCCGTGTGCGCTTCGAAACAAACCGACGTTTCGTTTGGAAACCGGGCCGCATGCGCCGATGCAAGGGCACCGCGCAACTGTCTAAATAGCAAACGATTTTTATCGCGGTGCGATGGGCATGCGCCTTGCTATCCGATGTAGATGGCATTCACCCATTCTACAGGAGGCGTTCATGGCCGAAGCCGCTGCAAAAAAACAGAAAAAAGTCACCATCCCGATGCTGAACGAAAAGAAGAAAAACCGGGAACCGATCGTTCAGCTTGCCGTTTATGATTATGAGACCGCCATCGTCGCCGATCGTGTCGGTGTCGATATTCAGTGCGTGTCGGATACCGGCGGCATGGTGCTGTTCGGCCACGAATCCACCACTTCGGTAACATTCGACGAAGTGCTGTTCATGGCGCAAGCCGTTTATCGCGGGTCACGCTACGGTCTGCGCATGGTCGACATGCCGTACATGAGCTATCAAGTGTCGCCCCAGCAGGCGGTCGAGAACGCTGCCAAATACGTGGCCCAGGCCGGCGCGGAAGTCATGAAATGCGAAGGCAATCAGCACCACGCCAAGAACATCGAAGCGATCGTGAAGGCCGGCATCCCGGTGCAGGGCCACATCGGCATCTGCCCGATGCGCATTCCGCAGCAGGGCGGATTCGGAGCGCAGGGCAAGACCGCCGACCGCGCAAAGGAACTGGTGGACGATGCATGGGCGTTCGTCGATGCCGGCGCGTTTTCGATCATGTGCGAGGTGGTGACGGCCGAAGTGTGCCAGTATCTCGCCGAAACGCTGCCGGTGCCGGTGATCAGCCTCGGCTCCGGAAACCAGGCCGACGGTGTGCACGTGATCGGTTCCGACCTGTTCCATCTCTATGAGGCGCATACGCCGCGCCATTCGAAAATCTACTGCGATCTGGTACCATTGATAGAAAAAGGGCTTTCCGACTACCGTGACGACGTGAAGAACCGCACCTATCCGGGGAAGGAACACTCCGTGTTCATGAAGGAAGAAGAGCTCAAGAAATTCAAGGAAACCGTCGGCTGGAAATAAATGGAAGCATCGAGCGTCGCATTTGCCGGATTGAGTTGCGCCGAAGTTCTGGCCGGAGCCTGGTTTTTCCGGGAGCTGGAACCGGAGCAGATCGAGCGCATCGCGGCACTGGGACGCATCGAACGCTATCCGCGCAACAATGCCATCTACAACCTGGGTGACGCGGCCGAGAACTTCTACGTGCTGTTCGATGGCATGGTGCGTTTCACGATCGGGCTCGGCAGCCGGCAGACGTCTGCCGGCCAGATCCTGCGCCGCGGCGAAGTGTTCGGCTGGGCGGCACTGGTCGGACACGCGCAGAAGCGCATTGCGACGTCGTACTGCATCACGCCCTGCACCGTTGTCGCGCTGAACGGCAATCGGCTGCTCGATCTGATGGAACACGATCACAGCGTCGGCTATCACCTGATGAAGCAGCTCAATGTACTGATCACCGGCAACCTGACGTCCTTCGCCGCCGGCTGATACACAACGGGCAGCAGCCTTTCGGGTCACGGTGCAGGGGCATGATCACATGCCCCTGTTTTTTTGGGAGGGGAATGCATGACAACCGCGCTCGTGCTGCTGCTGCCGATCGCGCTGGCCGTGGGCACGCTGATTGGCGCCGTCGGCGTCGGCGGCATCCTGCTCATTCCGGCGCTCAACAGCCTCGCCGGACTGCCGATTCACGAGGCGATGGCGACCGCATTGTTCACCTTCATATTCACCGGCATCACCGGCACCTTCGCGTTCCAGCGGCGCGGCAGCATCGACTGGCGCATCGCGATTCCGGTCTGCGCCGGTGCGCTGTTCTGCGCGTTCATCGGTGCCTGGGTCAATTCCAACACCCGTGCACCGGCACTGGCGATCATTCTTGCCGGCGTCATCATGTTCGCCGGTATCTATTCATTGTGCGCATGGAAAGGGCTGCGCAAGGCGGCATTCGACGGACGCCCCGCCGCACAATGGGTACTGCTGCTGGTGCTGGGCGCGATCGCCGGCTTCGGATCGGGATTGACCGGCGTCGGCGGCCCAGCGCTGTCGGTGCCGCTGATGGTGCTGTTCGGATTTCCGGCCCTGGCCACCATCGGCACCGGCCAGGTCATCCAGATCATCGCGGCGATCTCGGGCACGATCGGAAATCTCCAATACGGCTCGATCAACTTCCCGCTTGCGATACCGATCGCAGTGGTTGAAATCATCGGCACGCTGCTCGGCGCGCGTATCGTCCACGCCGTCAATCCGGAGTCGTTGCGCAAGTTCGTCGCCGTACTGTGCATCGCGGTCGGGATTTTTCTGCTGATCCGGGCATTGCACTGACATTCGTGCCAACGCTGCAAAATTATTTCAGAAGCCGCGGCGTACCACTGACCGAAATCGTCGTCGGCAGTGGCATCGTGACGCCCACTCTCTTCAGTGGCGCGGCGGACGAACACCTGGCGACCCGCCGCGCAGCCGGGCTGTTCGACTTTTCATTCATGGCGTGCTGCGAAATCCGTGGCAACGACGCCGGCGATTTCATCGAGTACGTACAGACGCGCAGCCTGTCGCATCTTGCCCCCGGCCGCATCGCATACACGTTGCTGCTGCGCGATGACGGCAGCGTGCTCAACGATGCGACGATATGGCGCCATTCGGATGGCAGCTACTGGCTCTTCACCGGGCGCCGCAGCGATCTCGGCCATCTCGCGCAAATCGCCGTTGCATTTGACGTCGAACTGATCGACCGTTCGCAGAACTATGCCGCCATCGCGGTGCAGGGCCCGCACAGTTGGCGCGTGATCACCGCCTGCTGGCCGCAATGGCGCAGCGTGCCACCACCCTACTACTCATTCGTTCGCGGGGATTTTGACGGCGATACGTGCTGGCTGGCACGCCTCGGCTACAGTGGAGAAACCGGATGCGAACTGATCGTGGGAGCAGCTGCGGCAGCGCAGTTGTGGCAGCGCTTATGTACGCTGGGAGCGCCAGCGGGTCTCGCGGAATGCGGATTTTCGGCAACCAACAGCCTGCGCATCGAGGCCGGCCATATTTTTTTCGGATGCGAGCTCGCATCACCGTTCACGCCGCTCGAACTGGGACTGTCGCGGCTGGTCATGCTGCGGCGGCAACCTTTTCACGGCTCCGGTGCGCTGCTGCAACATGCGTGCGCCGACCCGCGCCGGCGCCTGACCGGCCTGCTGCCGAAAAGCCATGACGTTCCGACCGCCACTACCGGCGAGATGTCAGCCGTGCCGGCAGCCGGAACGGCGATGGTGACCAGTGCCGCATGGTCCCCGCTGTTCGGACGGCCGCTCGCGCTCGGCGTCGTGAACATCGCCGACCATCAGCCGGGGGCACTGGTGCGACTGGCAGACGGTGGAACCGCCATCACCGCGCGGCTGCCGTTCTATGATCCGGCCAGGGTTCTGCCGCGCCGGATTCCGAACCTGCCGTAAAACGACTTCAGCTTTTCGCGCGCAGCTTGAACAGGCTCGAGGTATCGAGCCGCCCGCCGCCCTGCGCCTGCAATTGCGCAAAGAACTGATCGACCAGCGCCGCCAGCGGCAGTTGCGAACCGTTCGCACGCGCCTCGTCGAGCGCGATGCGCAGGTCCTTGCGCATCCAGTCCACCGCGAAACCGAAATCGAACTTGCGCTGAATCATCGTCGGGCCGCGGTTTTCCATCTGCCACGATCGCGCTGCGCCCTTCGAAATGACTTGCAGCACACGCGGCACGTCAAGGCCGGCCCGTTCGGCGAACGCCAGCCCTTCGGCAAGCCCTGCCATCACACCAACGACACTGATCTGGTTCACCATCTTCGTGAGCTGCCCCGATCCACTCGGCCCCATCAGCGTCACCGCGCGCCCGTAATGCGCCATCAGCGGCTTCGCTTTTTCGAACACCGCTTCATCACCGCCGACCATGATCGTCAGCACGCCCTTCTCTGCGCCCTGCTGGCCGCCCGAAACCGGCGCGTCGAGAAAATCAAATCCGCGCTGTTTGGCAATCTCGTACAATTCCCGCGCCACCTGCGCCGATGCCGTCGTATGGTCGGCGAAGATCGCGCCCTGCTTCATGCCGGCGAACGCACCCTGATCGCCGATCGTCACTTCGCGCAAATCATCGTCATTGCCGACGCAGGCGAACACCACGTCGGCGTCGCGCACCGCCTGTGCCGGCGTCGCGGCCGACGAACCGCCATGCTGCGCAACCCACGCCTCGGCCTTCGCCGCGGTACGGTTATAAACCGTCACCTTGTGCCCGGCCTGCGCCAGATGTCCGGCCATCGGAAACCCCATCACGCCGAGGCCGATGAACGCCAGTTTCAAATTTTGATCATTACCCATGTCGTTTTCACCGTCTTTTACACGTGACCATAGCGGTCGAGCACTTCCTGCAGCCCGGCCCCGGCATCGAGATCGCGCCGCACCTTGATTTCGGTTTCGGTCAGCCGCTCGGCTTCGACCAGCACCTTTTCCACGACCTCGTGCGGAATCGCAATCGCACCATCGACGTCCGCCAGAATGAAATCGCCGGGACGCACCAGCACGCGCTTCACCGTTGCGCCCGGCATGTAGACCGGCACCTGGCATCCGGTCACCTTCCAGCGCGTGATCGACTGTACCGGCGTGCGATAGCGTGCATACACCGGAAATTTCTGGCGGCCGATCCATTCGATGTCGCGTATGCCGCCATCGATCAGTGCGCCGGTGCAGCCGCGCACCTTCATGCCAAGCGCAATCAATTCCCCGAAGAAGCACACGCCTTCGCCTTCGCCGCTCCACACACCAAGATGACCCGGCTTCAATCCTTCCACCGCCTTCATCTTGTCCGGATCGCCCGAGCCCTTGTATGGTGTCATCTGGCCGCGGATGGTGTAGGCCCAGCCGGCCATCTTGCCGGCGTCGGCCGGGTACGGCAGGAAATCCGGTGACAGCCCCTGGTCGAAATAGTCGAACGTTTCCAGCACGTCGGAAACGTTTGACGTGTCCACCTTCAGATAACGCTGACGGATCGTTTCCGCCTGAGGATTGTCGATGTCGATCGTGGTCATTCTTTCCGCTCCTTTTGTTTCACCATCATGATCGTAGAGTGACGCACCGGTACACCGTGCGGTGCCTGTATTGTTTTCCCTGCGTCCCTTTGCGATCTGTGCGCCTCTGCGTTTATGGGTTTTGTAAAACTATGTCCCATACCGCGCCGCCGGTTTTACCTGCGTCAGCGCCGCCAGCGCACTGTAGCAGGCAAGCCATGCCGTCTTCGGATTTTCCGGCGCCGGCACGCTCTCGAACTTGATGCTGATGTTGCCGGTCTTGCCGCGAATGTTGATGTAGTGCGTATTGAACTTGAGTGCCGGATCGGCCACCGCCTTCAGCCGCGTGCGATCGAAACCGATGCCCGCCATGCTGAGTACCGCCGCGATGTTCACGTTCTGCGGAAAATGCTTCACGCCGGCACGCGCGGGACCATCATACAGCGTGTACGCTTCGCGCAGCCCCGCGAGATCGATGTTGAGACTCTCGACGTACGCAATGTTCTTCCACGCCGCCGGCGGCTTGGTCACCGCAATCTCGACCTCGTCCACGCCGGCAAGACACGCCGCCTTCAGCGCATCGAGTCCGCCGATACCGCCCGACGGCACGTACAACAGCGCGCCGCTCGCCGCAGCCGCCGCTTCCAGTTTCGTACGCAGCGCGTCGTCGGCGAGCGCGCCGCCGGACAGCACGATGAACGTAATGCCCGCCTTCAGCAACGGTTCGCCATACTCCGCGACCGCGTCATGCGACGCAGCCTCGATCACCACATCGGGGTGCTGATCGAGCGCCTGCTGGAGTTTCGTGACGAATACGATGCCGTACTCCTGCGCCAGCGGCCTGCCGCGCGATGCATCACTGCGACCGACGATTGCCACCACTTCGATCGATCCCAGTTCACCGCGCCGAATATGCTCCAGAATCAGGCGCGCAATGGTGCCGCCGCCAATGATGGCCAAACGCATGGATTTGCCTTTCCGGTTCCGAGGGTTTAGAACGGCGCACGGCAAGAAGCCGGCGCCCGGAATTGTCTCACGCTTCCGGCATATTGGGAAAAATCGCCGACGGAGTCAACCGCTCTACAGAAGTTTCCAAGTCTTGGGCCGCCTCAGGGAATCGGTTTTCAAACGCGTGCTGCAGTTGGACAATCTCAGCCTTTTTCCAGAAAACCATGCCTTCGAATGCGCATGTCATTTGTGGAGGATTTCGAGACACGAGTTTCCGGACTTGCCACGTCACTTCACCGGCGCGTCGTCCGGATTCACCATTGTGTGATAAATGGCGCGTGGCACCAGACTGAGGGGACCGAACGGCTGCGACCGCAACGACGGATCGGCACTGCCCTTGCACGCTTGCTGGATGCCGAAGAATACCCTGGCCGCGACGGTCTCGTGCCAGAACCAGTGTTCGATCGCGCCCGGTGAGAGAATTCCCGGTTGGGCTGCGACCGCTTCGTAGTAATACGCCTTCAGATCATCGCAGACGCGCTTCAACGCGACTCCGGCCGGCAGGCCCGGCGCAGCGGTCGTCTTGGGCTCAGTGCCGAGATACGACACGGCGTAGTCGGCCGCATCATCGACGCCCATTCCGGAAATGCCAAAAGTCGTGCGCCCGCGCCGCTTTACCGACAGATCGTACCATGGTCTGAGCTGCGCGATTTCGCGCTTCAGCGCGTTCG
>DASSON010000133.1:0-3802 GCA_035700525.1 Burkholderiales bacterium
CGTAACATCCACGCCCCATTCGTCATGCCGGTAGTCGATCGAGCCCAGCGACGAGATGGTGTCCACCAGCAATAGTGCCGGGTGCCCGGCACGGTCGATCGCCTTGCGGATCTCCGCTATGCGCGAGGTGACCCCGGTCGAGGTCTCGTTATGCACCGCCATCACTGCCTTGATCTGCTGTGAGGTGTCTGCGGCAAGGGTTTCTTCGACCGCCTGCGGATCGATCCCGCGGCGCCAGTTGCCGGGCACGAACTGCACCTGCAGCCCCAGGCGCTGGGCCATGTTGCGCCACAGGGTGGCAAAATGCCCGGTCTCGAACGCCAGCACCTTGTCGCCCGGCGACAGCGTATTGACCAGTGCCGCCTCCCACGCCCCGGTGCCTGAAGCCGGGAAGATGATCACCGGCTGCGTGGTGCCGAACACCGGCTTCAACCCCGCCAGCACTTCCTGGCCCAGCTTCTGAAACTCGGGCCCCCGGTGATCGATCGTCGCCGCCTCGATCGCCCTCAATACCCGCCCCGGCACGTTCGTCGGGCCCGGAATCTGCAGAAAATGGCGGCCGCTGTGTATCATGGATATCCTCAAGGATTCGAAGCGTTGTTAAGTCTTGTCAGTAACCGAATTGAATCGCATCGTTTTGTATGCAGGTTTCTGAACGTCCCTATAATATATCGCAGTACATTGTTTTTAAAACAGTTGTATTGCGAGAGATTTTACATACACCGCGAATTTTTGTATTATGCATACATTCAGCATAGATCAACTTTGAGAAAAATGGAATCCCCCAAACTGGCGCTGATCGATCGGCCATCGCTGCACGAAGAGCTGGTGAACCGTTTGCGCGACCTCATCGTTGAAGGCGAACTGCCGCCCGGAACGCGGCTCAACGAGCGTGTGCTGTGCGAACGCTTCGGCGTGTCGCGCACGCCGCTGCGCGAAGCGGTCAAGGTGATGGCGTCCGAGGACTTGGTGGAACTGCTGCCCAATCGCGGCGCCGTGGTGACGGCGCTGACCGAAGCCGACATGCGCTATCTGTTCGAGGTGATGGGTGCGCTTGAAGCGCTCGCCGGCGAACTCGCGTGCCGGCGTATCGACGATGCCGCGCTGGCCGAAATCCGCGCGCTGCACTACCAGATGCTGCTGCATCATACCCGCGGCGAGCTGCCCGAATATTTCAAGTGCAATCAACAGATCCACGAAAAGATCGTGGCTGCTGCCGGCAACCCGGTGCTTGTCGCAACTTACCGCTCGCTGTCCGGCCGCATCCGGCGCGCGCGCTACATGGCGAATCTGTCGCAGGAGCGCTGGGATCACGCGGTGCATGAGCATGAACAGATCCTGGAGGCGCTGACCGCGCATGATGGCGCGCGATTGCGCGACCTGCTGCAGCGGCATCTTGCGAACAAGTTCGAAGTGGTCAGAACGGCCATCGAGCCTGCTGCGCAGCAGGTTGTGGCGGAGGGCTGAGACGGACGTTCGGAAACAATGGCGGACCTGAATATCAACATCGTCTCTGATGTCGTCTGCCCGTGGTGCTACATCGGCAAGCGCCGGCTGGAGCGCGCGCTTGAGTTGCGCCGGGCGCAACAGCCGGACGTCGCGGCGCCGCAGGTAACGTGGCGGCCGTTCCAGTTGAATCCGGGGCTGCCGGCCGCCGGCATTGCGCGCGACGAGTACCTCGCGCGCAAATTCGGCACCGCGCATGCCCGGCAGATTTATGCACGAGTAACCGCCGTCGGACGCGAAGTCGGCATACCATTCGCGTTCGACAGAATCGTGCGCCAGCCCAACACGCTGGCCGCGCACAGCCTGGTCCGGCTGGCGCGGACGCATGGCGTGCAGGATGCGGTGGTCGAGGCGCTGTTCCGTGCCTATTTTGTCGACGCCGCCGATCTCACCGATTCCTCCCAACTGTGCGACATTGTTGCGGCCGCCGGGCTCGAGCGCGACGCTGCGGTGCGCTGCCTGGCCGGTGATGCGGCGCGCCGCGAAGTCGCGGCTGAAGACAGCCAGGCGCGCGCCCGCGGCATTGAAGGCGTGCCGTTTTTCATTTTCAACGGCAGTCATGCCGTGTCTGGCGCGCAGGATCCGCAGGTACTGCTCGATGCGATGAATGCCGCGCAGGCACCTGCGGCGGAGCCGCAGCATCCATGACGCCGCCTGATTCGGGCGCCGTGCCGGCGCCGGCGTTCACCGTCGATTTTCATCCGCGCCGCGGCGATCCGGCGCTGGCCGCGCGCCTGCGGCGCGAAATCCGGGGCGACGTGCTGTTCGATGCCTTCTCGCGCGGACGCTACGCGACCGACGCGTCGATTTACCAGATTGAACCGGTCGGCGTCGTCGTCCCGCGTACCGAGGAGGACGCGCGCACCGCGATCTGCATCGCAATCGAGGAAGGCGTGCCGGTGCTGCCGCGCGGCGCCGGCACCTCGCAGTGCGGGCAGACCGTCGGCGCGGCGCTGGTGATCGACAACAGCAAGTATCTGAAAGAAGTCGTCGTATTCGACGCCGACGCGCGCACGGTATGCGTGCAACCGGGCATCGTGCTCGACCGTCTCAACGCTTTCCTGAAACCGCACGGTCTGTGGTATCCGGTCGACGTCTCGACCGCCGCGCAGGCGACGATCGGCGGCATGGCGGGCAACAACAGCTGCGGCTCGCGCTCGATCCACTACGGCAACATGGTGCACAACGTGCGCGCGATCGACGCGGTGCTGGCCGACGGCTCGCAATACCATTTCGGCGACATTGGCGCTGAACCCGCCGGGCCGCCGGGCTACGCCGAGCTGGTGAAGAAAATCCGTGCGCTGGCCGCGCGCGAGGCGGATGAAATCACGGCGCGCTATCCGGCGCTGCTGCGGCGCGTCGGCGGCTACAATCTCGACCTCGCGACGCAGCCGGCGTTCAACATGGCGCGGCTGCTGGTCGGCTCCGAAGGCACGCTGGCGTATTCGCAGCGTATTCATCTCAATTTGCAGCCGATCCCGCGGAACAAGACGCTGGGCGTGTGTCATTTCGACACCTTCCATCAGGCGATGGACTCGGCGCAGCATCTCGTCAAGCTGAAGCCGATGGCGGTGGAACTGGTCGACCGCACGATGATCGACCTGGCGCGCGGCAACCCGGCGTTCAAGTCGATCGTCGATCAGTTTCTGAAAGGCGAGCCGGCGGCCATTCTGCTGGTCGAGTTCGCGACGGATCAGCCGGACGAGTCGCGGCGGCGCCTGAAGCAACTGGTCGAGCTGATGGGCGACCTGGGTTTTCCGGAGCGCGTCGTCGAGATCACCGAGCCGCAACTGCAGGCCGCGGTGTGGAGCGTGCGCAAGGCCGGGCTCAACATCATGATGTCGATGAAGGGCGACGGCAAGCCGGTGTCGTTCATCGAGGACTGCGCGGTGCCGCTCGAGCATCTCGCCGAGTACACCGACCGTCTGACACAAGTCTTTGAAAAGCACGGCACGCGCGGCACCTGGTACGCGCATGCATCGGTCGGCTGCCTGCACGTGCGGCCGGTGCTCAACATGAAGCAGGACGGCGCCGCCAAGATGCGCGCGATCGCCGAGGAGGCGGCGCAACTGGTGCGCGAATACAAGGGCGCCTATTCCGGCGAGCATGGCGACGGGCTGGTGCGCTCGGAATGGATCGCGCCGTTTTTCGGGCCGCGGCTCACCCGTGCGTTCGAGGATCTGAAGGCATTGTTCGATCCCGCCGGGCTGCTCAATCCCGGCAAGATCGTGCGGCCGCCGCAGCAGAACGACCGCTCGCTGTTCCGCTATCGGCCCGACTATGCCGCCCGGCCGCT
>DASSON010000134.1:0-14623 GCA_035700525.1 Burkholderiales bacterium
CCGCCCAACGTCACCGGCACACTGCACATGGGTCACGCGTTCCAGGACACGCTGATGGACGCGCTCACGCGCTATCACCGGATGCGCGGCTTCAACACGCTGTGGCAGCCCGGCACCGACCACGCCGGCATCGCCACCCAGATCGTGGTCGAGCGCCAGCTCGACGCGCGCGGCCTCGACCGGCGCACGCTCGGCCGCGATGAATTCATGAAGCAGGTGTGGGCATGGAAAGAGGAATCCGGCTCCACCATCACCACCCAGATGCGGCGCCTCGGCGCTTCGTGCGACTGGTCGCGCGAACGCTTCACGATGGACGACGGGCTGTCGCGCGCGGTCACCACGGTATTCATCCGGCTCTACGAGGAAGGGCTGATCTACCGCGGCAAGCGCCTGGTGAACTGGGACCCGGTGCTGCAGACGGCGGTATCCGATCTCGAAGTGGTATCCGAGGAGGAAGACGGCAAGCTGTGGCACATCCGTTATCCGGTCGCGTCCGGCACCGGATACGTCACGGTTGCGACGACGCGGCCCGAAACCATGCTCGGCGACGTCGCGGTGGCGGTCAATCCGGACGACGAGCGCTATCGCAACCTGGTCGGCCAGTGGGTCCGACTGCCGCTCACCAACCGCATCATTCCGGTGATCGCCGACAGCTACGTCGATCCGGAATTCGGCACCGGCTGCGTCAAGATCACGCCGGCGCACGATTTCAACGACTACCAGGTGGGACTGCGCCACAATCTGCCGCCGCTCAGCATCTTCACGCTCGACGCCAAGATCAACGACTATGCGCCGGCCGAGTACCGCGACCTCGACCGCTTCGAAGCGCGCGCGCGCATCATCGCCGATCTCGATCGCCTGGGACTGCTCACCGAAACGCGCGACCACAAGATGATGGTGCCGCGTGGCGACCGCACGCGCGCGGTGATCGAGCCGATGCTCACCGACCAGTGGTTCGTGAAAATGGATACGCTGGCGCTCGCCGGCCTCGACGCGGTGGCACGCGGCGACATCAAATTCGTTCCGGAGAACTGGGCCACCACTTACAACCAGTGGCTCGGCAACATCCAGGACTGGTGCATCTCGCGCCAGTTGTGGTGGGGCCACCGCATTCCGGCCTGGTACGACGGCGAGGGCAACATCTACGTTGCGCCGAGCCGTGCCGAAGCCGATGCGCAGTACGAGCGTTACCTGAATGAACAGGAAGCCCGCGGACGCAGGATCACGCGCGCCGAACTGGTGCAGGACGAGGACGTGCTCGACACCTGGTTCAGCTCCGCGCTGTGGCCGTTCTCGACGCTGGGCTGGCCCGACGACACTCCGGAACTGAAGACTTTCCTGCCGACCAGCGTGCTGGTCACCGGCTTCGACATCATTTTCTTCTGGGTCGCGCGGATGGCGATGATGTGCCTGCACTTCACCGGCAAGGTGCCGTTCCGCGAGGTCTACGTGCACGGCCTGATCCGTGACGCGGAAGGCCAGAAGATGAGCAAGTCGAAAGGCAACGTGCTCGATCCGCTCGACCTGATCGACGGCATCGCGCTCGAACCGCTGGTCGAAAAGCGCACATCGAACCTGATGAACCCGAGGCAGGCCGACAGCATCGCCGGCGCGACACGCCGGCATTTCCCGGATGGCATTCCGGCCTTCGGCACCGACGCGCTGCGCTTCACCTTCGCCAGTCTCGCCGCGCACGGGCGCGACATCAAGTTCGATCTCAATCGCTGCGACGGCTACCGCAATTTCTGCAACAAGCTGTGGAATGCAAGCCGCTTCGTATTGATGAACTGTGCCGGACACGACGTCGCAATCGACGATGCTTCGTCCGTCGATCTATCCGACGCCGACCGCTGGATCATCAGCCGGCTGCAGCGCGCGGAGACGGCGGTGCACGACGCGTTCCGGGAATACCGTTTCGACATGGCGGCACGCGCCATATACGAGTTTGTATGGGACGAATACTGCGACTGGTACGTCGAGCTGGCGAAGGTTCAGCTGGCGGACGGTGCCGACGCACCAGCCCGCGCCACGCGCCGCACACTGGTGCGGGTGCTGGAAACCACGCTGCGGCTGGCGCATCCGATCATCCCGTTCATTACCGAGGAACTGTGGCAGAAAGTGGCGCCGCTCGCCGGCCGCGAAGGGCCCAGCATCATGCTGGCGCGCTACCCGGAACCCGACACCGCGCGCCTCGACAGCGATGCCGAAGCACGCATCGCGACGCTGAAGGGCCTGGTCGGCGCCTGTCGCACGCTGCGCTCCGAAATGAACATCGCGCCGTCGCAGAAAGTGCCGCTGATCGCGACCGGCGACCGCGCCGCCCTCGCCGCATTCACGCCGCATCTGAAAGCGCTGGCGCGGCTGTCCGACGTGATGGTGCCGGACGACGGACTGCCGCAGGCGGAAGCGCCGGTTTCGATCGTCGACGGTTTCCGGCTGATGCTGAAAATCGAGATCGACGTCGCCGCCGAAACTGCGCGGCTGACGCGCGAAAAAACGCGCATCGAAGGCGAGATCGCGAAGGCGCAGACCAAGCTCGCCAACCCCAAATTCGTCGAACGTGCGCCGGCTGCGGTCGTGGAACAAGAGCGCAGCCGGCTCGCCGGATTCAGTGCAACGCTGGAGAAGCTCGATCAGCAGCTCGCGCGGCTCGTTTAAAAACCCGCACCACAGAGACGTAGAGAAAGGCCCTGATCAGCCAGACCGCAGACGGATGCCGACGTCCGAGCGTTTCGCGCGCGAGGGATGCCCGATCGAGCACCATGCTGCGTGATCGTCCGAAGTAGAGTCACATGATCCACTCACTGCGCGCCTTCCATCACCGCAACTTCCGGCTGTTCTTCTACGGCCAGTCGGTGTCGCTGATCGGCACCTGGACACAGCAGATCGCGATGCTGTGGCTGGTTTATCGCCTGACGCATTCCGCTTTTCTGCTCGGCGTCACCGGCTTCGCGAGTCAGATCGCGATCCTCGTTTTCGCGCCGTTCGGCGGCATCTGGTCCGACCGTCTGGACCGGCGGCGCATGCTGCTGGTCACGCAATCGCTGTTTCTGCTGCAGGGACTGATTCTCGCGCTGCTCACCTACACGCATCTGATCCAGGTCTGGCACGTGATCGCGATGGCGCTGTTGCTGGGCTTGGTGATGGCGTTCGACACGCCAATACGCCAGGCGTTTCTGCCGCAGATGGTGCCGTCGAAGGCGGACCTGCCGAGTGCGATCGCGTTCAACGCGTTCATGCAGAATGCCGGCCGCCTGATCGGTCCCACCATCGCCGGCTTCCTGATCGCATGGGCCGGCGAAGGCTTCTGTTTTCTGCTGAACGGCATCAGCAAGTTCGCGGTGATCGCGGCGGTATTGCAGATGGCCGTGGCGCGGCATCAGCCGCGCGCGACAAAAACGTCGGTCGTGAAGGATTTCGCCGAAGGCGTCGCTTACTGCTGGAACGTGGTGCCGATCCGCATGCTGCTGCCGCTGCTGGCGCTGGTGAGCTTCATGGCCTCACCCTATGCGACGTTGATGCCGATCTTTGCGAAGGAAGTTTTCCATGGCGGCGCGAAAACGATGGGCTTCCTGATCGGCGCCGCCGGCTTCGGCGCGCTGGTCGGGATGATCTGGCTCGCCGCGCGCAAGAGCGTGCGCGGCTTGAGCCGCATGATCATCTGCACCACCGCCCTGGCCGGGATCTCGCTGATGGTCTTTTCTTATTCGCGGCTGTTGTGGCTGGCGCTGCCGGCGATGGCATTGGCCGGCTTCGGGATCGTCGTCACCGCGATGTCGGTAAGCATGATCCTGCAGACCATCGTCGACGATGACAAGCGCGGGCGCGTGATGAGCTTCTTCACGATCTCGTTCCTCGGCATGACGCCGCTCGGCAGCCTCGCAGCCGGCGCGCTGGCGAGCGCCATCGGCGCGCCGCACACGCTCGCGATCGGCGGCGCCTGCTGCGTTGCCGGCGCATGGGTGCTGCGCCACAAGCTGCCGCAATTCAGAATTCACCTGCGGCCGATTTACGTGCGGCTCGGCATCATTGCCGATTGACGAGCTGCCGATCGTTCCACCCCCGACTACACGAACCGGCATCCCGTTCGGGTGCGGCGCTGCGTCATAATCGATACGGCCGGCGGTGCCGTTTCATTTTATCGATGCGAAGGCTGTAGCATATTTGCCGCCATTGCAAATCGTCGCGGCTTGGATCAGCATGTCGCTGTCCGCATCTTGACCGGAAGCGACGCGCATGAAGTCATCGGTCGCGCTTTGCGATATCCGCCAGATCTGCCGTCTCAATCTTGACGGACAATCCGTCATCCCGGCGGTGTTGACCGCCCTCCACGATTGGGTGCCGTCGCGGATGAATCTGTTCCAGTGGGTCAACGAGAGCTGCCAGCCGAGCAACCTGTATCTCGACGCCCCGACCGCAATCGAAACCGGCGAGCTCTACCTCGATGAATTCTCCGACGGGCGGAAGCATGAAGCGATCCCGTCACTGGCGGAAATCCTGCGCAACTCGTGGAAAGCGGAAAATTCATTGTGCGATGGACCGCAGCTGTCGCGCTCCAGCCTGTACGATCCGGTTTACCGGCCGTGTCCGGTGCATCATCATCTGCGCGTGCCGGTGCGTGAACGCGATCGCCCGCTTGGCATGCTGATGCTGTTCCGTTCCCGAAACGATCGACCGTTCTCCACGCAGGATGAGGACCGCGCGGCACAGGTGGCGCCTTACATCGCCCGCGCGCTGGTCGCGAAGCCGGTCCCGGCCACGTCTTTCATCGACGATGGCAACAACGGCCTGATCGTCATCGATGTGCAGGGCACGATCCAGCATATGTCGCCGCGCGGTCGCCACCTGCTGTACCTGGCGGCGCATCCACGGGTGGTCCCCGGGAAAACCGGCAACCCCCTCGATTCGCCGGTATGGCGCGGACTCAGGCACCTGGCGCAAGCCCTTGTCGGAAATGCCCGCGGCGAAACCGTTCGCCCGCCGGTATTGCCTCATGAAAACGCCTGGGGCAAGTTCTTGTTTCATGCGCACTGGCTGCAGCCGGCTGATGCCGGAACTCTGGATCTGATCGGCGTTACGGTTCAGCATCTGGTAGCAATGCCGATCGTGCTGATGCAGGCGATGGCAAAGTTTCCCCTGTCTCCGAAGCAGAAGGAGCTTTGCCTGCTGTTGGGTGCGGGATTGCCTTACAATGAAATTGCCCGGCGCATGGGCATCTCACCCACAACCGTCACCGATTATGTCGGTGTTATCTTTGCCAAGCTGGATGTTCATAGCCGCGATGAGCTGCTCAGAAAATTGCTGAACAGCCTGCGCGAACCCGGATTCTCCGCACCGGCGTGGTAGGGACGGCGAGTATCGTCGATCCCCTGCGATCAGAGGGGATTTTATCCAGCGAGCCCGCACCGGTATTGCAGTTGGTGTGCAATCCGCGGCAGCAGGAGGATCAAATCGTCCGCAAGCCGAAGGGCAGCATTCCGGGGGTGCTCGATTGCAACCTCCTGCGCTCATGCTGGATCGGCGAGGACGTCGGCCGACGGAACACCGGCATCGCCGCGACGAGCGGCGCGACAGCTTCCGCCGGGCTGCTGCCATGGGCCGGCGCCAGTGTCGCGCGGCATCCGTAGCAGCGCCACGATACCCTCCAATCCCATGTAGTCACAGGGGATCCAGCGCATCACCAGTCCGCTAAAGTTGTCATGGTCCTGAGAGGGACGAGGGGTATCCCCCCGCTGTTCTGTTTCTCGCTGCTCCACGCGAGACAGAAGGCGCAAGCTGAAGGAGATCATCATGACACGCAAATTCATCGACTGCCGCGAATATCCAAGCGAAATGAACTGCACTGTTGCATTAGCCGCAGACAGCGACGACGAATTGCTGCAAGCAGCAGTACAACATGCAGTCGCGGTCCACGGGCACGAAGACACGCCACAACTGCGCGCGCAACTGAAAGAGTTGTTCAAGCAGGGCACGCCGCCGGCATAGACGCAATCTCACTGGGCAACAAGGCCAGGGCTCTGCCGAAACAGGATGTCCCGATCCGCAAATGCTCCACGTTTACGTCTGCCGGTCTCCCGGCAATGGAGGTTCTATGAATACCCGTAACGCGGTGTTGTCATTTTGTCTGTTTGCCGCTCTTCTTGCCGCGGGCTGCGCCGACTGGACGCCGACGTCAGGAAGCAATTTCGATTCATCCTATGGGATAGACGAACCCAACCTTCCTGACAGCAACAGCGGCGATTGAGCCGCCAATGCCCTGCTCCTCTCCACCACAGCGGGAGGAGCAGGCAAAGCCGTTTTCGTGATTCCGCCCGGTCCATGCATGCGACCGGAACGGTTGTTCAAACTGTGCGCGCTGTCGCGCAGACTTGCGATGATGCCGGGCCGGACTGGATTACGATACACCCTGCTTCCGGTCTACCGGGTCGCCTTTTCGATCTGCCGCCGTTGCTGCTGCGCCTGCTGCTGCACGATCTGCTGCACGCCCTTCGCCTTGTCGAGCGCCGCTTTCTCCTGCTTGAACAACTGCGGTGCGGCAGCCTGATCGGAGTTGCTCTTGCTGCATGCGGACAGGCAGACGGCGATCACGATTGCCGCCAACGCGAGTCTTGCGTTCATTTCCCCTCCCCGATTGGTCGCGGCGGCTATTTTTTCTTCATGAAAAAAACGAATTCCTTGTCCAGCGTTTCCGACGACAGCAGCTCATTGCCGGTCTGCCGGGAAAACGCCTCAAAATCCTTGCCCGCACCCGGATCGGTCGCGAGAATCTTCAGCACCTGGCCGGACGCCATGTCGGTCAGTGTTTTCTTGGTACGCAGGATCGGCAACGGGCAGTTCAAGCCACGAGCGTCGAGTTCCTTGTCGAACTGCATCGATGACTCCTTCGAATATTGGACAATCATGATGGATCAATGCGGACTTCCGGCTCGGCGGCGTCAAGCCGCGCAGCCTTGCCGAACGAATTCCGGCAACGAGATCCGGAGCGCATTATAAACCCGTGCTGTAATTGCCGTACGGACGGGGGCCGTCGACGGCAGTTGCGTTGTGCAACGAACAAGGACCGGATTTTTTCTCCTCCTCGAATGAAGAGGGGTGGACGTGAAGCGGACGGGGTGGTGAGCGGCGCCCGAAAAAATCGACCACCCCTCCCGCTTCGCTCCGTCCCCTCCTCATTCGAGGAGGGGAGTTTCGTGGTAAGGCTCCGCTATGCCGCCGTTCAGGCAGCGCGCCGGCGCATCAGTACGCGCAGTCCCTTGTTGCGTTCCTGCAGATCGCGCGCGAGCTGCACGGCGACCATGTATTGCAGATGGTGGCCGATCGGCGGCGCCGATTCGAACAGCCGCACGAACGCCGAACGCGGCAGCGACGCGGCAACGACGGGTTCCGTGGCAGCGCAGGTGGCGCCGGCCGGCATGTTGTCGACGAGGGACAGCAGACCGAACAGTTCTCCGCTGTGCAGATCGCGTCCTTCCTGCTGTTCCCCTGAAACATCATCGAGACGGTTTATCTGCACCACGCCTTCCATCAGCAGATACATCGCTTCGCCCGGCTCGCCCTGGGTGATGAAGACGTGACCGTCCGGATACTCGGCGACGTCCATCAGGTCGGCCAGCACATCGACGTAGCGCGGCGTGAAATTCTGGAACGCCGGAAGCTGGGTGAGAAATTGTTTTAAATCCATGACGGCGGCCTCCGCTTATCGGCTCGAAAAAATTGACCTGATCCAGCCGCGTGATTCGGCAACCGGCGTCGCCGTCCGCTGTCCGTCTTCCGTACCATCCTGAACGGCGCCGAACGAGCGCACCGATGTGCGCAGACGGTCCGCCAGCAGCGCGACGAAGTGGCGCAACAGCACGCTGGCGATCTCGTAATTGGTGGCGATCAGATCTTCAAAAGCCTGGTGGCGCAGCCGCAGCATCCGCACCGGCGTCGCGGTGGTCACCGTGGAGCTTGCGAGGAATTCACCGCTGAGCACCGATACCTCACCCAGCCATTGTCCCGGACCGACCTCGCCGAGATGAATCGACTTCCCGCCTTCTTCGACCGAAATCGACACTTCGCCGTCGAGGATCAGGTAGAGCGAGTCGACCGGCATGCGGTCGCGAATGACCTTGCGGCCGGCCGGAAGCTCCAGCGGCGTGGTCGCACGGAACAGGATCTCCAGATTGCGCGGCCCCAATGCTTCGGCCATCTCGGGAAACCGCTCCTCCAGTTCCGCGATCATCTTGTTCTCTCCCCTTTGTGCGCCGCAAATATTACGGCGGAATTGTGCCGGCGACTACGGATTGTTCCGCGAATTGTAGCGCAGCCGTACGGCACGATGCCATGCCAATTTTCGCATCGCGCGGTAATAGTGCACACCTCCCCCTGTAAAAATAAGCTAAAATCGATGCCTTGGGCATAAGAAATATTTGAAGAGGGGATCTCATGAGGAGATGGGTCGCCGCCCTGCTGTGGGGCGCTTTGTTCCTGAGCGGCGCTGCCTGCGCCAGTTTCCAGGATGGGCTCAATGCCTACCGCCACGGCGATTATGCCACCGCCTACAAGGAATGGCTGCCGCTCGCCAAAAAAGGCAACGCGAATGCCGAAAACAACCTTGGCGTGCTCTACGAGAAGGGCCATGGCGTTGCCCGCAATCCGGCACAGGCGGCAAAATGGTATGAGAAGGCCGCCAAAGCGGGACACGCGCAGGCCGCCAACAATCTCGGCGTGCTCTACGAGAAGGGGCTTGGCGTCAAGCAGGATTATGCCGAAGCGGTCAAATGGTACCGTGAAGCCGCGAAAAAAGGGGATGCCAACGCCGCCAACAATCTCGGCGTGCTGTATTTCCACGGCCATGGCGTGAAGCGCGATTATGCGAAAGCAGTCGAGTGGTATCGCAAGGCGGCGAAAGGCGGCAACATCAATGCCGAAAACAACTTGGGCGTGATGTATGAAAAGGGCCACGGCGTGAAGCAGGACTATGCCGAAGCCGAAAAATGGTACCGCAGTGCCGCCGAGCACGGCCAGCCGCAGGCACAGAACAATCTCGGCGTGATGTACGAAAAGGGACGCGGCGTCAAACAGGACCGTGTCGCCGCCGCGCAATGGTACCGTGCCGCCGCGATGCAGGGCGACGCGCAGGCGCAGAACAACCTGGGCGTGCTCTACGGCAAGGGAGAAGGCGTGCCGCGCGATTACGTGCAGGCCTATACTTGGTTTTCGCTCGCCGCCGCGCGCGGCAACAACAACGCGGTCAAGAACCGCGATTTCGTCGCACGCCGTCTCAGTGCTTCGCAACGCCAGCAGGCGGACCAGTATGTCGGCACCTGGCGTCCGCAGTTGACCAGCGCGCATTAAGGCGGCTCCGCAGGAGGGCGGAGCATCACCTCGGGGGGCCCGCGCGACAGCCGGCCAACGACTGAACAACAAACGGAACAGCGGGCGGAGTGCACTTTCCTGGAATACCTGCGGGCAACCGGCGCAATCCGACCGTAGCAGGCGCGCGCGTGCGCGGTCGGCTGCTGTCGCTGCTTCTGCTGACGGCAGTCTCCGCAACGGCCCATGCGCAGACGCCGCCGACACCCGGCGGCGTGCTCGAAACGGTTCCCGGCCGGCGCCCCGAGCTGCCACCGACGCCGCCCGCGGTACTGTTTCCGAACCGCGAGCAGGCGCCCGGCATCGACCGCAACGCACCGCGCTTCACCGTCAACTCCTTTCACATCGTCGGCAACACCGTATTTTCGGAGGCGCGGCTCAAGCGTGTCGTCGAGGGCTATCTCGATCTGCAGCTCAATCTCTACGATCTGCATGAAGCCGCCGACGACATCACCCGCTACTACCACGTGCACGGCTACACGCTGGCACGCGCGGTGATTCCGGCGCAGAAGGTCGAGCGCGGCATCGTGCGCATCGAGGTGATCGAGGGCCACCTCGGAAAGATTTCGGTTGAAGGCAACAAGCGCTACTCGAAGCAATTCATCGAGGCACGCGCGGCGTCGCTGCCGCGCAACGGCCTGGTCACACAACAGGCATTGGAGCGCAGCCTGCTGTTGATGAACGACCTGCCGGGGCTGACCGCGCGTGCCACGCTGCAGCCGGGCGCCACCTTCGGCACCACCGACATGGTGATCAAGGCCCAGGAAAAAATGTTCGCCGGCAGCGTCGCATTCAACAACTACGGGCGCGAGGAAGTCGGGCAGGACCGCCTCGATGCCCGGCTCGACGTCAATAATCCGCTCGGCATCGGCGACCAGGTCAGCGTGCGCGCCATACAGTCGCAGAACAACCTGCTGACCTACGGACAGATCGGCTACAGCCTGCCGCTGATGGCCAACGGCACGCGGCTCGGGCTGTCGTATTCCGACGTCACGTACGACATCGCCGGCCAGTTCAGCGCGCTCGGACTCGATGGCGAAGTCAGCACCGCGCAGGCCATGGTGACCTACCCCTACCTGCGCAGCCGGCGCAGCAACGTGCTGCTCGGCGCCGGCATGCGCCACACCGCCACCGAGCAGCATGCATTCGGCGTGCCGGTTTCGTCCGACCAGCTCAACGTCGGCACCGTCAGCCTGCTCGGCAACTGGATCCACTCCGATTCATCGATGACCAACGCCGCGATACTGTTCACCAGCAACCTCGAGGATAACAAGTGCCGCTGCCGTCAGGATGCCGAATTCGGCAAATGGGACATCAGCGTCAACCATCTGCGTGCCGCCTCGAAAAACTGGGATCTCTATCTCAGCGGCGAATTCGTTTACAGCCGCGACGCCCTGCCGGACACCGAGAAGTTCAGCATCGGCGGCCCCGGCAGCGTGCGCGGCTACCAGCCCGCCGAACTGCGCGGCGACGACGGCTGGCAGGCCACGGCAGAGCTGCGGCGCCAGTTCGAAGCGATCAATTCAATCGGCGTGTTTTCGATGTTCTACGACGCCGGCGCGGTCGAGAACCGGGGATTTTCCGGAACCGATTCGATACGCTCGGTCGGTGTCGGCGTCACGCTGTTTCCGAACCGCCACCTGCAGGCGAAGGTCGAGGTCGCGCATCCGCTCAGCGCGCGCGACGCCACCGACGGCAGGACCGACCGCCTGTGGTTCGTGCTCAGCGGCACATTTTAGGAGCAGGTCGTTGAAAAACGTCGCGAGCGAACGTCAGGCAAGGAAAAATCCGGCGAGAAACCGGAGTTGACATGGTAGTCAATGAGGATTTCGAGCCGGATTTTAGTTTCGGCCAACCTAAAGGTTACCCTACACTGAAACTTCGTTTTGACGCCGTATGGCGGAGCGCAGCAGTTTTTCAACGACCTGCTGCATCGCAACGGAAATATGTCCTATGCATGTTCATAACATTTGCATAAAATTCGCGGAAATGGGTTAAGAGGGAGCCCATGCGGCCGCGCAGCAAACAAGCACAAATTCACCGCCTGCATCCGATGGCGCTGGCGCTCGCGCGCGCCGGCATCATCGGCACGCTCGCGTGCGGCCTGCCACTGAGCGCCGCCGCGCAGCAGGCGACGCTGCCGACCGGCGGCTCGGTGGTTGCCGGCTCCGCCACCATCAGCAATCCCACCGCCACCAGCCGGCGCATCACCCAGTCGAGCGACAAGGCAATCATCAACTGGCAGGGCTTTTCCATCGGCAAGCCGAACTCGGTGCAGTTCGTGCAGCCGGGCTCGGGCTCGGTGGTGCTGAACCGCGTCGTCGGCGACAACCCGTCCGCGATCTACGGCAGCCTGTCGGCCAACGGCCAGGTATTCCTGGTCAACCCGCGCGGCATCTATTTCGGCCCGGGCGCAAGTCTTGACGTCGGCGGACTGGTCGCCTCCACACTCGACATCAGCAACAAGGATTTCCTCGACGGCAACTACGTGTTCTCGCGCAGTGACGCGTCCGGCAGCGGCGCCGGCGTCACCAACGCCGGCACGATCAACACCCGGGCCGGCGGCTACGTCGTGCTCGCCGGCGATTACGCAAACAACAGCGGCGTGATCCGCGCCAACGTCGGCCAGGTCGCGCTCGCCGCCGGCAACAAGGTCACGCTCGACCTCAACGGCGACCACCTGATCAATCTCGCCGTCAACGAAAAAACCCTCAGCAATCTCGCCGGCGTCTCGAACAGCGGCAAGATCGTCGCCGACGGCGGCAAGGTCGTGATGACCGCCGCCACCGCGCGCAATCTGGCCGGCACCGTGGTCAACAATACCGGTGTGATCCAGGCCACCGGCACGGTCGAAAAGAACGGCGCGATCTACCTGATGGGTGACGGCGGCGACGTCAGCAACAGCGGCACGCTTAACGCCGGCGGCGTCAACGGGGGCAGCGTCACCGTACAGTCGAAGACCGGTACCACGCTGGTCTCCGGCGACATCGACGTCACTGGAACGGCCGGCCACGGCGGCACCGCGCAGATCCTGGGCGAGCGCGTCGGACTCACCGATCACGCCGACGTCAACGCGTCCGGCACAACCGGCGGCGGCACGGTACTGGTGGGCGGGGATTATCAGGGCAAGAACGCGGCGGTACAGAATGCCTTCCAAACAGCGGTGGGCTCGGAAGCAACGATCAATGCTGACGCCACGCAAAGTGGCGACGGCGGGAAAGTGGTTGTCTGGGCGAACGATAGCACGCGTTACTACGGCAACATCAGCGCTAAAGGTGGATCGCAATCTGGCGACGGTGGGAAAATCGAAGTTTCCGGAAAGCAGGGTCTTGCCTTTGCCGGAAGCGTCGATACCACAGCGGCATACGGCCAGATGGGCACACTACTGCTCGATCCCGACAACATCAACGTGCAAACCGGCGGCGGTGCAACATACTCGGACGTTTCAACCTTCAACGCACAACCTGGCACTACGCAGGCAATCGATCCGAGCGCACTGAACGCCGTCGGTGCGTCGGTAACTTTGCAAGCAACGAATAACATCGACTTCAACAGCGCCGTCAATCTGGCGACTGCAGGCGCCGGACTTACCGCACAGGCGGGCAACAGCGTTACGGTCAACGCCGGAATTACCACCAACAATGGCGCCATAAATCTTTACGCCGGAGATTTAGGCACCACGCCAACGCCGGGAGGCAAAGTAGCGATTACCAGTACCGGCGCACTCAATTCGGGTGGCGCGAACATCAATCTCCTGGCATACAATGGAAATGTCGAAGTTGCTGGCACCATCAACGCCGGCGCCGGCAACGTCACGCTGACCACCGCGGAAAACGGCGCCGCGGCATCCGCGATAAATGATGGCTTCCGGGACATTTTTCTTTCGGGAAACATAACCGGCAACGTGGTCACCCTCAACGCCGCCAATGGCATCAACCAGACCGCTGGTGGCATCACGGCGACAGGATTGCTTGCCCGCGGATCGTTCGGTAACTCCGATTCTGCCATCCTGCTCACCGGCCCGAACAATGACATCGGCACGCTCGCGATCGAGAAGAACGCAGTTTCGCCATGCACCACCGGTTGTCCGGGAGCAGGCACTGGCAACGTCGTCGTCGTCAACGTAAACAACGGGGCCAACAAGCTGACCGTCGGCAGCGTCGGCGGCGTGAATGGAATCACCACGAAGCCCACCGATTCCGCCGTTACGCTCACCGCCGGCGACATCGACGTCAATCAGGCCATCAACACCGGCTCTGGCACCGTCGTGCTGCAGCCGTATACGTCGGCAACCACCGTCACGGTAGGCACGGCAACCGGCGTGGCCAATGAATTCGCGTTGACCCAAACGGATCTCGACTGGATCACGGCCGGTGCGTTGCGTCTCGGCAGCACGGCGAATACTGCGACGATGACGATCAATGCGACGATCCATACGCCGGACACCGCCGCTACCCCGCCCGCGCCGGGCACATGGAACACGCTTACTTTGCTATCGGGCGGCGACATTACCGAGACCGCAGCAGGCGCACTCGGGGATGCGAACAATCCGATCACCAATTTGGCAGTCGTCGCGGCCGGCAACGTAACGCTCACCAGTTCCGCCAATAACGTCGCCACGTTGGCGGCAAACGTAACCGGCGCAGGTAACAGCTTTCAGTTCGTCAACAGCGGCGCATTCGCGGTTGGGCACGTAAAGAAGGGCATAGTCCCGAACTACGATTTCACGATTCACGACCTCAATCCATCACCGCCCCCACCCGAACCGATCGACGGCATCACAACCAATGGCGGTAACGTCTACGTCGAAACCGGGAACAACGGCGCGCTGGGACTGGCAAAAGACATATCAGCCGGCGCCGGCACGGTCGAAATCAGTTCGGGAGGCGGCGTAACGAACTCCGGAGGATCGATTCAGGCGGCGGGCCTGCTGCTGGAAGGCGCGGGCAGTTTCGCACTGACGCAGTCCGGGAACGACGTCGGAACGCTCGCCGCTGAAGAGGCCGGTGGACAACTGAATCTTTCATACACCGGCATGGCGGGCAGCACACTCACCATCGGTGCCGTCAACGACCACACCGGTGCCACGACGGTAAACGGCATCACAACCGGCGGCAACGTCACGCTGACCGCCGACAACATGACGTTTACGCAAGGCATCAGCGCCGGGAACGTCACGCTGACGTCGAGCGATGCGGCCCGCACGATCAATCTCGGCAGCGGCGCCGGCGGCCTTGATCTGACCGACGCAACGCTCGACAACGTC
>DASSON010000135.1:0-6039 GCA_035700525.1 Burkholderiales bacterium
CGATGGTGCCGATCAGATCGATATGGCGGATCGGATTGAGGCTGATACGCCCAAGCATGTACGCCGTGGTATCACCGAAATGCTTTGCCACGTAGCCATGCGCCGCCTCGTGCAGCGTGATCGCGAAGATCACCGGCAACGCATAGATTACGATCGCCTGTGTAATCTGTGTGAAATTCAGATCCATGAAGCCGCCGAACCCTATACCACGGCGAGCGCGCCGTCGCCCTTGCCCGAGCGCGTCACCACCGGCTCGTCTCCGGTGAGATCGAGCACCGTGGTCGGCGTCACACCGCAGGGGCCGCCGTCCAGAATCAGATCCACCTGGTGTTCGAGGCGGCGGCGGATTTCCTGCGCATCGTTGAGCGGCAGATCGTCGCCGGGCAGCAGCAGCGTGGTGCTGATCAAGGGCTCGTGCAGCTCGGCCAGCAGCGCACGCACGATGCGATGCTGCGGTACGCGCAGGCCGATGGTCTTGCGCCGCGGATGCTGCAGGCGGCGCGGCACGTCGCGCGTCGCGTGCAGGATGAAGGTATAACTGCCTGGTGTCATCGACTTGAGCAGCCGGTAATGCTGGTTGTCGACCTTTGCGTAAGTCGCGATCTCGGCCAGATCGAGACAGATCAGCGCGAAGTGATGCTTGTCATCGACACCGCGGATCGCGCGCAGTCGTTCCATGCCGGTCTTGTTGCCGAGCCGGCATCCGAGCGCGTAGCACGAATCAGTCGGGTAGACGACGACGCCGCCGTCGCGTACGGTGTCGGCCGCCTGACGAATCAGCCGCAACTGCGGATTTTCGGGGTGAATGCTGAAAAACTGCGCCATCGAACTGGTTGTGCGGCGAAGCCGCTGGTACCCGGACGGCATGGCCGCCGGTCAAAAGGAACATATGATAGCAAATGGGTTCCGCTGCCGGAAACGCAAGCCGCGGCCGGCACACGGAAAGTGGCGACGGATTCAGGCAGCGTCCGCCTGCTGATGCAGCCGGCTTTGCGCCGGCACATGCTGCACCAGAAATTCCATCTGGTCCGCCAGGATACGGCGGTTGGTGAGGATCAGGTATTCGGCGCGGTTCGGCACGTACGGTGCATACAGCAGTTCCATGCCGGCCTTGTCCGGCGTGCGGTCGCTCTTCTTTTCATTGCACGAGCGGCAGGCCGTCACCACGTTCATCCAGGTGTCCCGGCCGCCGCGCGAAAACGGCGTGATGTGGTCGCGCGTGAGCTTCGCCGACGGCAGCATGCGCCCGCAGTACGCGCACAGGTGACGATCACGGTGAAACAGTTCGCGATTGTTGAGCGGCGGCACCTGGCTGAACGCCTTCATCGCCATCGCCCTGCCCTTGATCGCGATGATGCTGTTGGTCGTAATGGATGAACGCCGCCCGGAAATGCGGTTGTAGCCGCCATGAACGGTGAACGCATGCGCACCCAGTGTCCACGCCACCTGGTCCCGGGCGTAGTAGTAGCAGGCATGCTGCCATGTGATCCAGCGATGCGGGATGCCGTGCGTGTCGAGCGTAAGGATCAGCGGCATGGCACCCGTGTTTACGGCGTCAGCGACGGCAATTGTCATTGTTATCGTCAGCGTTCTTCATGCGGTTGTTTTATCGTTTCGATCAAACAACCATTCGACCATCGATAAGCAATTTACGTTCCTTGCGCAAATTTACCAGATTTCTGACCGTATGATGAATTTCGATGCGTGATTCCGTTGGAAAGCCGGCTGCAAGTGCGGTTGCCGCAACGGCATGCATTTGTCCGAAGCGCCATTCGAAAGAAATAATAATGATTATGATCATATGGATAGCAGCACATATTAACCGTCGATGTGCCGCCGCGCGCGGAGTCTCATGATTTCCCGGGGATCACCCGTTTTTGGCCAGTATTCCATCGCCGCAGGTTACGATATAATGCGGTCAGGATAAGAGCATTCCGGTCTGCAACTCGCTTCCTTCGCGGCCTTTCGGCCGCCAGTCAATTCACAAATCATCCGCCTGGACCGGTGCCGAAGACAGCTTCGGCGGGCCGGTAAAGGTACTCGATGTCGAACTTCGATTCGCTCGGGCTGGTGCCCGAGCTGCTGCGTGCAGTAACAGACGCCGGTTACACGGAACCCACGCCGATCCAGGCGCAGGCCATTCCGGTCATCCTCTCGCAAAAAGATGTGATGGGCTGTGCCCAGACCGGCACCGGCAAGACCGCCGGCTTCACACTGCCATTGCTGCAACGGCTGCTGCCGCTCGCCAACAACAGCATGTCGCCGGCACGCCATCCGGTGCGGGCGCTGATCATCACGCCCACGCGCGAACTCGCGATCCAGGTCGCCGACAGCGTGGCCGCCTACGGACAGCACACCAGCCTGCGCTCCACCGTGGTGTACGGCGGCACCAATATCGATCCGCAGACCAAGGCGCTGCGCGAAGGCGTTGAGGTCCTGGTCGCCACCCCCGGACGGCTGCTTGATCACGTGCAGCAGAAGTCGGTCAACCTGTCGCAGGTGCAGATCCTGGTACTCGACGAAGCCGACCGCATGCTGGACATGGGATTCCTGCCGGACATCACGCGCATTTTGTCGCTGTTGCCGCGCACGCGGCAGAGCCTGCTTTTCTCGGCGACGTTTTCCGACGACATCAAGCGCCTCGCCGACCGTCTGCTGAACCAGCCGGTGCTGATCGAAGTGGCACGGCGCAACGCCGCGGCCGACTCGGTCACGCATACCGCGTATGAAGTCGACGAGCACGACAAGCGCGCGGCGCTGATCGAGTTGCTGCGGCAACGCGGACTGCAACAGGTGCTGGTGTTCAGCGGCACCAAGCACGGCGCCAACCGCCTGGCACAGAATCTCGTGCGCGCCGGCATCGAAGCCGCGGCGATTCACAGCAACAAGACCCAGTCGGCGCGCATTCAGGCGCTGGACGATTTCAAGCAGGGCAAGGTGCGGGTGCTGGTTGCCACCGACATCGCGGCACGCGGAATCGATATCGAGGAACTGCCGATCGTCATCAATTTCAACCTGCCGCACGTTCCCGAAGATTACGTGCATCGTATCGGCCGCACCGGCCGTGCCGGCAAGGAAGGCGCAGCCATCTCGCTGGTCGGCCCTGAAGAGCGGCGTTTGCTGAAGAACATCGAACAGTTGCTGAAACAGCCGATTCCGCGCGTGACGCTGGCGGGATTCGAAGCCGGACACGAAACGGAAACGGCACCGCGCCACACCGTCGCGCGCGGCAACGGCAGCTCGCGTGAGCGCAGCAACGGCCGCCGTGCCGAGCACAAACCCGGCAACGGCTCGCGCCGCGCCGCGCCGCGCACGTCAACGCCGCGCACGAACGGACAGCACCGTGCGCCGGTGGCGTCCTACAACAGCGATTTCGATTTCGACAAACCCTACGAACCCGCGGACGATGGCGCTGCAGCGCCATCGCCGAAGCAGCGCCCCGACGTCAGACGGGCGCGCAAGTCGCAAACCGCCGCTCTGCTCGGAGGAGTCTCCGACAAAGCCGGCTGACAGCGCCGGCATCATTCCGTTCACGGCCGTGCGCTGCTATGCTCGCGGACATGAATGACGCGAGCTGCCTGCATGCTTCGCGCTGACCCCGGCGCGATCCGCCGGCAGGGGGCACTATTACGATGCCGCCTCGGCGCTTGCTCCGGTCTTTCCTGCGCGCCGATATCCGGTAACTAAAGCTCACTACGGCACCATGCTCGTCGTCCGTGACCTTTCCAAAAGTTATGATGGCGGGCCGCACGGACGACGCGTGCTGGCCGGCATCAATCTCGAACTTGCGGCCGGCGAATATATCGCAATCATCGGCGAATCCGGCATCGGTAAATCGACGCTGCTCAATCTGATCGCCGGCCTCGACGTGCCCGACTCGGGCAGCATCCATCTCGACGGCACCGATCTGACGCAGCTCTCCGACGACGCGCGCACCCGGTTGCGCCGCACCGCAATGGGTTTCGTGTTCCAGGCGTTCCACCTGCTGCCCTACCTCACTATCAAGCAGAACGTTGCGCTGCCGCTCAATCTCGGCGGCATGATTCCCGCCGAGTCCGACCGGCGCGCCATGGCGATGCTGGAAGCGGTCGGGCTGGCGCGGCTCGCTGCAACCTATCCGCGCCGCCTTTCCGGCGGCGAAATGCAGCGCACGGCGATTGCTCGCGCACTAGTGCATCGGCCGCGGCTGATACTGGCCGACGAACCGACCGGTAACCTCGACCCGGAAAATGCCGCCCACGTGATCGCCGTGCTGCGGCAGCAGATAAGGGCCGGAGGCGGTGCCGGCATCCTGGTGACGCACTCCGCCGCCGCGGCGGCCACCGCCGATCGCGTCTATGCGCTGACCGCCGACGGTCTGCGTACGCACGAACCGGCATCATGAGCATCGCGGCTCCGGGCACGCTGCTGCAACGCGCGCACTGGATCGTCGCGAAGCCGCTGCTCGGCAATCGCGGGCGCGTTGCGCTGTCGCTCGCCGGCATTGCACTCGGCGTCGCGCTCGGCGTTGCCGTCCATCTGATCAATTCCAGCGCACTGAACGAATTCGATCTGGCGATCCATCAGCTCGCCGGCGATGCCGACATCATCGTGCGCGGGGCGCGCGGCGGATTTCCGCAAGCGCTTTATTCGCGGCTGGCGCGCATGCCGGAAGTGGCCGCCGCCAGTCCGATGGTGGATGTTGAAGCCCGGCTCGCGGATCGCGCGGCGACGCTGGAAATCATCGGCATCGATCCGTTCCGTGCCGCGCAGGTGCAGCCGTCACTGGCGAAGAGCCTGGTCGATGCGATGCGGCGGCTGCTCGCGCCGGATGCCGTCCTGCTGTCGTCCACCGCGGCACAGCGCTGGCAACTGGAAACCGGCGACACCCTGCGCCTCCGCGTCGGTACCAAGACCGTGACGCTCAGGATAATCGGCCTGCTGCCGCCGGGCGCTTTCCGCCAGCCGGTCGGCATCATGGACATTGCGGCGGCGCAGTGGCGCCTGGCGCGGCTCGGCACGCTCGACCGCGTCGATCTCAGGCTGCGGCCGGGGACCGCTATCGGGCAATTCCGGCGCCGCTTGCAGGCGACATTGCCGGCGGGTGTCGAGGCCGTCACGCCGCGCACCGAAGCCGGTCGCGGCGCCAGCCTGTCGCGCGCCTATCGCATCAACCTTGGCGTGCTGGCGCTGATCGCACTGTTCACCGGCGGCTTTCTGGTGCTCTCGACGCAGGTGCTGGCGGTGCTGCGCCGCCGCGCACAGATTGCACTGCTGCGGGTGCTCGGCGTCACCCGCCGCGCGCTGGTGCTGCAATTGCTGGCCGAAGGCGCGGTGATCGGCGCGGCGGGAGCAGTGCTCGGCATTGCCAGCGGCTACGTGATCGCAAACTATGCGCTGGCGCATTTTGGCGCCGATCTCGGCGCCGGATATTTCAGCGGTGCCGTGCCGCGGCTTCATTTCGAGCCGGCGACGGTGACATCGTTTTTCGTGCTCGGCGTGACGGCGGCAACGTTCGGCGCGCTGGCACCGGCACTCGAAGCAGCACGACGCGCACCGGCGGCCGCGCTCCGGGCGGGCGACGTGGAAGCGAACGCGCTCGATCGACGGCGCCGGCAGCGGACGTGGCCGACGCTCGTGCTGTTCGCCGTGGCCGCGGCATGTACAATGGCACCCGCGATCGACGGCGTGCCGTTTTTCGGCTACAGCGCGATCGCGCTGATCCTGTTCGGTGCGATCCTGCTGATGCCGCTGCTCGCAGCAACCAGCCTGCAACGGCTGCCGCTGTTGCGCTATCCACCGCTGCAGCTCGCGACTGCACAACTGCAGACGGCGCCGCGACGGGCGGCGATCAGCATGGCGGCCATCGTCGTCAGTTTCAGCCTGATGGTCGCGATGGCGATCATGGTGACGTCGTTTCGCCAGTCGTTCGATGTCTGGCTGTCGGCCACGCTGCCGGCCGATCTCTACGTGCGTGCCGCACGCGGCGGCGATTCCGGATTTTTCAGCGCCGATGAACAATCGCGCATCAGCGGCATTCCGGGCATCGCGTCCGTGCGC
>DASSON010000136.1:0-2736 GCA_035700525.1 Burkholderiales bacterium
TGCGGCTGACCGTTCGAAATCATGCGGCCGACGAGATCGGTGTCGTGCGCGGCAATCGTATCGCCCGCCAGAGTGGCGGTTTCCATCGGCGGCGCGACAAAGCCGACGAACGGCACCGAGCGTTTCAGCGCGGCTTCTTCCGGCGTGCGCGTGATACCCATCGCAACCGACGCCGCGACGCGGATCGCCGCCAGTTTTTTCATCAGTTCCGGCGCAGCGTCGAGCGCATCCGGCAGTTCGCCGCCGGCCGCCCCGATATCCGCTGCGGCAACGAACACGCAGGCATTCGCGGCATCGATCATCGACGCACGGATTTTTCCGATGCCGGGCACGTCGAGCACGTCCAGCGCATTGCCGGTCGGCAGCAATTGTCCGGTGGTCGCGCCGCCGGGATCCATGAATTCCAGCCGCACCGGCGAGCCGCTGCCGGCGACGCCCGGAATTTCGAGATCACCATCGACCGCCGCGATGCCATCTTCCAGCATGAAATGCGAATGGATGATCTTGCGCGTATTGGTATTGTGGATGCGCACCATCGCTTCCCGGCCGGACATCTTCACCAGGCCTTCATCAACCGCGAACGGTCCCATGGCCGATGACATGTTGCCGCAGTTCGCACCGTAGTCGACGCGTGCGTCCTTCACCTGCACCTGCGCGAATGTGTAATCGATATCGGCGTCGGGGCGCGACGGCGGCCCGATCACGCACACCTTCGACAACGACGAAATGCCACCGCCCATGCCGTCGAGCTGACGGCCATGCGGATCGGGACTGCCGATCGCAGCGAGAAAAATCTCGTCCCACTGCGCCCGGTCGGAAGGCAGGTCACGGGTATGGAACACCACCGCCTTGCTGGTGCCGCCACGCATGAATACCGCGGGAATACGAAGCTGTTTCATCGCAAATATCAGGATTCCGGATTCAGAGAACGGGATTCAGAAAGCGTACAGTGTACGGCGTCTGAAATTTTGTGCCAAATCCGCGCGTCCGAATCCGGATTTGACTTATTGTGCGATCGGATGCGAAATGCCGCCAAAAAAGCCGCTGATCAGGCTGATCAGCAAGAAAATGATGATCGCGCACACGACCACTGCGATGGTGTAAACCAGTGCGCGTTCCTGCGGCACCTTCATCAGCACCGGCAGCCCGAGATAAAGCAGGTACAGTCCATACAGCGTGGCCAGGAAAACGATGACCGACAGTGGCGGATACAGCAGCACCACGCCGGCAATCCAGCCCGGCGTTCCCCAGTATGCCGCCACCTTGAAGGCCTGCATCTGATTTTTTTCGCCGCCGAACGTCGGCGCCAGCGCGTCGATGATCTGCGCCAGCACGAACACACCAACCAGCGTCAACAGGTACGAAACGATTGCGTGGCCAAGCCCGGAGCCGAACGGCACGCGCACGGTTCCGACGACCGGAATGCTGATGCCGATCACCGACAGGCCGATCAGTGACGCGATCGGCGCGATCGCCGCCAGAATGCAGACGTAGCTTTTGTACAGCTCGGTCATCGGCGTCGGTTCGACGGCCACCGCCTGCCATTCCGGCTTCGGCTGCAGAATGATGTTTTTCGCCCGCTCGATCAGATTCATGTATCCCCCTTTTACTGGTTGGCACAAATGCCGCTCATTGCCGAAACGATATTCGGCACCGGACCTCCCCTGATCCGGCATGTCCGATATGATTGCGGCATCATTGTACTGTGAGGCCGCCGGTGATTTCGAGCGGTTTTTTTCACACTCTCGTTGCAGCGCACAAGAGCGTCCGCCGGCTCAGTTTTCCGCCGTGGCCCGGACCGCGCCGCGCGGCGCAGGCAATTGCCCCGGCAGCACGCGATCGACGATGTCTTTGAAAACCTTCTCTTTGCCTGGCGGCAGCAGGCGCGCCGCGTTGCGCATTGTCCGAACCAGCAATCGCGGTTTCAGGCAGTAGCGTTCAAGCAGTGCATTATGCAGCAGCAGGCTCGCCAGCGTTTCCGCGCGCGCCCGCGGATCCATTTCCTGATTGCGCGCAACGCGCGGGATTTCATCGCGATCGCGTTTGAACGCGTTGCGATTGCCGGCCCAGGTGCGGGTGAGATCGACGACGAATGTGCCGTTCCTCTCCTTCATGTAGATCGTGAATGACGGCGCGCCGGCATGCGACGTCAGGTCGTTGCTTTCGAACCTGTCGTAAACGTCGGTGAAATAACCATCGTGGAACCATGCACCCGGCCCCTGGTCACGGCGTCCGCCGAGTTGCTCGCCGATGTGGATCAGCCGCCCGTCACGCAATGCAAACACCTGATCGACGTCGCAGCGCCACATGTTGCCGCCGCCGCATTCCTGGCGCACGAACAGATAGCCGCCCTTCCATCCGATTGTCCGCCTCAGCATGGCAAGCGCCTGATCACGATCGGCCACCGCGATCAGCAGCGTGCTGAACGTGAATGCGCGCCCGCCGTACGATACCGTCAGCGTGAATGGAAAAAATCGCGCCGGATCGCCCGGTTTGGAATCCGGCTGCGCTACCACCTTGACCGGTTGTTCCAAGATCGTGAATCCGGTCGCAGCAGCGACGGCGGCGGCGGCGGACAACATGCAGGCAAATGCGATCAGCGCACAGCACAGCGACGCCCGCAGCCCAACCGATCCGTCCCATCTGCCCATATCGCATTCACTCACATGTCAGCCGGCAATCGCTGCGTTCCAGCGTCTCGACCATTCACCAAGCCGCGGCAGAATTTCATCATAA
>DASSON010000137.1:0-5777 GCA_035700525.1 Burkholderiales bacterium
GAATCTGGCGGAACGCACCGAAAAATGCGTGAAGGGCATGGTGACGCCGGGCGGATTTTTCGAAGACATCGGCTTCAGCTATTTCGGCCCGATCGACGGCCACGATCTCGGCATGCTGGTGCACGTGCTGCGCAACCTGCGCGACATCAAGGGGCCGCGCCTGCTGCACGTGGTCACGCGCAAGGGCAAGGGTTACGCGCCGGCGGAAGCCGATCCGGTCAAGTATCACGGCGTGACACCGTTCGATCCCGACGTCGGCATTGTGTCCTCGGGCAAGAAGTCCGGCCCCAGCTACACCGAAGTATTCGGAAGCTGGCTGTGCGACATGGCGGCGCGCGACGAGCGCCTGATCGGCATTACGCCGGCAATGCGCGAAGGGTCCGGTCTGGTCGAATTTTCCAAACGTTTTCCCGACCGTTATTTCGATGTCGGCATCGCCGAGCAGCACAGCGTGACGCTGGCATCCGGCCTGGCGTGCGACGGCATGAAGCCGGTGGTGGCGATCTATTCGACGTTCATGCAGCGCGCCTATGATCAGGTGGTGCATGACGTCGCGATCCAGAAATTGCCGGTGCTGTTCGCGATCGACCGCGCGGGCGTGGTCGGCCCGGACGGCGCGACGCACGCCGGCAGCTACGATTTCAATTTCCTGCGCTGCCTGCCCGACATGGTGGTGATGGCGCCGGCCGACGAAAACGAGTGCCGGCAGATGCTGTACACCGGCTTTCAGCTCGAGCAGCCGGCGGCGGTGCGCTATCCGCGCGGCAAGGGGCCGGGTGTGGCGGTCGAGAGCGAAATGAAGGCATTGCCGATCGGTCGTGCGCAATTGCGGCGGCGGGGCCACCACGTCGCGCTGCTGGCGTTCGGCGCGACGCTGCGGGCGGCACTGGAAGCGGCCGAGCACTTCGACGCAACGGTGGTCAACATGCGTTTCGTCAAGCCGCTCGACGAAAAAATGGTGCTCGATCTCGCGGCGCGGCACGAAGCGCTGATCACGATCGAAGACAACGCTGCGCTCGGTGGTGCCGGCAGTGCGGTCAACGAATGCCTCGCCGCGCATCACGTCACGGTGCCGGTGACGAATCTGGGATTGCCGGATCATTTCCTTGAACACGGTACGCGCGAGGAACTGCTGGCCGCCGCCGGAATCGACAGTGACGGCATTGCAGCGGCGCTGCGCGACGTGCTGAGAACGGCGGCGGCACCGGTCAGAAAGGCTGGATGAGAAAACAGGAATGAGGATCGAGGAGTGAGGATTGAGCAAAAATATGCAGCGAGCCAACCCTCATCCTCAATCTTTCTCCCGGCGGAAGAAGGAAGCTTGACGTTCTCCTCTCCTTGCGGGAGAGGGGATAGGGGTGAGGGATCGCGCCGGTAGTTTCGCTCTGGATCCTGCCGCCACGGCGGCAATTCGCGTACACTTGGAGCCTTTGCGCCGGCATGTCGCCGGCATCGACAGCGGAGGTTTCAGTGGCGCTCGAACTGCCTGAACAGCTCAAACCGGGGCTTTGCGGCTCGGCCGGAATCATTGTCGGTCCCGAGCATACCGCCCCGCATATCGGCAGCGGAAAAGTGAAAGTGCTGGCCACGCCGGTGATGGTCAATCTGATGGAAGCGGCGGCGTTGCAGGCGGTCGAGCATCTGATGCCGGACGGGCACCAGACCGTCGGCATCCATCTCGATGTCAGCCATCATGCGGCGACGCCGGTCGGCATGGGCGCACGCGCGCGGGCGGAACTGACCGGCATCGAAGGGCGCACGCTGACGTTCCGCGTGGTCGCGGAAGACGACAAGGAACAGATCGGCGAAGGCACGCACAAGCGGATCATCATCAATGTCGCGCGCTTCGATCGACGGGCCCAGGACAAGCTGGCCATGGCGGCGCGCACTGCCAAAAGCTGATGAGCGGCATATGGCGGTCAGGAACGCTGATCGAAGTATCGCATGTCGATGTAATTCTTGACCTTGGTCAATGACTGGCAGCGGCGGGCATCGCTATGTTCGGGGCGCCTGCCCGCCGGAGATCACCGGGCGGACCGGAAGCAGGGCGGTCGCCTGCCATCGGTTGCGGAAATGGCCGCGTGTCATTTTCTTTTTTTGTCAAAACATTGGGAGGATTCATGAAGAAATTGTGCATTGCATTACTTGCTTCGCTGTGGCTCGCCGGTTGTGCCACCCAGCCTGATATCAGCAAGCTGTCGCTCGACGCGCAGAACGCGCTGCTGCAGGCACAGGCGGACGTGAAGCAGGCAAAGGACAAGAAAGCCGACACCGATGTCGCCAGCGCCGAACTCGACAAGGCGAATGACGCTGCCAGAAGCGGCGACAATGCCGCGGTGATCGAGCACGCCAATGTCGCCGACAAGGCGGCGCTGGCTGCGATCAAGAAAGCCAAGAAGAAGAAATAAGCGGTGGCCGATGCCGGCGTGAATGCCGGCATCGCGTGACGGGCCTGCCGTCCGATTCGTACAAGTCCTGGCAGCTGTGCCGGGACTTTTTTTATGATCGACAAAGGCGTTTCGTACGAAACGGCTCCGTCATTTCCGGAAAACCATCGCGATTTGAGAATCCGTCTCACAAATATTCATGCGTGCGGCCCGAGCGATTTGGGATGCGGTTCGAGAAGGGGGCGCCGCGCCATGCATCCGCATCTTCTGAGCCGCAATGCGTCACGCGAATATTCATGAGGCAGGTTCTATCCAGCTCACCAGCGCGCCGACACCGTATGCAACCGCGAGCGCCAGGCTGAAAATCAGCACATTGCGCGTGAACCCCTTCGGGATGTCCATGTCGTCGAGCCGGCGCTTGATGAACCAGGCGGCGACGATATAGGCGAAGGTTGATAGCGCGATGCTCAGCATGATCTGCTGCCGGCCAACGGCTCATTCGAAGAATGCAAATATTTGCGGAGATCCGATTGTGCCGAAGCATGTTGCAGTACATTTGCGGTCATTAAGCCCCTCCTCCTGGTGGCAAACGAAGCTGTATTATGAATGATATGCTGGAAGCGGTTGCCAGCCGTTGTTCACGACGTGCCAAAAGACCGAGGACGTTCCATTTGAAATTGGCATTGCAAGGGGATACGTGAAAGCGTGATGAGGAGGTACGAGTCACGGTCGATCTGGACGCGCTGGCTGCGGGCGCGCCTGTGGCTGCTGCAAAAATTGCAGCCGACCGAGTTGCAGGCCACCCTGGCATGGGCGGGTCTCGTCGGATTTCTTGGCGCACTTGCCACCGTTGCTTTCCGCGAAGGTATACGCGGCATCGAATGGTTGCTGACGCACCAGCACGGCGGCATGATTGGCGGACTGGTGCACACCGCACTGATGCTGCCCTGGTGGGAGCGGCTGCTGGTGCCGGCGGTTGGCGGTCTGGTCGCGGGCGTGATCCTTCAGGTCGGCATGCATCTCACCCGTCGCCAGAGCAGCACCGACTACATGGAAGCGATCGCGCTCGGTGACGGCCGCATCAGTGTACGCACGTCGCTGGTCAAGAGCGGCGCATCGCTGGTGACCGTCGGATCGGGTGGCTCCATCGGACGCGAAGGTTCGATGGTGCAACTTGCCGCGATGCTGGCGTCCGGCGTGGGCCGCATGCGTTCATTTTCAACGCCGCGTTTGCGGCTGCTGACGGCCTGCGGCGCTGCGGCCGGCATCGCCGCGGCCTACAACACGCCGATCGGCGGTGCCCTGTTCGTTTCCGAAATCGTGCTCGGCTCGATTGCAATGGAGAGCCTCGGGCCGCTGGTTTTCGCATCGGTGATTTCGAACGTCACCATCAACCACTTCATGCATTATCAGGCGAGATTCAGCATCCCGCCGATCCAGTTTGCTTCGAACTGGGAACTCGTTCTTTACATTGTTCTTGGCCTGGTGGCGGGCTTTCTCGGTCCGCAGTTCGTGTACCTGCTCGAGCAAACCAAGCACTTCTTCAATAAGCTCGACCTGCCGCGTGCCGCCAAGCTGGGGCTCGGCGGGTTGATCGTGGGGCTGATTTCGATCGGCTTTCCCGGCGTGTGGGGCAACGGTTACAGCATGGTCAATTCCATTCTGCACTCGCAATGGGCCTGGTATCCGCTTCTTTTGCTGCTGGTGTTCAAGATCATTGCCACGGCCGCAACTACCGGATCCGGTGCGACCGGCGGTGTTTTCACTCCCACCATTTTTGTCGGAACCGCGTTTGGTTCGCTGTTCGGCCAGGGCGTCCACCTGCTGCTGCCGCACATTACGTCGGTCGCCGACACTTATGCCGTGGTGGGCATGGGGTGTTTTCTCGCGGCGACTACGCATGCGCCGCTGACCGCGATCATCATGGTGTTCGAGATGACGCTCGACTACCATATTGTGCTGCCGTTGATGCTGGCCTGCGTGACGGCGTACTACACATCACGCGCGTGGCGGGAGGATTCGATTTATTCCGAGTCGTTGCGTGAGAAAAATTCCGAACAACCGACGGCGGATTTCCGCACGCTGTGCGTCGCCGACATTCTCAAAACCGATCCGCCGCGCGTGCTGATGAGGTCGACATTGGCCGAGATCTGGCAACTCTTTTTGCGGTACCAGGTCAACTACGTGTACGTTGTCGGCGATAACGAGCATTTCGAAGGCGTGGTGTCGTTGCACGAAATCAAGCCGGCACTGAATCGCGGACAACTGGCGTCGATCATTGTGGCGGCGGATTTGCTGAAGAGCGACTTTCCAACGCTGACTGCAGAGATGAGCCTGTCGCAGGCGCTGAGCGTTTTCGTCACGTACCGCGGTGAGCGCCTGCCGGTTGTAAGCGCGTCGCCGGAGCGCAGACTACTGGGCGTTGCCTCCAAAACGGACATTCTGTTGAGTGTGCAGCAGGGGCTTGATCTCGGCACGGCGGCGCCTGCTGTAAAATAAATTTTCAACACGTTAATGCGATTGCGATCGATGAGCGATTCGAATCAGGGTTTTTTCGAGCTGATCTTGGCCCGGATCCGGGGCTTGTTCGGCATACTGTCTCCGGACCCGGAGCGTGATGCGCGGCGCAGGCGCCTGGCGTTACAGCGGGCGGTGAGCGGCCTGCTGCTGGAAATGGCGTTCACCGATTTCGATGGTGATGAAGCCAATGACGAAGTGCGGCGCGAGACCAAGGCGCGTGCGGTGGCGCAGCTTGTCAGCGAGCGCTTCAGGCTTTCCAGTGCCGATGC
Source organism: Burkholderiales bacterium (assembly GCA_035700525.1). Lineage (GTDB taxonomy): Bacteria > Pseudomonadota > Gammaproteobacteria > Burkholderiales > JBDZVW01 > JBDZVW01. Next base: position 5,177 of record DASSON010000137.1, read on the forward strand.
CGAGTTGTTGGTGCACGACCTTTCGCGCAAGGAAAACCGCTATACCTCCTACTATGAACCGGTGGCATTGATCAATCGTGTTTATTCGGCGGAACAGAAGGCCGAGTTTATTGCGCAACTGTGGCGGGTAGCGTTTGCCGACGGTGCGGTTGATCCCTATGAGGACCATTACGTGCGTAAAATTGCAGAACTCATCTACGTGTCGCATACCGATTTCATCACCGCCAAACTGGCCGTGCGGGCAGAAGTCGGCGGCGCTTCGCAATTGTAGAGGAATTTGTGGGATGTTCCGTAACCGGATCGGTGCCGGCCTCGTGGCAGCCGGCACGGTACTCGCGCTCGCCGGATGTGCGACCGACCCGATCATCGGCCGCAGCCAGTTGCGACTGCTTCGGCGCGGCAGGCGCCGGTGTCGACGGTGATGCCGCTGTACGAAGCGGTCAAAGCGCGTGGCAGGTGACCTACGGGATCATTCTCCGACCCGCCGCCGCAGCGCTTCGGGGAGTGCGCTGTCTTCCAGCTTCGACAACGCGCGATAGTGACCGAGCATGCGGCGGTAGCGTGCGTAGCCCAGAGTGAATATGAGAATGCCGGCGGCGAT
>DASSON010000138.1:0-2856 GCA_035700525.1 Burkholderiales bacterium
GAGATCGGCACCAAGTTCAACTCGCTGGTCAAGCGCGCCGACTGGACGATGATCATGAAATACGTGATCCACAACGTCGCGCACAATTACGGCAAGACCGCGACCTTCATGCCCAAGCCCGTCGTCGGCGACAACGGCTCCGGCATGCACGTGCACCAGTCGCTCGGCAAGGGCGGCCAGAGCCTGTTTGCCGGCAACGGTTACGCCGGGCTGTCCGAGCTGGCGCTGTACTACATCGGCGGCATCATCAAGCACGCGCGCGCGCTCAACGCGATCACCAATCCGGGCACCAATTCGTACAAGCGGCTGGTGCCGGGGTTCGAGGCGCCGATCAACCTCGCCTACTCGGCGCGCAACCGCTCGGCCGCAGTGCGCATCCCGCACGTGGTGAACCCGAAGGGCCGGCGCATCGAAGTGCGCTTCCCGGATCCGATGTGCAACCCTTACCTCGCGTTCACCGCGATGCTGATGGCGGGACTGGACGGCATCCAGAACAAAATTCATCCCGGCGATCCGGTCGACAAGAATCTCTACGATCTGCCGCCGGAAGAAGCGCAGAAGGTGCCGAAGGTGTGCGCATCGCTGGAAATGGCGCTCGAGCACCTCGATAACGACCGCGAGTTTCTGACGCGCGGCGGTGTGTTCTCGAACGACATGATCAATGCTTACATCGATCTCAAGATGGAAGAAGTGCAGGCGTTCCGGATGACCACGCACCCGCTGGAATTTCAGCTTTATTACAGTCTGTAATGGTATGAGGCCGTGCCGGCAGCGGCGCCCTGGACAGCCGGCACGGCCATTGAACGCGGCCGGAGAAGCGGACGAATTGAAGTTTCAGTGTGACTGACATAGACTGGAAATCCGGCCGGCGGACCGCGGGTGCGGTGCGCCGGTGACCGAAAGCTCATGTCGGATTCTCAATGAAACCGCTTCTGTTGATCGCGTTGATGTTGGGGTGGACGCTCCCGGCCAGTGCCGAGATCTACAAATGCGTGGACAACACGGGCGCGGTGACCTACACCAACAAGTTCCAGAAAGGCTGCAAATCGCTTCACGTCGAGCCCAACATCATCTACGGCGGATCCTCGGATACTCATGCCCAGCCCCAATCTTCGTCACCGAAGAATTTCCCGAAGGTTGACAGCGCGACCCAGAAAAGCCGGGACGAGGGGCGCCGCCAGATCCTTGAAAAGGAGCTGGCAAACGAGGAAACGCTGCTCGACAATGCCAAGGAGGCACTGGCGACGCAGAAATCCGTGCGCTACGGCAATGAGCGCAATTATCAGCGCATGCTCGACCGCCTGGCACCGTACGAGCACCAGGTCAAGCTGCACGAAGACAACATCGCCAGCATCAAGCAGGAGCTCGACAACCTCAAGTAGCCGGGCGGCAACGGGCGCCGCGGCCGGCTGCGGCCGCTCCCGTTCCGATCACCCGTTCCGGTCCGCGCGATGGCGCGCATGGCGGCGATGAAACCCGCCGCCTTCTTCGGCTTCGACGAGCTGGCCACCGCAATCGTGCTGGTGGACGCCGACCTGGTGATCCGCTACCTCAATCCCGCCGCCGAAAATCTGTTCGAATTGTCCGGCCACAGCGCGGTGAGCGCCGGGCTGCGCCAGATTTTCCGGCCCAGTGCCGCGCTCGACGCGGCGATCGAATATGCCCGCAGCGACCACGGCAGCTACATCGAGCACGACCTCGAGTTCGGCGCGCTGCAGCGACCGGAATTGCGGCTGTCGTGCACCGTGACACCGCTCGAAGTCGATGGCCATGGCGCGCGCGAAGGGCTGTTGCTGGAATTCCGCCCGCTCGACCAGCAGCTCAGGATCGCGGAAGAAGAGCGCATGCTGGGACAGAACGAAGCCAGCAGCGAACTGCTGCGCAACCTGGCGCATGAGGTGAAGAATCCGCTGGGCGGTATCCGCGGCGCGGCGCAATTGCTGGAACGCGAACTCGACGCGCCGGCGCTGCGTGAATATACGCAGGTCATCATCCATGAAGCCGACCGGCTGCAGTCGCTGATGGACCGTCTGCTGATGCCGCACCGCCTGCCGCAGCGGGCACCGCTCAACATTCACGAGGCGCTGGAGCGCGTGCGCAATCTGATACAGGCGGAATATCCCGGCATCAGCGTCGAGCGCGACTATGACGCCAGCCTGCCGCCGCTCACCGGCGATCGGGAACAGATCATTCAGGCACTGCTCAACATCGCGCGCAACGCGGCGCAGGCGCTTGCCGGCAGCGGCGAAATCCGGCTGCGCACGCGCATCGCACGCCAGGTGACACTGGCGCGCCGCCGTTATCGCCATGCGATCAGGACCGACATCATCGACGACGGACCGGGCATTGCACCGACGTTGCGGGATCGCATATTTTTCCCGCTGGTGTCCGGACGCCAGGGCGGCAACGGACTCGGCCTGATGCTGGCGCAGAACTTCGTCGCCCGCCACGGCGGCACGATCTCGTTTCAGAGTGTGCCGGGGAACACGTGTTTTACGGTGCTGCTGCCGATTGAGGGCAAGGATGAAGGATGAAGGCGGAAGGATGAAAGAAGCGGACGTCGGCGGAAACGCGCCGGTGGAAAGGCAGTCCTTTTTTTTGCGCGCCGCTGACCACCCCGTCGCTTCGCGCCACCCCTCCTTAAAAACAGGAGGGGAGATTCGTGTGCATTTCCTGCATCTCCCATCACATTTGCACACGAGGCATAACCAAGGTAGGGAAACGGCGGCACATGCGTACGCCAGGGTTTTTCCCCTCCTGTTTTTAAGGAGGGGTGGACGCGCAGCGGACGGGGTGGTTGCACTTCCAGTGCGCCTTTGCCAAACGAACAGAAAATCCGAATTCCTCACCGGCCCC
>DASSON010000139.1:0-10627 GCA_035700525.1 Burkholderiales bacterium
GGAGGGCGATGCGCCGCTGGAGTATCTGCACGGCGGCTATCAGGGAATCTTTCCGCGCATCGAGGATGCGCTGCACGGCAAATCGGTTGGCGACGCGTGCGACGTGACGCTGGAACCGGCGGACGCATTCGGCGAATACGATGCCGGGCTGGTCCATGTCGAGCCGCGCAGCAAATTTCCCGCCGACGTCGGCGTCGGCATGCAGTTCGAAGGTGAAAGCGGCGAATCGGGTGATGTCGTGATCTATTCCGTCACGGACGTCGCCGATGATTCCGTCGTGGTGGATGGCAATCATCCGTTCTCCGGGCAACGGCTGCGCTTTTCATGCACGGTGGCGGATGTGCGGCCGGCGACGAGTGAGGAGATCGAACACGGCCACGTGCATGGCGCGCACGGCCATTCGCATTAGTCTCGACTCTCGTCCGCTTCGCGCTTCAGCCGGTAAATCCATTCCAGCGCATCGCGCGGCGTCAGCGTGTCGGGATCGAGTTCGCGCAGCCGCTCGATAAGCGGGTGCGTTTCCGGCGGCTCGGACACGTCCGGCGCCGTTGGGGAAAACAGGTCGCCCTGCGGATCGCGTGCCGCGCCTTCTTCCTCGAGGTGAACCAGGTATTTGCGCGCGGCGCGGATCACTGCCGGCGGAATGCCGGCAAGGCTCGCCACCTGCAGACCATAGCTCTGGCTCGCCGGCCCGTCCTCGACGCTGTGCAGAAACACGATACGGTCCTTGTGCTCGACTGCGTCGAGATGCACATTGGCGATCTGACGGAATTCCTGCGCCAGGCGCGTGAGCTCGAAATAGTGCGTCGCGAACAGCGTCAGGCTGGCGTTCTTTTCGACCAGGTGGCGCGCCACCGCCCAGGCCAGCGCCAGGCCGTCGAAAGTCGACGTACCGCGCCCGATTTCGTCCATCAGTACCAGGCTGAACGGTGTCGCGTGATGCAGGATGTAAGCCGCCTCGGTCATCTCGACCATGAACGTTGAGCGCCCGCCGGCGAGATCATCCGACGCGCCGATGCGCGTGAAGATCTGATCGACGGGACCGATGCGCGCGTGTTTGGCCGGCACGAATGAACCGCAGTGCGCCAGCAGTGCGATCAGCGCAACCTGCCGCATATAGGTCGATTTGCCGCCCATGTTGGGACCGGTCACCAGCAGCAGCTGGCGTGCGCCGGACAGCCGTGTGTCGTTGGCGATGAAGCCGTCGATTTCACGCTCGACCACCGGATGGCGGCCGGCGGTGATTTCGATTTCGGGCTGCTCGCTGAATTCGGGGGTGCAGTAATCGAGCGCAACCGCGCGCTCGGCGAATGCCGCCAGCACGTCGAGCTCGGACAGCGCGCGCGCCAGCCGCGACAGCGCAGCCAGTTCGCCGGCCAGCGTATCGAGCAGTTGCTCATAGAGCGATTTTTCGCGCGCCAGCGCCCGTTCCTGTGCCGACAGCGCCTTGTCCTCGAATGTTTTCAGTTCCGGGGTGATGAAGCGTTCGGCATTCTTCAGCGTCTGCCGCCGCCGGTAGTCGTCGGGCACGTTGTCGGCTTGCGCGCGCGACACTTCGATGTAGAAGCCGTGTACGCGGTTGTACTCGACCTTGAGATTCGCGATGCCGCTGCGCGCGCGCTCGCGCGCTTCGAGTTCGAGCAGGAAAGCGCCGCAGTTGTCCTGGATGGCACGCAATTCGTCGAGCTCGGCATCGAAGCCGTCGGCGATTACGCCACCGTCGCGCACCAGCGCTGCCGGTTCCGGTTTGACGGCACGTGCCAGAAGCTGCGCGGTTTGCGGCTGCGGCGCCGCAGCGGCGGCCAGCTCCACGAGATGGCCGTCCGTAATCGGCGACAGCAGCGCGGCAAGCTGCGGCAATCCGGCGAGTGTGTCGCGCAAGGCGGCCAGGTCGCGCGGCCGCGCGCTCCGCAGCGCAATGCGCGACGTGATGCGTTCGATGTCGGCGCTGCGCTTGAGCACATCACGCAATGCGCGATACGGTGCGGTGTCGGCATCGCCGGCGAGTGTTGCCACCGCATTGAGCCTCGCCTGCACGATGGCGCGGTCGCGCAGCGGATGATGCAGCCAGTAGCGCAACAGCCGGCTGCCCATCGTGGTGACACAGGTGTCGAGCGCTGCCAGCAGCGTCGGCGATGGCTCGCCACGGATGGTTTCGGAGATTTCGAGATTGCGCCGTGTGGCTGCATCCAGGCGCACGAACGTGTGCTCCTGTTCGATCTGCAACGCGGTGATGTGCGCAATCGCCGTTACCTGCGTCGCTTTCGCATAACCGAGCAGTGCACCGGCCGCGCCCACCGCAAGCTGCAGCCCTTCCGCGCCGAAACCGGCAAGATCGAGCGTGCTGAACTGTGCACACAGTTCGCGGTGCGCGCCGTCATAGTCGAACTGCCACGGCGCAAGGCGTTTCGCTGCCGCCGCTGCGAGGCCGTTCGGCAGATCGATCGTGGCGTCTTCCGGCATCAGGATTTCAGCCGGCTTCAGGCGTTCGGCTTCCGCCGCGAGATTGCCGGCGTCGGTCTCCATCGCGCCAAAGCGGCCGGATGCGAGCGACAGCCACGCCAGTCCCAGCCGTCCACGGCGCTCGACCAGCGCGGCGACGATGTTGTCGCGCTTGTCGTCGAGTAATGCCGAATCGGTGAGCGTGCCGGGCGTCACGATGCGCGTGACCTGGCGTTCGACCGGCCCTTTCGACGTCGCCGGATCGCCGATCTGATCACAGATCGCGACCGACTCGCCAAGTTTGACGAGTTTCGCCAGATACTGCTCGAGCGCGTGATACGGAACGCCGGCCATCTTGATCGGCTCCCCGGCCGAAGTGCCGCGGCGCGTCAGCGTGATGTCGAGCAGCCGCGCCGCCTTTTCCGCGTCGCCATAAAACAGCTCATAGAAATCGCCCATGCGGTACAGCAGCAGCATGTCCGGATGCTGCGCCTTGATGCGCAGATACTGCTGCATCATCGGCGTGTGATTCGCCACGCCTTGGGCGGGGTCGTGATTTATTGAAGTGTCCAAAAGGCCGCCAATTTCCTGGGGCGCCGCAGATTGTCGTCGATCGCCCACAATTGTAGCCTTTTAGTCGCGGGCGATCATCTGAGTGGCGCGGAAAAACTGCCATGATCGCGGATGCGCGAGCAGCCGCGGACGACAATTCAAGGAAACCGATAGCCGGCGTTACACGCTGTTGCGTGACGCAGACGTGGCGAGTAGGATGCCAGTTGCAAGCGAAGTTGTTAAAGGCAAATCCATCGCGAGGTGGAGGCGCAAAATCACCGGTCTGCGGCTTACGCCAAGACAGCGGGGTTGCCAGCTTCGGATTCAGTCGGCAATAAAAAGAATGACTGCAATCGCATGCGCGCCTGTCGTTGGGAGCGCTGCCTCGGTGCACCGACAAGGTTGACTGGGAGCATACCCGCAGCTTCGGCGTCAAGGTCCGTTCGGACCTGTAACCTTACGGAGCGCGGCCATGAAATTTCGTGTGCTCGAACCAGTACTTCAAGACGCCGCACTGCGGCTTCGGCGTGTCCTTTATCTTGTCCTGCCAATCATTTTTGCACATTCCGTCTGGGCTGCAACTTACTACGTTGCGACCGACGGCAGCGACAGCAATTCCGGGACTTCGCTCGATTCTCCGTTCAGGACCATACAGCACGCCGTGAACCGGGCGGTCGCGGGCGACACCGTTCTGGTCCGCGGCGGCACTTATCGCGAGGATGTTGAGATGACAACCGGCGGCACGGCGGATCAACCGATCAATATATTCGCCTACGCCGGCGAAATTCCGGTCATCAAGGGGTCAGACGTCGTGACCGGCTGGACCCGGTACAGCCCGACAATCTGGGAAAAAACCGGCTGGCCTTATAACAGTCAACAAGTGTTCGTCGATTTCGATGCCCGATCGGAGGGGCCATTGCAGCAGATCGGGATGCCGAGCCGGTACTACGGTCCCTCGGAATATCCCACCCCCGTTGGCAGCGGTCTGAGCAGCATGTCAGCGGGAACCTTCTACTACGATCCCGTTACGTCGACACTGTATGTGTGGCTGGCGGACGGCTCGGATCCCAACAACCATGTGATGGAGGCGAGTGTGCGGCGGCGCCTGTTGTTCATGCACAAGCCTTATGTTCACGTGAAAGGCCTGGCGTTCCGCCACTCCAATGCGTCGGCGTTTACGCAACAGGGTGCAGCAGTCGAATTGAGTTCTCATTCGGTGATCGAATCCTGCGATATCCAGTATACGGACTTTACCGGATTGAGTATGGGTTATCTGCAGGACGGTGCACAAGTCCGCGACTGCAACGTCAGCAATAACGGTGACTCCGGTATCACCGCTTCCGGCAGCACCAACTTTCTGGTGACCAACGTCACGCTGAACAACAACAATTACCGCAATTTCAACCCGCTGTGGCATGCCGGCGGGTTCAAGGCGACCACGCGAGCCTATGGCGTGATTGAAAACAGCGATGTCGGCTTCAACAACGGCTCAGGAATCTGGTTCGATTATGCCAACAGCGGCGAACAAATCATCGTTCGTAACAACTACATCCACGACAACGGCCCGGTCGATTCGGCGATATTTTTTGAAGTAAGCAGCAACGGTCTGATCTACGACAATGTACTGGTCAACAATCGCCGGCGCGGAATTTATCTGTCTGCGGCCAATGCTACCAGGGTGTTCAACAATACGATTGTTGGAACCGCCGCCCGCGCCGGTATTGAGGTGGCGGGCATGCCGCGCAATAACGCCACGCTGACAAACAACACGGTGCTCAACAACATTATCAGCGGCGGCACCAGTAAATACGACCTGTACATCATGCCCGACAACGGCACTACGATTACCGGGAACAGAAGTGACTACAACGATATTTACCGTGGGACCGGACCCATCAGCCTGTGGTCGGCGAGCGCTTATTCCGACCTGTCGAGCTGGCGCAGTGCCACTCATTTTGGCGCCCACAGCCTCAACGCCAATCCGGACTTTGTGGCGGCTGCGACGCCACCGTCGGCTTTCGATTACGCGGTAATGGCGGGTAGTCCGGTTATTGATGCGGGAACGGATCTCAGTACGGTTCCGTACGATTATGCGATGGCTGCCAGGCCTGTCGGGAGCGCTTTTGATATTGGCGCGTTCGAAGCGGCTTCTGCGGTTGCCGCCAGTACGGCCGATACGGTTCCTCCTGTGGTCATCCTGAGCGACTCGTTGCAGGCCGGTATAAAAAATTCCTTCACGATTTCGGCGTCAGCTACGGACAACGTGGGCGTCACCGGCATGCACCTTTATCTCGATGGCGTTTTGAAAGCGTCGTCCAGGAGAGGGCACATTTCGTATCAATGGAAGAAAGTGACCGTCGGGTCGCATGAGGTCAAGGTAACGGCAAGTGATGCGGCACAAAACACAGGCAGCGTTACCGGGGTATTGACCATTCAATAAGGTCCGTCCGCAGTTTTCTAAACCACTTCGCAAACGAACCGTGCCGCGCTCGCGAGATGCCGCACCTGGCTGCCGATCGAGCCCAGGCCGAGGCCGGCGAACATCGAACGGCCGGGATCACCGAGCACGATCTGGTCACAGCGGTAGTCGCACGCAAAGCTGACGATGGTTTCAGCCTTGTGCCCGACCAGCACATGGTCGCGGTGCGGGATGCCGGCTTCTTCAAGCATGCGGATCGCCGGTGCCAGCGCCTGCATCCCTTCTTCGCGATGCAGGTCGCGGATTTCGGCGGCGCTGAAGAAACGGCAGATGTCCCGTGTGAACGGCGGCTGCACATTGAGCAGATGCACCCGCACGGTTTCCTTCCGGTGCAGTTCAACGATATGGTCGAATGCCCGTTGCAGATTGCCGGTGCCGTCAATCGCGACAACGATGTTTTTCATGGCCCGCTCTCCTTTTTTCGGCGCGAGGACTGCGCCTGCAACTTCATGTTCCGGCGCGAGAATGACGCCTATTCCACCGCATGTTCGGCGGTTACCTCGTCTCCCGCTGTCTTGGCCTCGATTTCAGCCTGGTTCTGCTTGCGCTTTGCCAACAGCTTGCCGGCGATGATCACCGAGGCGGCTCCCAGTACCGGCACCAGGTAATCGAGATAATGCGCATGCGACTCGACCATGCCTTTCACGCTCGGATCGGCCACCGCCATTTCGCCGGCCACCCAGCCCAGCAGGCCGGCGCCGAAAGTAACGAATATCGGCAGCCGTTCCATCAGTTTCATGATCATCGCGCTGCCGAACAGAATCAGCGGGATCGTGATCACCAGTCCCAGAAACAGCATGCCGAGATGACCGCGCGCGGCGCCCGCCATGCCCAGCACGTTATCGAGACTCATCACGATGTCGGCGATGATGATGGTCTTGACCGCGTTCCAGAAATTATCGCTGCTTTCGATGTTGTCCCCTTCCTCTTCCGGCACCAGCAGCTTGATGCCGATCCACAGCAGCAGCACTGCGCCGATCAGTTCGATGTAGGGCAGTGTCATCAAGTAGGCGGCTGCGGTGGTGAGCCCGACCATCAGCACAACGATGCCCGCGGCGCCAATGAGGAATGCTTTCTTCTGCTGTTCGTGCGGCAGGCCGCGACAGGCGAGCGCGATAACGACCGCGTTATCGCCGGACAGCAGCACATTGATGACCGAGATCTCGAGCAGTGCAGCCCAGATCGCCGGATCGGAAAGATGATGTATCAACTCGTGCAGCATTTGGGGAACTCCTCGCTTTATTAGAGTGTTCCCAGATTACTGCCCGTGTCTTACAAGGTGCTTTCTCGACGGTTACGCGTTGCTGACTGGCAGATTACGCCATCCTTTCGTCAACCTTACAGTCAGCTTACAAAATAGCGCGCCGATACGGGCCGCCAGAGCGCGACGCCGTCCGGTGTCCCTTCGGTCCGGACTACACCGGCGGAAACGACACGGTAAAGGTATTGCCGACACCGTCGATGTCGTCTCCCAGCGAAATATCGGCGTCATGCAGCCGGGCGATTTCCTGCGCAATCGCCAGCCCCAGTCCGCTGCCGCTGGCATGCGAGCCGAGCAACCGGTGAAAGCGCTCGAACACGCGATCGCGTTCTTCCTCCGGAATGCGCGGACCGTCGTCCGACACCGACAGTCGCTGGCGTTCACCGCGGGTGACGCGCACGGTGACGCGGCCGCGGTCGCGCGAGTAGCGGATCGCATTGTCGAGCAGATTGTTGATCAGCTCGGTAAGCCGGGTAGGGTCGCCGTTCATCGGTACCGGCGTCTCGCTGCCTTCGAAACCGAGATCGATGTTTTTCTGGTACGCCTCGGGTACCCATTCCATCGTCGTTTCACGCGCCAGCTTGTTGAGGTCGAGCGGCACGAAATTCAGCGTCCTGACGGTGTTCGGTTCATTGCGCGCCAGCGACAGCAGTTGCGACACCAGCCGCGACAGGCGCTCGACACCGGTGTACAGATGCGCCAGCGCGTGCTTGGTCTGTGCCAGATCGTTCTCGCGCAGCGCGACTTCGATGTGTGTCTTGAGTCCGGCGACCGGCGTGCGCAACTGGTGCGCGGCGTCGGCGATGAAGCGGCTCTGGAACGTCAGCACTTCATTGAGCCGCGCCAGCAGGTCGTTGATCGCGTTGAGCAGCGGATGAACCTCCGCCGGTGCACCCTCGGCCGCGATCGGCGACAGGTCCAGATGCGAACGCGCGCTGACCGCTTCGCGCAAGCGGTTGAGCGGCGCCAGTCCATGCGCGACGCCGAACCACACCAGCAGGCCGGCGATCGCGATCAGCACCAGTTGCGGCAGGATCACGCTCACCAGGATCAGCCATGCGAGATCATGGCGCTTGTTCAGCGTTTCGGCGATTTCGACTGTCACCGCCTGCGCCGGCCTGGCATCGGGCAGCGCCGACACCAGGCGCGCCACGCGCACCGCCCGACCCTGCACCGTCGCGTTGTAAAAGCCGCTGCCGCCGTCGCCGGTGCGCGCCGGCGGCAGTGCGGCGTCGCCGGCGACCAGATTCCCGTCAGCGGCCCGTACTGCGTAATAAACTTCGTCCTGCTGATCGAGCAGCAGCGTACGTTCTGCTTCGGGCGAGAGCCGGAAATGCAACGTTCCGTTCGGCGCGGCCGCCACGTGCAGCAGCAGCTCGCGCGCGATTTCGATCAGCTCGCCGTCGTACACCGTCTGCGACACGCGCGCCGCGATGAAATAACTGCCGGCGGCGTCGATCACCAGCAGCGTCACCAGCGGGATCAGCAGCCAGCGCAGCAGTTGGTTGCGCAGTGTCATTCGGCGCGGTCGAGCAGGTAACCCATGCCGCGCACGGTGCGGATGTTAACGTTGAGCGGTTCGAGTTTCTTGCGCACACGGTGCACGTAGACCTCGATCGCATTGCTGCTGACGTCATCGCCCCAGCCGAACAGCTGATCGACCATCTGCTCCTTGCTGACGACGCGGCCCTGGCGCGACATCAGCAGCTCGATCACTGCCAGTTCGCGCAGCGACAGGTCGATCGGCTCGTCACCGTAGAACAGCCGCCGCGCGGCACTGTCGAGCCGCAGCTTGCCGTGCGTCAGATGGCCGCTGGCGTTGTAATGGCCACGCCGCAGCAGCGCGCGCACGCGTGCTTCGAATTCGGGCAGGTCGAACGGTTTCGCGAGGTAGTCGTCGGCACCGAGATCGAGGCCGGTCACGCGGTCTTCGAGCGTGTCGCGCGCGGTGAGAATCAGCACCGGCACCTGCGAGCCGCGGCTGCGCAACTGCTTCAGCACCGTCAGTCCATCGACCTTCGGCAGCCCGAGGTCGAGCACCGCCAGGTCGTAGGCGTTGGTCGCCAGCGCCGCCGTCGCGGCCTCGCCATTGTCGACCACGTCGACCGCGTAAGCTGCCTGCGTCAGCGCCCGCATCAGCGCCGCGGCCAGCACGTTGTCGTCTTCGATTACCAGAATGCGCACCGATCCTCCTTCGATGTCATATGCCGCCGCCGATCTTTGTCTTCCGCCCGGCCCGGCACTTTTTTCGCCGTTGTCCGTTGGACAGCGCACGGCATGAATCTGCACGGGAAACTGCCGGCTGTCGAGCCGGCAGTTTCAGGATTTGAGCGCGGCCGTGAGATGCGGTGCGAGCGTCTGCAGCAATTGCGCGAAGACTTTCGGGCTGCCGGCGACGATGTTGCCGCTGTCGAGATAGCGTTCGTTGCCTTCGAAATCGCCGACCAGCCCGCCGGCCTCGGTGATCAGCAGCGACCCGGCGGCGATGTCCCAAGGCTTCAGTCCGATTTCCCAGAAGCCGTCGGTGCGGCCGGCCGCGACGTAAGCCAGGTCAAGCGCGGCGGCGCCGGGACGGCGCACGCCGGCGGCAGTTTGCATCATGTCGCGCAGCATGCCGAGATAGGCGTCGAGATTGGAGAATTCGCGAAACGGAAAGCCGGTGCCGATCAGACTGCCTTTCAATGCCGCGCGGCGGCCGACACGGATGCGGCGGTCGTTCAGGTAGGCGCCGGCGCCGCGCGTCGCGGTGAACAAATCGTTGCGGGTCGGGTCGTAGATTACCGCCTGCGTGATCACGCCGCGCTGCCGCAGCGCGATCGATACCGCGTACGGCGGATAGCCGTGAAGAAAGTTGGTGGTGCCGTCGAGCGGATCGATGATCCAGGTGTCATCGGATGTGCCGCGGGTGCCGCTCTCTTCTGCTAGAATCGAGTGCCCCGGATAGGCGTCGAGCAGCACCTTGATGATGGCGTCTTCGGCGGCCCGGTCGACGTCCGACACGAAATCGTTGGCCGCCTTTTCCCGCACCGCGAGAATGTCGAGGTCGCGGCTGGCGCGGTTGATGATGGCGCCGGCGCGGCGTGCCGCTTTCACGGCGGTGTTGAGCATTGGGTGCATGGAAGATTCAGGACTCGGAGATTCGAAATTCGGGAACTGCGGCGCGACGTCAGCGCTGCAACGGCAATGCCGCAAAAGCCGGTATTCTAGTGAATAAGCTCGACGCACTCAAAAATATCCGCATCGTTCTTTCGCGTACCACCCACCCCGGCAACATCGGCGCGGCGGCACGCGCAATGAAGACGATGGGGCTGGAATCGCTGTGGCTGGTTGCACCACGCTACTTTCCGCACGCCGACGCCGAAGCGCGGGCCGCGCATGCGACCGACGTGCTGGCGGCCGCGACGGTGTGCGCGACGCTCGACGAGGCGCTCGCCGGAGTGACCTATGCGGTGGCGTGTTCGGCGCGTCCGCGCGATCTGTCGCTGGAAGCGGCCGATGCGCGGCAGGCGGTGGCCGGGGTGCTGGCGGTGGCGCAGGCGTATCCGGCGGCGGTCGTGTTCGGCAACGAGGCGTCGGGTCTCACCACCGACGAGGTCGGCCATTGCCAGCTGATCGTGCACGTGCCGGCGAATCCGGAATATCCGTCGCTGAATCTCGCGGCGGCGGTCCAGGTGCTGGCTTACGAGTTGCGCATGGGCGCGCTGGACGGTGCAGTGGCGCCGCTGCGTAACGGCGGCGGTGAACCGGCGCGTCTGGAAGACGTCGAGCGGCTTTATGCTCATCTTGAGAAAACGCTGCACGACATCGGCTATACCGATCCGCAGCGTCCCCAAAAGCTGATGCAGCGGCTGCGGCGGCTGTTTGCCCGCAGCCGGCTGGAGCGCGAGGAGGTC
>DASSON010000140.1:0-13110 GCA_035700525.1 Burkholderiales bacterium
GGATCCGTGATGCCGTTCTCCTGCGAAAACGCCAGGGGTGCCGCAAATGCAAATGCCACGGCGAGCGCCAGCGTTGCAGGTTTCAATTGCAGTCTCATTTCGAACTCCTTGAGTTTCAGTTTGACTACGGTGTTACGCCCGGTTGAACCCGGAGCGCGAAGGTGTTGGCCGTCGCATTGCCCGACCCCGCCGACTGGTTGACCTGGACCAGCCCGCGCGCACCATCAAATGCGGTATCGGCAATCGACACCGCCTGACGGCTTGTTTTGGTGGTCCCGTCTCCTGCCGGTCCTGCATTGGAAGCCGTGGCAGCCAGCACGCTGTCCGTCACGATTTCCACTCCAGAGCCCACTCCCAGCGTCGCGCTGTTGGCCTGCGCATTGGCGACGCCGCTGGTCTGGTTGATCGAAACCAGGCCGGTGGCATTGGCGAACGCGTGATCGCCAATACTGGCCGACGCCGCACCCGGCTGATTACCGGCGGCACCGACGGTGTTCTGCATGGCATTCACCGTTGCCGAACTCAGGCCGGTTCCGACCACCAGCGCTGCGGCACTGGATTGGGCATTGGAATCTCCCGCCGCTTCGTTGACGGCGGCCCGTCCACGAACGCCGGAAAGCGCATACGGCCCGATCACGCTCTGCGTCACAGACGCCGGAATCTGCGGTGCCGGATCGGCTGCCTGCGCCAGTCCCACGCACGGCGCGATCACGGCTGCAATCAGTGTTACCGTCAATGAGCTTCGATAGCTGTTCATCTTCGTTCGCGTCCCTGCTATCGGCCCATCAGGCCTGCGCCCTGAAGCGCGTCCATCAACTGTCCGGTAGCCTGTCGCACGCTGCCGCCGATGCTGCCAATGGCTCCGCCACCGCCGCCGCCCAGTGTTCCGGTCATCACGCGCCCGACCGTGGCGCCACTGGTTCCATCCAGCCGGTTGCTCGCCAACGCACCAGACATGCCGGCACCGGACGTGGCGAGATTGCCGCCGTGCATCGGCACACCCGTCGCCACGTTGGCGAAGTCGGTGTTATTCAACTCACGCGCCACCGTACCACCGGGATTCTGGTCCAGCCCCAGCGCGGATTGCACCTGCTGTCCCGGATTCGCCTTGGAACCGACCGGTCCGCTGCCGGAACGAAAGGCGCTGCGCGGACTGACCGTACGCGTGATGATCATGTCGCCGGGATCGCCCCACGCCGCAGGCAGCAGGCCCGGCAGCAGCAGCACCGCCGCCAGGGTCGCCAGCATCAGTGACGGTTTTTTCATGTCGCCGTCACCGAATGCGCACGGCCACGACGCTGGTGGCCTGCGTGTTGCCGTAGCCGGTCGACCCGTTCTTCGTCGGCCCGCCGCCCTGCCCGCCGCTGCCGCGCTCGTCCCACAGAATGACGCCGACATGGGTACGAGTATCGGGTGCCACGCTGTTCTCGCCGGCACCGCGATAGCGGCTGAGCGCGCGGTCATCGAGCGGTTGTTGATCGAAACCGAGCGGCAGGTCGACGCCATTGGAACCGGGAGAGACGAAAACGATCGGCGCCGTGCTGCTGCTCGGGCTTATCAATTGATCCGAAGTGTGGGCCACCACCAGCTCGGGAGCGACGGGACCGGCCCATGCCGCGACGGTCGCAAACAACGCGGCAGTGCCGGCCACGAAACGCGACCATCGCCGATAGCGGTCGATCGGGCTGATGCGACAGTGATGTTTTGCGGTGCCGGCAGTCTTCATCGTCGAGAACCTCCTGCCGCTTCATCGCAACGACTGTGCCATTCATCGATATCACTGAAAAATCAGCGGCGAAGCTTCGAACAGCAAAAGCTGCCGGTGATACCGCGTGTCACACCGCGGTTACATCGAATGGACGGCGTGATGGGCGAAACCCGCGTCAATCAACGAATTCGGAAGAATGTGTAACAGCGACGCGTCACTCGTTACAACACGGCACCGCGTGGCACACGGGCGATGCACGAAGTCGCCGCGCGAGCGGCGACAGCCGGTACGCTGCGGCGTAACGCGCCGGTGGTTCGAAGCCGGAGCGGATCAGGCGTTCAGGATTTTGTGCTTCTCGGCGAGCCGATAGAGCGTTACGCGGGATATGCCGAGATCCGCGGCAGCATGCGTCACATTATTGTGCGCGCGCTGCAGTGCCATGCGGATCGCCTCCTTCTCGGCCTTGTGACGGGCGGAATCCAGCGTCAGAAATTCGCGTGGCGCGGCGTGACGATCCAGCCCGAGATCGGCCACCGTGACCAGCGGCCCTTCGCACATCAGCGTCGCGCGGCGAATGCGGTTGATCAGCTCGCGAATGTTGCCCGGCCAGGAGTAGCTCGCCATTTCGCTCAGTGCCCGGCCGTGGAAGCCGCGCGCGACGGAGCCGTTGCGGAATTTATTGAAGTAGAAGCGTGCCAGTACTTCGATGTCATCACGGCGCTCGCGCAGCGCCGGCACCGTCACGTGCAGCACATTGAGACGATAATAGAGGTCCTCGCGAAACCGTCCTTCACGCACCGCCTTTTCCAGATCGACATTGGTCGCCGCGATGACGCGCGCGTTGACCGCGATGTCGTTCGGCGAGCCGACGCGCTTGATTTTTTTCTCCTGCAGGAAGCGCAGCAGATTCACCTGCAGATCGAGCGGCAGATCGCCGATCTCGTCGAGAAACAGTGTGCCGTTGTCGGCCGCCTCGATGTAGCCAATCTTGCGTTGGGCCGCGCCGGTGAACGCGCCCTTCTCGTGGCCGAACAGCTCGGACTGGATCAGATTCGCCGGCACCGCGCCGCAGTTGACCGCGACGAACGCGCCTTTCGCGCGTCCGGAACGCTCGTGAATCGCAACCGCGGTGAGTTCCTTGCCGGTACCGCTTTCGCCGGTGATCAGCACCGGCACGTCGACGGCGCCGATCTTGCGAATCATGCGAAACAGCTGCTGCATCACCGGGCTGGCGCCGACCATTTCGTATTCGCCGACCCGCGTCACCTGCGCGTCCTCCAGCCCGGCACGGATGCGCTCCTTGCCGAACGCATGCCCCAGCGTCACCATCAGCCGCTGCGGATCGGACGGCAGCGTATGGTAATCAAAACAGCATTCGACAATCAGACGGCGGATGTTCGGATCGCTCAGACGGTCGTGCGACAACAGCGTAATCCATTCGATGTCGTTGCAGACGTTGAGCAATTCCTCCAGCACCTCGGTACGTCCATCCAGGGTATCGACATTGACCAGACCGACATGGGCGGCATCGCCGGCGCAGGCCGCTTTCGCTTCATCGATGCTGTGGGTCAGGCAGGGTTGCCACTTGCGGGAAATGATTTCGGGGAGCGCACGTTCCGAAGAACCCTCGGAACCGAAATACAATAATTGTTCCACCACTGCACACCTCTCGGTTGTACCTCCCTCTGCCGAAAACGTTTACGGATAGCCGAATCCCTTAATGTGTCACTTTTGATATATTGGATCGGAAACAGAAAGGTCATTGCCTCGAGCGGGCCGTGTTATGATTTCTACATTTGCTTACCTCTTTTTCTTAAGTTCGACGCATCTTAGCACCCGTCTTGCGGAATTCAACTGTAAACATTCCTGACAGGCCTTGTTTCAATGATGAAACAGCGCACGCCGGAACGTTCGCCTGATAATTTTGAAAACCATTCGCATCGAGCAGTACGGCGGTCCTGAAGTACTTCAACGCCAGGATCTTCCGATGCCGCGGCCGCGGCCCGGCGAAGCGCTGATCAAGGTCGCATACGCCGGCATCAATTTCATGGACGTGCACACGCGCCAGGGTAAATACGCGACGTCGAAAAGCTATCCGGTGCGGCTGCCGTGCACGCTCGGCATCGAAGGATCCGGCGAAGTGGCGGCGGTCGGCGACGGCGTCGATGCGATTCGTGCGGGCGATCGCGTTGCATGGTGCATCACCTGGGGCAGCTATGCCGAATACGCGATCGTGCCGGCCGCGCGGCTGGCAAAAATTCCGGATGCGGTGGGACTCGACGTGGCGGCGGCGGCGATGTTTCAGGGCTGCACCGCGCATTACCTGGTTCATGACAGCGGCCGGCTGGCGGCCGGCGACACCTGCCTGATTCATGCCGCATCGGGCGGCATCGGCCAGTTGTTGATCCAGCTCAGCAAACGCCTCGGTGTCACGGTCTTCGCGACGACCAGTTCGGCGGAAAAGATGGAAGTCGCGCGCCGCCTGGGCGCCGATCACGTGATGCCTTATGACAATGGAAAATTCGCCGATGTGGTGCGCGGGCTCACCGGCGGCCGCGGCGTCGACGTCGTGTTCGACGCGGTCGGACGCGCCACGCTGCGCGACAGCTTTCGCGCCACGCGCACGCGCGGGCTGGTGGTCAACTATGGTTCGGTATCGGGATCGCTGTCGGACCTGGATCCGATCGAGCTCGGCGAAGCCGGTTCGCTGTTTCTGACGCGTCCCCGGCTGGCGGATCACATGGCCGACGCGCAAACCATACGGCGCCGCGCGCATGACGTGTTCAACGCCGTGCGGGACGGCTCGCTCAACGTGCCGATCGCCGGCTACTATACGTTCGACAATGTCGAGCAGGCGCATGCCGAGCTCGAGGAACGGCGCCACACCGGAAAATCCGTGCTGCGCATTCAATGAGCGCGCTCGACGAACGGCATTCGTGCGCGGCCGCCGGCAACGGTCCGATACGTAACAGACACTCAAGCCATCACGGAGATCCCTTCACGTCATGAACGAAACAGCGGCGGCCGCCAGTGTCAGCGGCGTGATTCTTGCCGGCGGCCAGGGCCGGCGCATGGGCAGCGTCGACAAGGGGCTGAAGCTGCTGCGCGGCCGCCCGATGGTGGCGTGGGTGCTGGAACGCTTCGGGCCGCAGGTCGATGAAGTGCTGATCAATGCCAACCGCAACCTCGAGCGCTATCGCACATTCGGATGCGACGTGATACCGGATGAGGTCGGCGGTTTTGCCGGACCGCTCGCCGGGCTCGAGCGCGGACTGGCGCACGCGCATCACGCGCTCGTCGCGACCGTGCCGTGCGACTCGCCGTTTCTGCCGCACGATCTGATCGAGCGGCTGAAAGACGCGTTGTTCAAACACGATGCGCGGCTTGCGGTGGCCAAAACCGGCGAGCGCTCCCACCCGGTATTCGCGCTGTGCCGCCGCGACGTGCACGCGCATCTGCGCGCTTTCCTGACCGGCGGCGGACGCAAGATCGACGCCTGGTATTCAACGCTGGAAATCGTCGAGGTGGCGTTCGATGACGAGCCGGACGCGTTCAGCAACATCAACACCGACGACGAACTGCAGACCTTCGAAGGACGGCCGCCACCGGAATAATTTAGAGTCGATAACAAAATGGGTTGTTTCCCTACCTCAACCCTGCTCCCGGAAGAAAGGCCTGTTCTTCCCTTTCCTTGCAGAAGGGATTGCGTTATTCGTGCCGATGAACAGGCAGTCGATTCCTCCAAGTGCCGCCCACCGCCCCCGCCCGCCTTCGCGGGCTCCCCGCCTCAATAAGGCGGGGAGAAAACCGATGCGAAGCAGGCGCCTACCCACCGATTTTTCTCCCCTCCTGTTTTTAAGGAGGGCGCTTCGGAGCGTTGGCCGAGGGGCCCTGCAGGGGATCGGCCGGCGGAGAAGATGCCGGCGACCGCGATCTGAAGCGCCCGCATCCCGCTCCAGGGTCGCAAGGAGCGAAGCGGGAGGGGTGGTAGCGGCGCCGCCGGCAATCCGTTTCGTTAGGCGCTCTTATTCAGACACAGTGCCGGAACCGGCGCCCGGTGCAACACCGGTGTTGGCTGCGGCCCCGTACGGCGGCAGTGTGTAGGGCTGCGCCCTGATTTCGGCGAGCATGCGGTCGAGCGGCGGCACGCCGGAAGAAACCGGCGTCGGGATGCCCGAGCGCCGTGTCACTGCCGCCTGCACCCGCTGCAGATCGATCGCCGACGACAGCAGCGGATCGGCGCGATGCGGCAGGTACGGAACGAGCGCGGCGACCGCGCGCGTCGGCAGCGATTCGGCATGCGGATAGTCCGCGACCGGCTCGAACACCGCGACGTACAGTTTGCCGTGCCGGCGTCCGGCGGTCACCGGGTTATTGATGATGCGTACCGGCGTGCCCCGCCGCACCATCGGAAACAGCTCGGCCGCATCTTCCGGATACAGGTGCAGACAGCCATGGCTCGGCCGCATGCCGACCCCCCACGGCTTGTCGGTGCCGTGAATGAAGATTTCGGAAAAGCCGGTCTCCAGCGCCAGCATGCCCATCGGATTGTCAGGTCCCGGCGGGAAATAGCGCGGGAAAGGCCGCCCGTCCTGCTGCTCATGCTCGCGCCGGATGCTTTGCGGCACGATCCACGATGGATTCTTGAATTTGGCGATGATGCGAGTCTTGCCCAGCGGCGTCGGCCATCCCTCGCGCGCGATGCCGAGCGGGAACGTGATGACCCGCGGCGCCGCGCCGTGATGCGGTTTCGGAAAATAGAACAGCCTGCGCTCCGGTATGTTGACGATGATGCCGATCCACGGCTTCGGCGGCAGGATGAATTCGGTCGGCACCACGACCCGCGCATCCGCCGGCGGCAGCCAGACGGAGATGCCGGGATTGGCCGCGGTGATTTCCTGGTAACCCAGATCATAATGGCGGGCGATGTCGAGCAGCGTGTTGCCGTTGCGCGGATGAACCACATGCACCGTGCCGACGATCTCGGTACCCGCAGGCGGCAGCGCAAAGCTCGCCGCATGCACTGCATTGATGCCGCCGCCGACGGCCATTAAGATGATGCCGATTCCGGCCAATCCGCTCTTCAAGCCTTCGATGAACCGTATCGCCCGCCGCCCATCGCACCCATGGCGCCAATGAAGCGCCGCATCCTTCGATGGCGATACGCGCTGGCAGCGCTGGCCGTTGTGGTACTGCTCATCGCCGGCATCTGCAGCGCGCACGCCGACGGCGGCGAACCGTGGGTGCTGATCGACACCCGGGCACTGACGCTGACCGTCTATTCGGCGGCAGGTAAACCACTCGCCCGCTTCCGCAACATCTCGCTCGGCCGCGGCGGCGTTGCCGCCGTGCACCTGAAGGGCGACCGCACGACGCCGCTCGGCAGATTCAGGATCGCGTGGATCGACTCGCATAGCCGTTTTGACCTGTTCTTCGGTCTCGATTATCCGACATTATCGATCGCGCAGGATGCTTACACCCGCCATCTGATCGGCAGAAAGGATTTCAATACGGTATTCGATGCGCTGCTCGCCGGCCGGCTGCCGCCGCAGGATACGGCGCTTGGCGGGGAAATCGGCATTCATGGGCTGGGACAAGGCGACCCCCGCATCCAGCGCGATCTCAACTGGACGGATGGTTGCGTGGCACTCACCAATGCCCAGATCCAGGCGCTTGCCCGCTGGATCCGGATCGGCACCGAAGTGGTGATCCGCTGATGACGGAATCCACTCCGGCGGCCTTATGGCGGATGCCCGTCGACGTAATGGCCCATGCCTGCTCAAACTACTTGCGCTGATACTTCTTGAACATCTGGTTCATTTCATCCCGGGTCTGGTCTGATTCCTGCTTTGCCTGATTGGCCGTGGTGAGCGCCTGGTCGGCCTTGCTCAACGCCTGGTCGGCAGTCGTTTTCGCATCATTGGCGGTTTGCTCGGCGTTCGCCGCCTGTGATTTCTCAGTCATTCCCTTGGTCGTGGCGCAACCCGCAAGCACCAGCATGCCCAGGAACACGGCGGTGAGTCTGATTTTCGGCAAACTGTTCTTCATTTATATCTCTCCGATCAAGAAAAATACCGAAAAACAACGAGTTCGCGAACCCTTTGCGTAACATCCACCGGTCCCGGCGATTTCATTGACATCCATTTATGACGACACGATTCCACCTGCCGCCCGCCCTTGGAAAAGACCATCTGCCCTCTTGCGCATCGATTTCGCAATTCATTCGACATGATTTCCGCATATGGGTTTCAATTTGCCGCGGCGATGGCTTGTCTGCCCACTCCTCCGTAGAGGGACAGCGGGTGAGGGAACGACACGCTAGGCGGAATGCACGACTGACGTCGGCGCGATCGTGATCAGCGCCTCGGGCTCGGCGACGAAATAGCCCTGCGCGAAATCGACGCCCAGCGCCTTCAGCGTATCGAATGTGCGCTGGTCCGTCACCACCTCTGCCACCGTCTGCATGCCGAGCGTGTGCCCGATGCGGTTGATCGCGTCGACAATCGCCTTTCCCATCGGATCGTTCGCAATGTCGCCGATGAACTCGCCGGCGATCTTCAGATAATCGACGGGCAGGTGTTTCAGGTAGGCAAACGACGACATGCCGGTGCCGAAATCGTCGAGTGCGATGCGGCAGCCCATCGTCCGGAGTTCCTGCATCAGCTCCGCCGCCTTCGCGAGATTGGCGATCGCGACCGTTTCGGTGACCTCGAAACACAGCATGCCGCTCGGCAAATGAAAATCCGTCAGCAGCCGGCGCAGAAATTCGGCAAAACTGTTGTCATTGAGGCTGGCGCCGGTCATGTTGACCGAATGGAAACCGGCGTCATTCCGGCCGCCGCGGATCGCACCCGCCGCGTGCTCGCGGTAGAGGTACTCGACCAGCGTCGCGATCACCCAGCGGTCGATCGACGTCAGCAGGTTGTAGCGCTCGGCCACCGGCATGAAGCGCGTCGGCGCGATGTGCCGGCCCTGGCGGTCGATCATGCGCACCAGCACTTCATAATGCGGCGCACCGTCCGGCTCCCCGGCGAGCGCGACGATCTTCTGGCGGAACAGCCGGAAATTGCCGTGCTCCAGCGCGCGGTTGATGTACGCGACCATATGCGGTTCGCGATGCTCGCTGCCTTCACGGCGATAGACCTGCACCGAATCGCCGCCGCGCCCTTTTGCGCGGTAACAGCAGGCGTCGGCCTGCGCCATCACCTGCTGCAGATCGCCGCTGCCGCCGTCGAGCGGCACCAGCCCGATCGACAGGCCGACCCCGAACACGTATCCGTTCCATGAAAAACGAAAACCGCGCACCGCCTCGCGCACGCCGTTCGCGATGCGCACCGCCTGATCGGGCGGGCACGATTCGAGCAGCGCGCCGAATTCATCGCCGCCGATGCGCCCCAGCGTGTCGCTGGCGCGCATGTGCGCGACCACCACGGTCGAAATCTGCCGCAGCAGTTCGTCGCCGGCGCTGTGGCCGCAGGTGTCGTTGACCCGCTTGAAGTGGTCGAGATCCAGATACAGCAGCGCATGCCGCCGGCCGTCGTGTTTCGACGTTTCGAGCAATTCTCCGAGCCGGCGTTCGAATTCGCGGCGGTTGACCAGGCCCGTCAGCGGATCGTGGCTGGCCTGCCACGACAACTGCTGGGCCATCGCCTTCAAATGGCTGACGTCATGAAACACCACGATCATGCCGACGATTTCGCCGCCGCGGTCGGTAATCGGGGAACTCGAATCACGCACCGCGTGCTCCGAGCCGTCGCGGTGTATCAGCCGCAGCGTCGCGCCGTTCTCGTCGGCGTCGGCATCGGCGGACAGATCGCCGGTGGCAACCGGGTAGGTCAACGGCCCGTCGCCTTTCTCGTCGAACACGCGGTACACCGCGCTCAGCGGCCGGCCGCGCGCCTCGGCGGTGGACCAGCCGGTGTAGCGCTCGGCGACCATGTTGAGATAATCGACCCGGCCTTCGGCGTCGGTGGTGATGACGCCGTCGCCGATCGACGCCAGCGTGAACTCGGCCATTTCCTTTTCACGAAACAGCGCATCCTGGATACGGATCGCGTAGCGCGTCACCCACACCGCAACGATGGCACCGATCAGCAGTGTCAGGAAGCTGGCGACCGCCACCAGCAGCAGCGCAGTGCCGGTCACGCGATTGGCATTCGCGACCGCGTCCATCGTCACACCGCGCTTGGCGTCGAGCAGTGCATCGAGCGATTCCTCGAAACGATCCTGCACCGAGATGCCACGCGTCAGCAGCAGTTGCCGCGCTGCGTCCGGCTGGCGATCGGCGAGCAGCTGCGCGATGCGATCACGGACCGTATCGCTGGCCACTTCGGCCCGGTGTGCGGTGTTGATCGCGGCGCGTTCGTCCGCGGTCAGGTCAAGCTTCCGAAACTGACTGAAAACGGCGTCCAGGTTGCCGGCCAGATTGCGATAGCGCTGGTATGCGGCTGCACGTTCCGAATCGTCCCCGATCGAGAACAGACTGTAGAGCACTTGCGAGCGTTCTCGCGTGATGCGCAGCATGTTCGAAACCAGTGCGGTCTTGGCCGCATGATCCTGGACCACGCCGTTGATCCGCTGATGGATCGTTTCCAGGTGCACCAGCGCCATCACCGTGACGGCAATCAGCAGTATCAGCAGCAGGCCGAATCCGCCGGCCAGCACGTTGCGCGAATGGCGGGACGAAAAATGACTCAACATGAGCGCTCCGGCGCGCGGCCGTCAGGGCGCGGCCTGCGCCGCCGGGTCCTGACGGTAAAAACGCGCGAGTTGCCGATAGGCATCAGGATACGCGTTTCGGACGACATCCGGCAATTCGAAAAATGCCTCGCTCAGCACCGCGAAGAATTCAGCGGGGCTTTCGGCCGCATACGGATCGATTGCAGTGTCCGCGCCACTGTCGACGCGGGCGCGCAGGTCGTCGAACGCCGCCGCAAACACCTGTGCCCACAGCGTCCGCTGCATACCGGTATGCAGCGGCGGGAAGCCGTCCGCCGCGCCGTTCAGCATGTCGATCTTGTGCGCGAATTCGTGCATGACGACGTTGTAGCCGGTGCCCTGCCCGCCGCTTTGAATGTCTTCCCACGACAGCACCAGCGGGCCGCGCTGCCACGATTCGCCGGAACGAATTTCACGCCGCACGTGCACCACGCCGGCTTCGTCGACGTACTCGACCTGCGGCACGAACTGGCCCGGATAAACGATGATTTCGCGAAATCCCCGGTAATAGCGAAGATCCAGGTTGAGGATCAGCATGCAGGCTTGCGCTGCGATATCGACGCGCATGCGCTGCGTCACCGGCTGGCCGCCGGCGCCGGTCAGCACCTTGTCATGAAGAAACAGCGTCGCCAGTTCCCGCAGGCGTTCGCGGTCACCGTCATCCAGCCGCCACAGGAATACGTGCCGCGCAACCACTCCCTGCCACAGATCACGATCGATCGGCGCTTTGGCGAGAATGCGCCGGCGGCGCCAGCGCTCGAAACTGAACCCCATGTCACCTCGGATGCGGGCGCGCGACAGCGGTTCATCCGCTGCCGTGATCTTCGATCCGTCCGCCGTTTTCTTCCAGCGCCTGGCTGATATCGGCGTTTTCGATGTGCTCGAAGCGTGTGGTCAGCTTGCGGCTGGAAATCTGTACCTTCTGCGCGTCGTCATGGGCTTGGCGGATATGCTGTGCGAGCGCCGTCATGCGCTGATCGAAGCGCTTGAAATCCTTGCCGAGCGCGATCAGCGCCTGCCTGATGACGTCGACCTGCTGCCGGGTCTCCATGTCCTTGATCACCGCGCGCGCGGTATTGAGCACCGCCATCAGCGTGGTCGGCGACACGATCCACACCCGCCGGCTCATCGCGTAATCGACGAGATCGCGATGATAGGCATGGATTTCGGCGAACACCGCCTCGGCCGGCAGAAACATTACCGCGCCGTCTGCGGTCGTGCCGGCAATGATGTACCTGGCCGCGATGTCGTCGACATGTTTGCGCACGTCGGCCTTGAACTGGCGCTGCGCGGCGCCGCGCTCGGCCGCCGGTACTTCGGAATCGAACATGCGGTTGAAGTTTTCCAGCGGAAACTTGGAATCGACCGCGATCAGCCCGGTCGGCGGCGGCAGCTTCAGCACGCAGTCGGCGCGGGTGCCGTTCGGCAGGGTCGCCTGCATCTCGAACGCCTGCGGCGGCAGCACGTTCCGCACCAGCGCCTCCAGCTGCACCTCGCCGAACGCGCCGCGCGAACGCTTGTCACCGAGCAGTTCCTGCAGGCTGACGACGTTGGTCGTCAGGCCGTCAATTTTTTTCTGCGCCTCGTCGATCGTCGCCAGCCGCGCCATCACGTTGACGAAGGTCTCGTTGGTCTTTTTGAAACCTTCATCGAGGCGCTCCGCGACCCGCCCGCTGATCTGATCGAGGCGCTCGCCAACCGTCTTCGCGAGCTGCTCGACCGACGTCCCGATCTGCGCGCTCGCACGCTGCAGCGTGCCCTGGATCAGCGCCTGCTCGGCGCGGCTTTCTTCGGCGAGGATTTTCTGCAGCTGCTCGCGGTTCTGTGCCAGACTCTGCTGCAGTGCCAGCTGCAGCGTCTGCAGGGTCTGCCGCGTGTCGCCGAGTTCGCGCGCGACCGACTCGCGTAACCGCTCGTTGCTTTCCGCCAGCGCCGCGCCGACGCGCTCGCTGTGGCGTGCCAGTCCGTCGTGCAGGTCGGTCAGCATCGCGCGGTGCTTGTCCTCGGCGGACTGCGCCTGGCGCATTTCCGCATCACGTTGCGCACGCCGCGCCGCCGCCAGTTGCAGCGTCATGACAAGCGCGGCCACGACAACGACCGCGATGAGGATGATCGCAACGACGTCACTCATCAAATTGCGCTCATCAACCCAGCCGCCGCAACGTCGCCAGCGGCGGCGTGCGCACCACCGCGAAAACCGCCGGCGCAGCGGCCAGCGCAACGCCGAGCGCTCCGCCCGCCATGCCGATGACCCACAGCCACGGGCTGCCGCCGTACGCCAGGTGAAACAGCCGCGCGCCAACCCACGATCCGGCAACGGTCGCGCCGGCGGCAGCGAGCAGCCCGGCCAGCGCACCCAGCAGCGCGAATTCCAGCCACTGCATGCGCAGGATCTGAGCGCGGCGCGCGCCCAGCGCGCGCATCACCGCGGCGTCGAGCAGCCGTTCATCGCGCGTGCCCGCAATCGCGGCGTAGAGCATGAACACGCCGGCGGCCAGCGTGAACAGAAACACGAAGCTCACCGCCTGCGTGACGCGGTTCATCACATCGCGCACCTGCGCCAGGATCGCGCCGACGTCGATCGCGACGACGTTCGGATAAGCCTGGATCAATGCATTCAGCGCCGGCAGCCGCGCCGCGGCGAGATGGAAGCTGGTGATGTAGCTCGCCGGATAGGCGTCCAG
>DASSON010000141.1:0-14543 GCA_035700525.1 Burkholderiales bacterium
CAGTGCCGAGATACGACACGGCGTAGTCGGCCGCATCATCGACGCCCATTCCGGAAATGCCAAAAGTCGTGCGCCCGCGCCGCTTTACCGACAGATCGTACCATGGTCTGAGCTGCGCGATTTCGCGCTTCAGCGCGTTCGCCGGGTCGCCGCTGCCAGCTTCCGGCCGAGCGAAACTGATCGGGCAGGCGAATGCCCCATCATCGCTGCCGACGTCCGGAGCGTCCTCTGGAAAATCTTCCAGCACCGGCCCAGAGGAGCGCTCAAACAGAGCAAGCAACGTACGCAGCACCCTGCGCTGGAAATCCGGTTCGTTCGGCGCACCGAATGGACGACCGAGCATGAACGGCACCCACAATGCGCGCGGCGGCCGGATCGCGGCAGTCTGTTCGCGAATCAGGCTTATCTGTGCGGTCGGAATGCCTGCCCGCTCGATAAAATGACCGAGTGCGCCCACGGCGCACGTGCAATTCGGTCAGACCGGCGTGAGCAGCACCGCATCGACCTGGTCCTTCTTCAGCAATCCGGCGAGCTCGCCGGCCTTCGGCTCCAGCGTACGAATCGGTGACGCGCCCATGAACGCATAGTGAAAATCGGCAACCGAGCCAATCACGCCTTCCACTTTCAGCTCGCGCAATCGCTCGAGTGGAAACACGACGTTCATATCTTCCTGGAAGCCGCTGCGGTCGAAATTCACCGACGTGTGGCTCATCACCAGCTCGGACGGCGGCGTGTCGCCCGGGATGATGCGGTAGTCCGCCGAACCGATCTCGAATGGGCGGTCGCTGCGCAGATGGATGCCCGACGTAGTAACGATCGCGACTCGGCGCCGATCGAGCGCAGGCCCCGTGACAAACGGTGTTTCACCGAAATCCGGCAGATCGCGGATCTTGTCCAGATGATGGCGCTGCTCCCATTCCGGAAAATCAGTCAGCCTGGCCAAAAGGTTCTCCTCATCATCAGATCACCGAATGCGATCAAGCATCCTGCAGCACGAAGTCAGCCCCCCGCTCACCGATCATGATCGCCGCGGCATTGGTGTTCGACGATGGAATGGTCGGCATGACGGAGGCATCGATCACGCGCAGGCCGCTTACGCCATGCACGCGAAGGCGTGCATCCACGACGCCCTCGCCCGGCGCTCCCATGCGACAGGTGCCGACGGCATGCCATGCGGTCTGTGCGGTTTGCCGGGCGTAATCGAGCAATGCGTCGTCGTCGTCGACTTCCGCACCAGGGCGGCGCTCCCTTACGATGAACGACTCGAGCGCCGGCTGCGATGCGATGCGGCGGATCAGCCGCAGCAGCGCCACCACCGTCTCGCGGTCCGCGGCGTCCGTCAGATAGCGGGCTTCTATTTTTGGATGGGCCACCGCATCGCGCGACCGGATGTGCAGGCGGCCGCGCGAACGCGGATGGAGCTTGAATCCGCCGATCGAAAATCCGGAATAGCGATCGATGCCGCCGACCTTCGATCGCGAATAGCGGTCCTTGCCGCTGATGTGGTAAATGCGCACCATCACGTCGGGCCGGTCGAGCGTGTTGCTGGTTTTCGTGATCGCATGTGCAGTGGACGACGTGCCGGCCAGCAGTCCCCTGCGCGTCAACAGGTATTGCAGCCCGGCACGCGCCTTGTGCCATGGGCTGCGCATCAGGTCGTTGATCGTGATCGGCACGTTGGTTTCATACGTGCATCGTACGTTCAGATGGTCGATCATGTTCTCGCCGACGGCGGGTTGATCGATGACAACCGGAATATTCAGCGAACGCAGGATTTCCGCGTTTCCGATACCGGAGAGTTCCAGCAGTTGCGGCGATCGGATCGCGCCGGCGGCGATGATCACTTCGCGCGCGGCGCAGGCGCTCTTCTTCGCGCCATGCTGCAGATATTCGACGCCCGTTGCGCGTGTTCCTTCGAATGCGATTGATGACACCAGCGCCCCGGTTTCGACGCGCAGGTTCGGCCGCCGCCGTGCCTCGCGCAGATAGGCGACCGCGGTACTCCAGCGCCGGCCATGATATGCATTCTGTTCGAGATAACGCACGCCCTCGTAGCTGACGCTGTTGTAATCGGCCGATTCGGCAATCGATGCCTGGGTGCCGGCCCTGATGAAAGCGTCAGACAGCATGTCGGGATCGCGCACCTTGCGATCCGTGATACGGACCGGACCGGAATGTCCGCGCTTCGGATCATCGGTATAATTATTTGACTCCAGCCGCTGGAAATACGGCTGAACGTCGGAATAGCCCCAGCCGTCGTGGCCCAATTCACGCCAGTGATCGAACTCGAGCGGATCGCCCCACACGTACGCCATGCCGTTGATCGCGCTCGATCCACCGAGCACCTTGCCGCGCGGCCAGTAGATGCGCTTGCCGCACAGTTCCGGTTCCGGTTCGGTTTCGAATTTCCACGCATAGCGGTCGTTGGCCAGCAGCTTGCCGACTCCCAGCGGAATGTGGATCCAGATGCTGCGGTCTTCCCCGCCCGCCTCCAGCAGCAGTACGTTGTAGCGGCCGCTTTGCGTCAATCGCGCGGCCAGCGCGCAGCCGGCCGATCCGGCACCGACGATGATGTAATCGAACGTCGCCGCGTCCATGCGCGTCACTTCGCCGCAGCGGCGCGATGCTGGAACGAATCGCGCCGGAAACTGTAAAGCGCATCCGGATCGACCATCACGTCGATAATCGCCGGCTTGCCGCACGCCAGTGCCGCTGCCAGCGCGTCACTCATGTCCGCCGTCCGCTCGACGCGGAAACCCGCGGCATCGTACAGTTCCGCCACCCTGTCGTACGGCGGGTTCGGCACGTCGGCACCGATGTAGCGTCCGCCAAAGAAATCGCGCTGATAAGATTTCTCGGCACCCCAGCAGCCATTGTTCATCACCACGCACACCGTGTTGATGCCGTGCGACACCGCAGTGCCGATTTCGCTCAATGTCATGCCGAAGCCGCCGTCGCCCATCAGGCTGATCACGGGACGCTCCGGACAGGCGAGCTTGACGCCCAGCCCGCACGCATACGAGAACCCGACGAGGCCGAAATCGAGCGGCGTGAACAGCGACGGCGGCCGGCAGTAACGCAGCTGGTCGGTCGCCTGCAGGCATAGCGTGCCGGCATCCATCGTGAACATCGCATCGTCCGGCGTGCAATCGCGCAGCGCCTTGAACAGGGCCGCGGGCTGAATCGGCTGTGCCGGTTGGCTGCCCGCCGTATCGCGCTCAGCAAGGAGTTTCTGCCGCTTCCGGTGAAAATCCGTTTCCCATGCCAGCGCGGCTTGTGCCTGATGATTGGCGAGCTCATCTGCAAGCTGCGCCGCCACGCTGCCGGCGCCGCCGTGCACGGCGATCTCGACCGGAAAGAACCGCCCCAGCGCGGTGGGCTCGATCTCGACCTGGATAATTTTCGCGGCCGGATTCAGGTTGTCATACGAATAGAACGTGGTATTGAAGCCGAGCCGGGTGCCCAGCGCGAGGATCACATCGGCGGCGCGCGCCATGTCCGACGCGACGCTGTTGCCGCGCGGCCCCACCTGTCCACCGTACAGCGGATGCGCGCATGGAACGGCGTCGCCGTGCCCCGCCGCCGTCACCACCGGCGCATGCAGTATTTCGGCGAGGCGCAGCACCGCTTCGTGCGCGCGGCTGTTCTTGATGCCGCCGCCGGCAATGATCAGCGGCTTTGCAGCATTCGCAAGCAGCGTTGCGCAGCGCCGTAACGCGGCAGGATCACCCGCCGCCACTGCCCCCGCATCGGCTGCCGTCGCGCGCAGCGGCAGCACGACGTCTATCGGCTCCGCCAGCAGGTCACGCGGCAAATTCAGCGCAACCGGCCCCTGTCGCGGCGCCAGCGCCGTGCGAAAGGCTTCGCCGACCATCTCCGGAATGCGCGCCGCACGCGTCACGGTCCAGGTCTTCTTCGTGATCGGCTTGAACAGCGCCTGCTGATCGACTTCCTGAAAAGCGTCGCGATAGACGTGCGCCGACGACAGCGAGCCGGCCAGGCAGACGACCGGTGAATATGCAGCGTACGCCTGCGCCAGCCCGGTCACGGTATTCGTCGCGCCGGGCCCGTTCTGCCCCGCCAGGAACACGCCGGCACGCCCCGCGGCCCGCGCATAGCCGTCAGCCATGTGAACGCCGGTGCGTTCGTCGCGCACGCCGATGAAGCGTATCTCCGTTGCATCGTACAGCGCATCGAAAACCTCCATTCCGGCCGAACCAATCAGGCCAAACACGTGATTCACGCCTTCAGCCTTGAGCGCCTCAACGACCGCATTGCCTCCCGTCAGCGTCGCCATTCATCCTCCACCTTCCTCAAAGTTGCCCCATCCCGAATCGTCTCCGCCATTGTGTATTGTTGTCAACAATCGCCTGGTTTGCGCCTTCACCTCCAAAAAAACCGGATAACGTGTGACACATTGCGACGTGAACCGGGAAGTTTCGCGGGAATGGGCCGGCACAAGACGATACGGCGCCGCTGTTCCGGGCGACAACCATGCTAGAATGTCCCGTCAACCGACGGGTAGCTAGGGTTCCACCGCCATCGTTTTTTTAAGCGGGTTTGGACCGAGCGCTACGCAAAGCCGCCGCGGCGGCATGCACCCGAGGACTAAAAAGCCAGAGGGGATAGGTTGAGGCGCAATGTTGCGCGCCTCACTTGAACCCGCTTTTTCAGTTCGGAGGAAACATGACCGCCCTCGCCCTGGCCCTCGTTCTGACGGCCGCCGGCATCCATGCCACGTGGAATTTCCTGCTCAAGCGCTCCGGCGGCGGCACGGTTTTCATCTGGCTCTTCGCCACGCTCGCCGCAGTCATCTATGCACCACTCGCTTTTGCTATCCTGTGGTGGAAGCAGCCGCAGATCGGCTGGGCGGCAATCGCGCTGATGGCCGCCACCGCCGCCTTTCACACTGCCTACTATCTGCTGCTCGACCGCGGCTATCGCAGCGGTGATCTGTCGCTCGTCTATCCTCTCGCGCGCGGTTCGGGACCGCTGATCACCGTACTGTGCGCGATCGTGCTGCTGGGCGAGCATCCATCGGGACTGGCAGTGACAGGGGCGCTGCTGATCGCGTGTGGCGCCGTTGCGCTCACCGGAAACCTGCGCGCGTTGCGCGACGCGGGCCATCATCGCGCCGCCGGATTCGCACTGCTGACCGGCTGCATGATCGCGGGCTATACGCTGGTCGACAAATCCGCTGTCAGTCTGTTCCTGGTGCCGCCCATCCTGCAGGACTGGGCCGGCAACATGGGACGCGTGGTGCTGATGACGCCGATGGCATTCAAACGCAAGTCCGAAATCATTCCGATATGGCGTCAAAAGAAGCGATTCATTATCGCGATCGCGATACTGTGCCCCTTGTCCTATATCCTGGTGCTGACCGCGATGGTATTCACGCCCGTCAGCTACGTCGCACCGGCGCGCGAGATCAGCATCCTGATCGGTGCCATTCTCGGCACACAGCTGCTGGCCGAAGGCCACACCCGGCAGCGGCTGACCGCGGCCGGGGCGATGGTGCTGGGTGTGATCGCGATCGCGATTGGATGATCCGCTCTGGAACGGCAGTACCTCGCCGGAGCGTTTGGGTGGGTCAACCCGGCCCCGCGTTTTCGTATATGATTACGGCCGGACGGTTGCGATGAAGCCCAGACTGACCTACACCGAGATATTCCGACCCTGCGACATGCAGCAGGTGATCATGATCAAGATGGCACTGGAGCGCGAGGGCATCCGCTATTTCATCGCCAATGAAAATCTGAACAGCCTGCTGCCCCCGATCGGCTTCGCCGGATTCATCGATATGCAACTGATGGTCGAAAGCGGACGAACCGAGGAGTCAATTCAGATTCTGCGCAACGAGCTCAATCTGATTCCGCGCTGAAGCCGCCGCAGAAACCGTCAGTAGCCGGAACCGGAACCCCAATCCCAGATCTGCCACCACGAATAATGCTTGTCGAAGCCGTCGGCCAGGTACTTGGTGTGCGGGAAATTCTTCAGCAGTACGCGTTTGGTGTCGTCGGCCAGTTTGGTCATGTGCATCGCCTGATAGGCACGCACCGCGACCGCCAGCCCTTCTTCGTTGGCCGGCGCCTGCGGGTAGGTCTTGAGCGCGTATTGGGTGCGGTTCACCGCGGCCACATAGGCGCCGCGCTTGTAGTAGTAAACCGCCACGTTGACTTCGTGCTGCGCCAGGGCATTGAGCAGATACTTCATGCGCAGCGTCGCATCCGGCGTATAGCGGCTGTTCGGAAAACGCGTGACCAGTTCCTTGAACGCATCGAACGCCTCGCGCGACGCCTTGGGGTCGCGCGCCGACATCTTCTGCCCGCTCAGTGAGCCGAGGATGCCGAGGTTGTCGTTGAAATTGATCACCCCTTTCAGATAATACGCATAGTCGACATTCGGGTGATTCGGGTGCTGCTTGATGAAGCGCTCGCAGGCGGCGACCGCCTGCTCCGGCTCCTCAAACTTGTAATACGCGTAGGCAATTTCGAGCTGTCCCTGCTGCGCGAAGCGGCCGTAAGGGTAGCGCCCCTCCAGCTTCTGATAATATTTGATGGCCTGATCGTAATTGCCATCGTGGAGCTGACTGCGCGCCTCGGAATAAAGCTTTTGCGCGGACCAGCCCTTGGTTTCGTCGATTTTGCCGGGGAGCAGACTGCAGGCAGCGAGCGACAGCGCCAACAGAATCGTCAGAATGTTTTTCATGCAGATGCCTGCCCAAAAATTAAGCGTTGATTATAACGCAAGCGCCGACGCGACCAAGCCGATCGAGCTGCGAATTTCGCCCGATCATGCCGGGCAGCGGCTGGACCAGGCATTGTCGCAGCTGCTGCCCGGCTATTCGCGCAGCCGCCTGCAGCAATGGATCCGCGACGGTCACGTAACGGTCGACGGCGGCCCGGCGCAGCCGCGGCTGAAGCTGCGGGGCGGCGAGGCCGTCCGCATCGCGCCGCAGGCCGCGCCCGAAGTGCTCGAGTTCACGCCGGAGGCGCTGCCGCTGACGATTCTTTACGAGGACGAATCCATTCTGATCGTCGACAAACCGGCGGGCCTGGTGGTTCATCCGGGCAGCGGCAACTGGCACGGAACGCTGCTGAACGCGCTGCTCGCGCATGCCGCGGCGCTGGCACAGGTGCCGCGTGCCGGCATCGTGCACCGGCTCGACAAGGACACCAGCGGCGTGCTGGCGGTGGCGAAAACGCTGACCGCGCAGACCAGCCTCGTCCGGCAACTGCAGGCGCGCAGCGTACACCGCGAATATTTCGCCGTCGCGCGCGGCAGCATCACGCGCGGCGGCACGGTGGACGCGCCGATCGGCCGCCACCGCACGCAGCGCACGCGCATGGCGGTGGTCGCCGGAGGCCGAGCTGCGGTCACGCATTACGCCGTCGTCGCGCACAATACCCGGGCGACATTGCTGCGCTGCCGGCTCGAAACCGGCCGCACCCACCAGATCCGCGTGCATCTGCAATCGATCGGCCATCCGTTGGTCGGCGACCCTGCCTACGGCCGCCGCACCGCCGGCGTTCCGGCATTCGCGCGGCAGGCGCTGCATGCGGCGCGGCTGGCACTGATTCATCCCGCAAGCGGCAAGCCGATGAGCTGGCAATCACCATTGCCGGCGGACATGCGTGAACTGCTCGCAGCACTTGAATTGCCGCTGCCAGAGGATTGAGCACATGACAATCCCGCCCGACTGGATCATTCCGAACTGGCCGGCACCACGCGGCGTCAGGGCGCTGATCACGACCCGCAGCGGTGGCGTCAGCAGCGGACCATACGCCAGTTGCAACCTCGGCCTGCGCACCCGCGACGCGCCGGCGGCGGTGGCCGAGAACCGCCGCCGTCTGCGGGCATTGCTGCCGCAGGAGCCGAAGTGGCTGACGCAGGTTCACGGAACCCGCGTCGTGAATGCCGACGGGCTGACCGGCATGCCGCAGGCCGATGCCAGTTTCGCGTACCAGCCTGGCACCGTGTGCGCGGTACTGACCGCCGACTGCATGCCGCTATTGCTGTGCGATCGTGACGGCAGCGCCGTCGCGATCGCACACGCCGGCTGGCGCGGACTGTGCGGCGGGGTGATCGAGGAAACGATCTCGCACACGGGCATCGCGGCAGACCGTCTGCTGGCATACATGGGCCCGGCCATCGGGCCCGCGGCCTTTGAAGTCGGCGATGACGTGCGCGACGCGTTCGTCGCCCGCGATGCGGCAGCGACAGCGGCTTTCGCGCCCCATCGGCCCGGCAAATGGCTGGCCGACCTTTATCAGCTCGCGCGGCAGCGACTGCACCGCAGCGGCGTCACGCAAATCCACGGCGGCGGCTTGTGCACCTATTCCGACACCACGCGGTTTTTTTCATACCGGCGCGAACGCGACAGCGGCCGCATGGCATCCGTGATCTGGCGCGAACCATGAATCCCGCCGATACGGCCACGGATGATGCCGGCCGGCAATACCAGAAGCTGTTCGAGGAATTCACACGCCGGCTTGGCCGGACGGCCACCGCCGATGACGGCGATTTTTTCCGCGGCATGATCGATGCGCTGGTTGCGGACCCCGGCCGCTGGGCCGACATCCAGCAGCGCCACTACACCGCACATCTGGAACTGTGGCATTCTTTTTTCGATGCGGATGGCAAACCGGCCGGGGATTCGACGGCCGCTGATCGCCGCTTCGGCGCCCCGGACTGGCACACCACGCCCTACTTCGATTACCTGCACCAGGCTTATCTGCTCAACATCCGCTGGCTTTCCGAACTGGTCGAACAGGCCGTGCTCGCACCGCGCGACAAGACGCGGCTGCGCTTCCTCACCGGCCGCTTTGCCGACGCGATGTCGCCGGCGAATTTTCCGTTCACCAACCCGGAAGCGTTGCGTCTCGCATTCGAAACCGGCGGCGCCAGCATCGCGCAGGGATTGCGCAACTTTGCCGCGGATCTGGCACAAGGCCGCATCTCGACGAACGATGAGACAGCCTTCCGCATCGGACGCAACCTCGCCGTCACGCCCGGCGCGGTGATATTCGAAAACGAGCTGATGCAGCTGATCCAGTACCGGCCGCTGACCGACACGGTGTTCGAACGTCCGCTGCTGATCGTCCCGCCGTGCATCAACAAGTTCTACATTCTCGATCTGCGGCCGGACAATTCCTTCGTGCGGCACGCGCTCGCGCACGGGCACACGGTGTTCATGATTTCGTGGCGCAATATTCCGCCGGCGCTCGGGCACCTGACGTGGGACGATTACGTGGAGCGCGGCGTATTGCGCGCAATCGACGCTGCTGGCGACATCTGCGGCGTGACACAGGTCAACACGCTCGGCTTCTGCATCGGCGGCACGCTGCTCGCGACCGCGCTGGCGGTCAGCCATGAACGCCACCCGCAGGCAAGCCTGACGCTGCTTGCGACGATGACGGACTTTCGCGACGGCGGCGAGCTGGGTGCATTCGTGGACGAAGCTTGGGTTACGAATTGTGAGCAACAGTTCCGCGACGGCGGCATCTTTCGCGGGGAACAGCTGGCGCTGGCATTCGCCAGCCTGCGCGCCAACGATCTCGTGTGGCGCTATGTCGTGAACAATTATCTGAAGGGCCTGAAGCCGGCGGCGTTCGATCTGCTCTACTGGAACAGTGACAGTGCCGATCTGCCGGGGCCGATGTTCGCCTATTACCTGCGCAACATGTATCTTGAAAACAATCTGCGTGTCCCGGGCAAACTGACGACGTGCGGCGTGCCGGTCGATCTGTCGCGGCTCGCCATACCGGTTTACGCAGTAGCGGCGAGCGACGATCACATCGTGCCGTGGCGCTCCGCCTATGCCAGCGCGCGGTTGCTGCCCGGCGCCGTGCGTTTCGTATTGGCGGCGAGCGGTCACGTCGCCGGCATCATCAACCCCGCCGGCGGCGCGCGCCGCAGTTACCGCACGGCGCCGGACGGTCTTCCGGAAAACCCGGACTCATGGTTCGCCGCGTCCGCATCGCAGCCGGGAAGCTGGTGGACCGACTGGAGCGCATGGAGCGCCGCGCACGGCGGACGCCGCGTTGCCGCACGCTCGACGCTCGGCAATGCACGCCATCCCGAGATCGAGCCGGCGCCCGGCCGTTACGTCACCGAAAACCATCCACGACAGCCGTAGGCTAGAATACCTTTGAACCGTTTCGAGGAGAGCGATCATGGCACAGCGGGTGGCGGTGGTAACCGGCGGCATGGGCGGACTGGGCGAGGCGATCTGCCTCAAGCTCGATGACATGGATTACAAGGTCGTTGCGACGTACTCTGCGGGCAATGCCAGAGCCGACCAGTGGCTGACCGACATGAAGGCACGCGGCCATGATTTCCATTCCGTCAAGGTCGACGTCGCCGACTATGAATCCTGCGAAGCCGCCATTGCTGCCATTCGCAACGACATCGGGCCGGTCGACGTGCTGGTGAACAATGCCGGCATCACGCGCGACATGACGTTCCGGAAAATGGACAAGACGAACTGGGACGTCGTGCTGCGCACCAATCTCGACAGCATCTTCAACATGACCAAGCCGGTGGTGGACGGCATGACGGAGCGCGGCTGGGGACGGGTGATCAACATTTCGTCGGTCAACGGGCAGAAAGGCGCGTTCGGACAGACCAATTACTCGGCGGCAAAGGCCGGCATTCACGGCTTCACCAAGGCCCTGGCGCTGGAAGTCGCGCGCAAGGGCGTCACCGTCAACACCATATCGCCCGGCTACATCGGCACCAAGATGGTGATGGCGATCCCGACCGACATTCTGGAAAGCAAGATCATTCCGCAGATCCCGGTCGGCCGACTCGGCAAGCCCGAGGAAATCGCCGGGCTGGTCGCCTACCTGTGTTCGGAGGAAGCGGCCTTCGTCACCGGCGCCAACATCTCGATCAATGGCGGGCAGCACATGTATTAAGAACTTATCTCATAAATATTCACGTGTGCGACCGGGCGATTTGGGATGCGGTTCGAGAAGCGAGCCGCGCCGCATAGCCAGCCTATACAAGCGGCGAGCGACGCTGAAACGCGCCCCAATCGCCCGGTCCCGAAGGGTTGCGGCCCAAAAGCGCGTCTGCGGCGTTGCGCCGCTTGCCCATAGAATGACTATGGGCGGCGCGCCGCGCCTTGCATCCACATCTTTTGGGCCGCAACGCATCACGTGAATATTTGTGAGATAGGTTCCTGGGCAGCACGTAGTACAACGTCGGTGCAACCGATCGGAAGTACGCATCCACCCGGGGCGCGCACTGCTGCATTCCACGGCAACTGGTATCGCGTGCGCACGATGACAGGCGGCAAGCCGACAATCGCCCCGTTTCACTTCGCCTCGACATAGTGCTGTGCTATGATCCTCACCGCGCCGTTATGCTGCATTGCACTAGACGATCATCCGAGACCACCTCGGGCAAACCCGCGGACACTGGCTGCCCGTTCCGCGAGGCACTGCCGAGTGCTCGCGATCGCGGCAAAAAAACGGGCGCAAAATTGTCAGCACGTTGATTTGAAAGCTCACCGCATCCGGAATACTATCGAAGCCACCGCGTTCGAGGCCACCTAATGAGCGAAGCCGTCAGGATCATCAAGAAGTATCCGAATCGACGCCTTTACGATACCGAAACCAGTTGCTACATCACGCTTGCCGATGTCAAAAAGCTGGTGATCGAGCAGGTCGGTTTCCGCGTCGAGGACGCGAAGACGAAGGACGATCTGACGCGCAGCATTCTGCTGCAGATCATCCTCGAGGAAGAAGCCGCCGGCAGCCCGATGTTCTCGTGCGACATGCTGTCGCAGATCATCCGCTTCTACGGCAACGCGATGCAGGGCATGATGGGGAACTATCTGGAGAAGAACATCCAGACCTTCATCAAGATCCAGAAACACCTGCAGGACCAGTCGCACCAGATTTACGGCGCCAACCCGATGCTCAACGCCGATGCGTGGAGTGAATTCCTGAAGATGCAGGGACCGGCGATGCAGGGATTGATGGGGCGCTATCTGGAACAGAGTGCGAACGCCTTCCTCGAAATGCAACAGCAGCTGCAACGCCAGACGCAGAGCCTGTTCGGCAATTTCCCGTTCTCGGGCTTTACCACGCCGCAGAATCCGGCGCCCGGCAATGACTCGAAAGACAAGTCCGACCCCTCCTCCGACAAGCAGTAGCCTGTCCCCTTTTCCAGTGCCGCATCATCCCTCGAAGGTCGGATTCGTTTCGCTCGGCTGTCCCAAGGCGCTGGTCGACTCGGAACGGATACTGACCGAGCTGCGTGCCGAAGGCTATGTCATCGCGCCGACCTACGATGATGCCGACCTGGTCATCGTCAATACCTGCGGCTTCATTGATTCCGCCGTCGAAGAATCGCTCGATGCAATCGGCGAGGCGCTGGCGGAAAATGGCAAGGTGATCGTCACCGGCTGCCTTGGCGCGAAAGGCGACGTCGTCAAACAGACGCATCCGCGGGTGCTCGCGGTCACCGGCCCGCAGGCAACGCATGATGTGATGCGGGCAGTGCATGATCACCTGCCGCAGCCGCACGATCCGTTCACCAGCCTGGTGCCGCCGCAGGGCGTCAAGCTCACACCCAGGCATTACGCGTATTTGAAGATCGCCGAGGGCTGCAATCATCACTGCACCTTCTGCATCATTCCATCGATGCGCGGCAAGCTGGTCAGCCGCCCGGTCGGTGACGTGCTGCAGGAAGCGCAGAATCTGGTCGACGCCGGTGTCCGGGAACTGCTGGTCATCTCGCAGGACACCAGCGCGTACGGCGTCGACGTCAAATACCGCACCGGATTCTGGGGCGGCCGGCCGGTACGCACGCGCATGGTCGAGCTGGCGCGCGCGCTCGGTGAACTGAGCGGCACGCATGGTGACGAGCGCGTGTGGGTGCGGCTGCATTACGTTTATCCGTATCCGCACGTCGACGACGTGATTCCGCTGATGACAGAAGGCCGGCTGCTGCCCTATCTCGACGTGCCGTTCCAGCACGCCAGCCCGCGCATCCTCAAGCTGATGAAGCGGCCGGCCAATAGCGAAAACAACCTTGAACGCATCCGGCACTGGCGTGCGGCGTGTCCCGAACTGACGATCCG
Organism: Burkholderiales bacterium; assembly: GCA_035700525.1. GTDB lineage: Bacteria > Pseudomonadota > Gammaproteobacteria > Burkholderiales > JBDZVW01 > JBDZVW01. The sequence goes on from DASSON010000141.1 coordinate 13,094, forward strand.
CAGCACCTTCATCGTCGGCTTCCCCGGCGAAACGGAAGCGGAATTCAACGAGCTGCTGGCATTCCTCGAAGAAGCGCAGCTCGATCGCGTCGGCTGTTTCGCCTATTCGCCAGTCGATGGTGCAGCAGCGAACCGCCTGCCGGATCCGATTCCGGAACAGGTGAAGGAAGAACGGCGCGCGCGCTTCATGCAGACGCAGGAAAAGATCAGCGCCGCACGCCTGCAACGCAAGATCGGCACCACGATGCGGGTGCTGATCGATGAAATCACCGACGACGGCGCGGTGGCCCGCTCCAGCGCCGACGCACCGGAAATCGACGGCCAGGTATTCGTGCGCGGCGCCGGACTGCCGGCAGCAGGCAGCTTTGTCGATGTGCGAATCATCAAATCGGATGCGCACGATCTGTGGGCGGAGATGACATAGTACAGCTCCCCTCCTGTTTTTAAGGAGGGGACGGAGCGAAGCGGGAGGGGTGGTCGCTTTTCCCGGCGCCGCCTGCCACCCCGCCCGCCGTCGCGGGCACCCCTCCTCATTCGAGGAGGGGAAAAAGGTAGGTGCACGCGCAGCACCTGCGGCCCTGAAGCGAGATGCTGGAGGGCCATGACGAGACGGCGAATATTCGTGCGTCGTTCACCGCGCGATCAATCTCCCCTCCTGTTTTTAAGGAGGGGAAGGAGCAGAGCGGGAGGGGTGGTCGCTTTTTCCGGGCGCCGCCCACCGCCCCGTCCGCCGCCGCGGGACGACCGCGTAAGACGAAGCAGGAGCCCGCGTAGTGGGTGCAACCCTGAAGCGGGATGAAGCGCCTCGTGGCGCGGCCGTGCGCCTCTGCGCTGGCCGATCCCGTCGGGGCCCCTCGGCCGACGCTGCGAAGCGCTACCCCTCATTCGAGGAGGGGAAAATTCTGGAGCGCAATGTTATCGCGACTGAAGCGCTGGGCGCGCCACCTCAGGACCGAGTTGATCGTACTGTGGTTCTGCTGCCGCCATCCGGCCACTCCGCTGCCGGCGAAAATTGTTGCGATCGCGGTGGTCGCGTATGCGTTCAGTCCGATCGATCTGATTCCGGATTTCATCCCGGTGCTTGGCTATCTCGACGATCTGGTTCTCGTCCCGGCCGGCATCTGGCTGGCACTGCGTCTGGTGCCCGCGCCGGTGCTGGCACAATGCCGCGCGCAGGCGCACAACTGGGTCGCCGCGTGGCGGCTCAAAACTGCAGGCCGCATTGCCGCGGCGGCCATCCTGGTGTTCTGGCTGATTGTGGCGTGGCTGGTGTGGCGCTTCTGGCTGCGCGATCTTTGGCAATGACGCCAGCCTGTATGCCGGATCAGCACCGCCCACCAAGCGTCATTTGACGCGCCGGCGAAACACCGGACACGCGCTGCCGACCCGGCCTTCGGCCGGCGCAGCGACTACGGCATCTGCCGAACCATCCATGACGGGCTTCGCATCG